>DATBOZ010000108.1:0-4351 GCA_036561585.1 Candidatus Eremiobacteraceae bacterium | reverse complement strand
CGTTCAACGATTTCAGAAAGCCGGCGTTATAGCGGTCCAGTGCGCGTTCGGGGAAGGAGAGATAACCGACGTCATCCATGGACGTGCGGCGGAAATCGCCGCGGAAGAACAGGTTTTCAACTTTGCGCTCGCCGTTCTTGTCCAGATTCGTGCCGCCTGCGCCGAAGAGCTCGATCAGCAGACTGTTCGGATCGTCGGGATGCACGCGGACGTGGACGCCGCCTGCGCCCTCGCTGCGCACTTCGTAACGCGCGAGCGGGATCGGGGACGTCCGCAGATCGTGGACGTCGCAACCAACCGACATGAGTCCGGAGATGAGGCAGCGGTTGATCATGCGAGTGGCGTGGTGCGTGTCGCGGCTGGTCATGACCACCGCATGCGGTTCGAAAAATGAGCCGTACGCTTGCCCGAGCTTCAACGCGAATTCCGGCGTGATTTCGATGTTGGCGATGCCCTTCACGCCCTCGCCGCCGAACAGCGAACCCGGCCACTTCGTACCCCAGACGAGCGACATCGAGACGACGCTGCCGGCGGAGACAAATTTGTCCGGCCACAGTTTCACGTGTGGGCGTACTTGCGCGCCTGCATCGAGCGTGCAGCGCGCGCCGATCACCGCGCCTTCGCTCACCGACACGTCATCTTTGATGATGACGTGCTCGGCCACCGTGCACGCGGAAAGTTTGCTGCGTTTGCCGACGTACGCATCGTTCCAGACGACGGCGCTCGCGAGCTGCGCTTGCGTCTCGACGATGCAGCCGTCGCCGACGCAGGTGTACGACTCGATCACCGCACCGTCGCGGATCTCCGCGTTCTTGCCGATCACCACGGGGCCGGTGATGGTCGCGCCCGGAGCCACCGTCGCGCCGGCGCCGATGTAGACCCCGCGCGAGCGTTCTCTGCCCGGCAATTCTAGCCGGCAGCGGCCGGCGAGCGCGTCGTAATTGGCCTCGCGATACTGCTGCAGGTTGCCGATGTCGGTCCAGTAGTCGCCGGTCACGAAGCCGTGCACCGGCCGCCCGCGTTCGAGCAATTGCGGGAAGACGTCTTTGGAGAAATCGTAGATCCGGCCGCGCTCCATCAATCCGAAGATCTCCGGTTCGAGCACGTAGATGCCGGTGTTGATCGTGTCGGAGAAGACTTCGGACCACGTTGGCTTTTCGAGGAAGCGGCGCACGAGCCCGTCGTCATCGAGGATGACGACACCGAACTCAAGCGGGTTCTCCACGCGCTTGAGCACAATCGTCGCTGCGGCTTTTTTGCTGCGATGCGCTTCAAGGACCGCGGTGAGATCGACGTCGGTCAGCGCATCGCCCGACATGACGACGAAGGTCTCATCCAAACGCTCCTCGGCCATCTTCACCGCGCCGGCGGTGCCGAGCGGCGTGTCTTCGACTGCGTACGACATCGAAATGCCGAAGTCGATGCCGTCGCCGAAGTACGCTTCGACCTCGTCCGCCAGATAATGCACCGTGGTCACGATCTCGGTCACGCCGTGCCGTTTGAGCAGGTCGACGATGTGTTCCATGACCGGTTTGTTGGCGACGGGCGCGAGCGGTTTGGGCCGGCTTTGGGTGAGTGGGCGTAGACGCGATCCCTCGCCCCCCGCCATCACCACAGCTTTCATGCCGGCTCCCTACCCTAAAATGTGGGGCCGACCTTTATGGTCGGCCAGCCATCTCGGCTCTCATATTATCGGCCGACCATAAAGGTCGGCCCCACAGTGCCGACCATAAAGGCCGGCACTACACCGCGATTATTCGATTGAGGCGATCTTTTCCGCGCTTTCCTCGTGCTTGCCGATGTTCGTGGCGGCGATCAATTCGATGCCTTCGTCGACCTTCTTGACCCGGACGCCCTGCGCCGAACGGCCGGTTTCGCGGATCTCAAAGACGCGGACGCGGATGACGACGCCCGAACTGTCCACGCACATGATCTCATCGTCAGGCTTGACGAGCATCTGCTCGATGATCTCGCCGTTCTTCTCGGTCTTGTTGAACGTCTTGATGCCTTTGCCGCCGCGATTGGTCTTGCGGTAGAGATCGATGTCGGTGCGTTTACCGTATCCCTTCGAGGTGAGGACGAGCACTTCACGGCGCTCCGCAGTGACGACGTCGAGGGCTTGGACGCGATCCTTCGCGCCGAGACGCACCGCCCGGACGCCGCGCACGGCGCGGCCCATCGGACGCACGGTCTTCTCTTCGAAGCGGATCGCGTAACCGCCGGTGGTGGCCAGCACGAGTTCTGCGTGCCCGTCGGTCTGCACCACGTGGAGCAGTTCGTCACCGTCCATAAGATTGATGGCGATCAGCCCGTTACGGCGCACGTTTTGGAAGTCGCCAAGCTTGGTCTTCTTGATGTAGCCGCGCTTGGTGGCCATGACGAGGTAGCCGTCTGCATCGTTGCGCTTCACCGGCAGCACCGCGGTGACCAATTCGCCCGGCGGCAGCGTGAGCAAGTTGATGAGCGCCGTGCCGCGCGCCTGACGCGATGCATCGGGGATCTGGTACGCCGGCAGACGATAGACGCGTCCGCGATTGGTGAAGAACATTATCAGCTGGTGCGTGGTGGCGGCAAAGAGGTGGCGCGGCACGTCTTCCTTTTTCAGATTGACGCCCGTGATGCCGCGCCCGCCCCGGTTTTGCGCGCGGAACGTGTCCACGTTTTGGCGCTTGATGTAGCCGACGTCGGTGACGGTGATGACGACGTCGGTGTCGGGGATGAGGTCCTCGATCTCGAATTCGCCTTCGGCCTCGACGATCTGCGTGCGGCGCTTGTCGCCGTATTTCTTTTTGATCGCGATGATCTCGTCTTTGACGATGGCGTAGACGCGCCGCTCGCTGCGCAAGATCTCTTCCAGGTTGGCAATGGTCTTGAGCAACTGCAGGTATTCTTCTTCGATCTTCTGTCGTTCGAGTGCGACGAGGCGCTGCTGGCGAAGGTCGAGGATTGCATTGGCTTGGATCTCGGACAGTTCGAATTTCTTCATCAACCCCGAGCGCGCGTCTTCGGTGGTCTGCGAAGCGCGGATGAGCTTGATGATGGCATCGATGTGGTCGAGCGCGATGCGGTAACCTTCGAGGATGTGCGCCCGTTCTTTGGCCTTGCGCAGCTCGTACTGCGAACGCCGCGTGATGACGACTTTACGATGCGCGATGAACGCATCGAGCATCTGTCGCAGGGTGAGCGTGCGCGGTGCGCCGTCCACGAGCGCGACGTTGTTGACACCGAAACTCGATTGCAACGGCGTGTGCTTGTAGAGCTGGTTCAGCAGCAGCTGCGGCTGCGCATCGCGTTTGAGCTCGATGACGATGCGCATACCTTTGCGGTCGCTCTCGTCGCGCAAGTCGGAGATGCCGGAGACCTTCTTGTCGGTGACCAGTTGCGCGAGGTTCTCGATGAGGCGCGCCTTGTTCACTTGGAATGGGATCTCGGTGATGACGATGGCTTGCTTGCCGCTGCGCAGTTCTTCGAATTCGTGCTTGCCGCGCATGATGATAGAGCCGCGGCCCGTGAGATAGCTCTGCCGAATGCCCTCGCGACCGAGGATGAGGCCCGCCGTGGGGAAATCGGGTCCGGTCACGATCTTGAGAATCGCCTCGTCGCCGATCTCGCGATCGTCGATGATGGCGACGAGCGCGTCGGCGATTTCCGTGAGATTGTGGGGCGGGATGTTGGTGGCCATACCCACCGCGATGCCCGACGAACCGTTGACGAGCAAGTTGGGCACGCGGCCCGGCAGCAACGACGGTTCGCGCGTGGACGCATCGTAGTTGGGGACGAAATCGACCGTCTCTTTGTCGATGTCGGCCAGCATTTCGAGGGCGAATTGCGTGATGCGTGATTCTGTATATCGCATGGCTGCCGGCGGATCGCCATCGACCGAACCGAAATTGCCGTGGCCGTCGATGAGCGGGTAGCGAAGGCTGAAATTTTGCGCCATGCGCACCAGCGCGTCGTAGATCGAGACGTCGCCATGCGGATGGTAGTTCTTCATCACCTCGCCGACGGTGCCGGCGCACTTTCGGTGCGGTTTATCGGGGTTGAGGCCGAGCTGCGACATGGCGAACAGGATGCGCCGGTGCACCGGTTTGAGGCCGTCGCGAACGTCCGGAAGGGCGCGCGCCACGATCACGCTCATGGCGTAATCGAGGTACGAGCGGCGCATCTCGTCTTCTACGTTGACGCCGATGATGCGGTCCGAAGGCGTGGAGTGGCGGTATTCGTCGAAGCTGATTTCCGGCTTCTTTTTCTTGCCGCGGTCTTCTCGGGATTGGTCGTCGTCTTTGGGCGTCAAGGCTGTACCGGCCACCTCATAAACGTAGCACGCCGAGCGAAGCTCGGCGAAAAGATC
>DATBOZ010000107.1:0-6888 GCA_036561585.1 Candidatus Eremiobacteraceae bacterium | reverse complement strand
TCAATGCCCGGACGCGCGCCGCCGCGAGTTCGATCGCGAGCGGAATCCCGTCCAATCGCTCGCAGATCTCGCGCAACGTGTCTTGGGACTGTTCGGCTTCGAAATCTGGTAAGACCGCCGATGCGCGCTGCGCGAACAACTCCACCGCGGCCTCTAACCGCAGCGACGTAAGCCTATAGACTTGCTCGCCGTCGAGATGGAAGAGCTCCCGGCTCGTCGCCAAAATGATGATACGTGGGCAGTGCGCGCGAATCAGCGCAACGAGGGCCGCTGCGTCCAGCACGATCTGCTCGCAATTGTCGACGACGATGAGCGCGTCGCGCGATCGCAGAAAATCTAACAGCCGCGCCACGTCATCGCCGCCGTCGGCAAGGCCGGCGTCAAACGCAGCGAGCATCGTTGCGGCGATCAGCGTGCCGTCGCTTATCGGCGCAAGATTGACGAACCAGGCGCCGTGTTCGTGCGCTGTGACCGAGTCTGCTGCGCATTGCAATGCGATGCGGGTTTTTCCCATCCCGCCGACGCCGGTCAGCGTCACCAGCCGCGATTGCGCGAGCGCGGCTTTGATCTCACTGAGTTCGCGTTCGCGCCCGACCAAGGGCAGCAGGTCTGCGGGAATATTGTTGGGGCTGGCCGGTTTCTGCGCGCGGAGCGACGGATCGAGCGCCAAGAGCGCAACGGCGAGATCCTGGGCGAGGCCGCTCAACATCTGCGCCAATTCGACATCGTCGTCGCTCTGCGCATCGCGCACGAGCAAGAATCCCACCAGCTCGCCGGCGGCGGTCATCGGATATGCGCGGGTACCGCGTGCCGCCGATTGCAACAACCCTGGTTGGGCCGGTGCGCCGCTCGACCGCAAGCGAACGACGAGCGGGTCGTCGAGATCGACATTTCCGGGGGAGATGTCGAACGAGGACGCTTCCGCGCGAAAGTTATCGCGCCGTAGGTACACCGCGCACGCCTGCGCTTCGAGATGGTGATCGATCGCCTCGATGACACGGCGCAGAAGCTGACCGACGTCGGCGAACGAGGTCAATTCCCGCCGGAATCTCGCGAGCGCGTCGAGGGCGCGCCGCTTTCTTCTATTGAATGCAGCCTCGACCACCGCTTCAACGCGTTGATGCACGGGGCGAAAGACGAGTGTGGCGGCGAACAGGATGGCGAGCTCGATCGCCGTGCTCGCCGTTCTCGAACGATCGGCGACGAACCGCTCGGTTCCCCATTCGGCGAGCGCAAAGGCAAGCACGATCACGGTGGTGACGCAAGTGAAGACATAGGCACGTATCCGGCGACTGTTCGACGGACCTGCTTCGCTCATCGATTAGCGGTTAGGCGCGAAGCGCACCCTTCCTGCGCAAGCGCTCTGTGCGACAGCCTTCGCGGACGCGACGATACTACTTCAAGCCGATGACATTGTTACCAGACGGCACGACCAGCAAGCCGTGCGAAAACGCCATGCCGTTCTCTGCCCCGGAGCCAAGACTGAGCGATTGCAGCGGCGTTCCGGTCTTCGCGTCGTAGACATCGAGCGTCCCGGCTGCGGTCGCGCACACCACGAGGTCGCCGGACCGCGTGTTGGTGATCACGATCGGCGGTACGGAGTATGAGTCGCCGCTCAACGTCTGTGTCCATTTGACGTTGCCGGTCCGCGTACTCACCGCAACAAGTGACTGATTGCTGTTTTCGACGAAGTATCCGAGGCCTTTCGCGAACGCAGGCGTCACGAGGCTGTTAAAGGTCCCGAGCGGAGACCCGTCGGTTCCGCGCAAGATGAGGCCGGGCGGATTGCTTGCCCACGATTCCGTGTACAGAAGGCCGCGATAGAGCACCGCGGTCGCGCCGCCGCCGCCTTCGCATGGCCCAGAGTAATGCCAGATGAGCGCGCCTGTCAGCGGCGCGAAATCGTAGGCCTGTGGGCACACGTAGGAAACGTAGACGCCGGTGCTCGTGACGACGGGCGACGAATCGTCGCCGTTCTCGACGTTGGCGGTCCAAACGAGATTGCCATTGGTCTCATTCACCGCATAGACTGTGCCGCCAGAACCGGCACCACCGGTGTAGACCATGCCGTTGCCGGCCGCGGGAGGGGACGAGAACGCATATTGGCCGGGAAGGGAATTGAACCACAGCTCGACCCCGGTGCTCGGAACGAACGCGGCAAGCTGTCCGCCGCCTGAAAGATTGAACAGCTTATTGTGGTCCAACGCCAAGCCGATCGACGGCGTCGCTTTGCTCCAGAGCGTCGCACCGTTCGCCGCATTCAACGCGAACACGTTCGTGCCGCCGACAAAGACGCGTCCGCTCGCCATGACTGGATAGGTCGAAGCCTGCCCGAGCGGCGCCGTCCATTTAATGCTGAGGGGCAGCTTTGTCCCTGGTCCATCGATCGCACCGGTATGCGTGGGCGTGATCTGGTACGTCACGGCGTCTTCGGATTGCGCGGCATCCTGCGTCGGTTGGCGGCCGATAGTCGTTTGATAGAATGCCGGACCGTGCACGAGCCTGACCTGAGTCGGTACGACGTGATGCCTTGCATCGGCGCCCGAGCCGGCGATCGCGGAACTACTCGCCACCGACAACAGAAAAATGAGAGCGCACACGAAAATGATACGTCGCTTCATTGAATCAACCTCAATCAGCTGGCCAAAATGGATCGGATTTCAGTATAGGCGCTCAGCCGATGAGCGTCAACCAAGTCGGAGGTCCCAGTCCTACGCGACGGCGCAGGATGGATGCCGTGCCCCGAAGCGCGGCTAAAACGCTGGCTCACTCGCATTTGAGGAGATTTAATTTTTGGCCGGGCCGGAACATTTTGGGCGCGCAAAGGTCTCTCTCATGCACGTTAGGTCACCGAAAGAGAAGGCTGATGGCACGTTGGGCGACACCTGAGACGATTGCCGGAGCGATACGCGGCGACGAGAATGCCGTGGATAAGCTTATCGCCGCCGTTTGGCCGCAGTGCTATCGCCTCGCGGCGACCGTCATAGGCGATCGCAATCTCGCACAGGACGCTGCGCAGGAATCATGCGTCGTCGTCTACAGAAAAATCCGAAGCGTCCGTGATGTCGGCGCCTTTGACGCGTGGCTTTACCGAGTGGTGATGCGCGAGTCAGCTCGCGTTCGTCGTCGATCGGCGAAACCGATTGGACCTACATTGGGTGAGCCCACCGACACGGAACCAACATCGACCGTCGACATCTGGCGCGCGCTGAATGATCTTTCAACCGATTTGCGCGATGTTGTCGTCTTATTCTACTTCGATGATCTCAAAAGCGTCGACATCGCAGCGATCTTAGGAATCGCTCACACGACCGTCCGAACGCGACTCGGCCGCGCGCGGGCTCGATTACGCGGACTGCTTGATGACGATGGTGATACACCACTTGATAGGCCGCGGGAGGTGCAGCAGCATGCGTTCTGAGTTTGTCGAGCGCGGTAGATCCGCGCGAGAGCAGCTCCCCGTGCCGGAGCTTTCGATGGGAACCATTCGGCGACGCGCGTATGACGCAAAAAAGCATCGGGTCGTTTTGTTCTCGCTGTGCGGTGTTATCGCGCTCATCATCCTGGGTGTGGGAGCTGCATACGGCCAGAAAGTCTATGAAGGAGTGCGCCTATGGTTGTCCGGCGGTAAAGCGGCAGTCACGGTCAGCGCTTTTGCGATGGTGCGCCAGCCGATGGCGTCGGACGTGAGAGATGCGGCGGCGCGCGCGAGCTTCCCGGTGATCTTTCCCGTTGGGCTGCCCACAGGTACGAGGTTGAACATGATGATGTTCTCTCCGGCCGAACACCCGACCGCCTTCACGATTCTCTACGGCGGCGCTTTACCTACGTCGGCGCGATTCGGGATTTCCGTGTTCGATTCGACGACCGTGAGTACGGACGACACCACGATGCCGGGTGGTACCGCGCGGCCGAAGCCCAGCGAAGTCTATCAGTGGCAAGTCGGCTCGGAGACGGTCATCGCGTCGAAGGCGTACATTTCGCTTGAGGTGGTGAATCGGATCAAGGCCGCGATGCTCAAATCGTCGGCGGCCCGGAGCCTTGCGTTGACCGAAACGATCGCTCGCAAAGTATGGCTGGAGCAGGGAGCTTTGACGCTCGCAGCGGTTGCCGAGCGCGATGCACCCGATGGACGCGGAGTTGTTTTGGACCGGCAGCATATCGGCTGGATCCCCGGGTTCGCCACGCGACGCCAGCCCATGATCGACTCTCGCACGGTCTTTCTGACGAAAATCCCCACGGTGAACGGGGAGCCCGATTACGCGAAGGCGGTTTTGCGCTGGCCGAAGTCCATCGTCATCTCGGCGGGCGGCGTCCGAGCGATCGACGCGGTGTTGCGTTACGCGGGTGTTCACGCGAACTGTGGATGCGGCGTGCTTTTCGATCAAGCTCAGGCGACGACGTATTCGGTGTCGATTATTTCGATGTCGGCGTCGCATGCGACGGAAACGTTTACCGTCGACGCGCGTACGTTTGCAGTCTCGGCGCTCCTAATACGATAACGAGGGACCCCGTCATTCGACGGTGTCCCTCGATGGTCTGCGGAGCGCTAGCGCGCTCAGTAGATCGCGGTTGCGAAGAAATTCTGGTCCTTCCAGAAGCCGTATGCAACGACAACGCGGCCAACGGCCACCTTGCCGCTCTGCTTCGCATCCAGCGCGGGCTGATCGTCGATCACCACCGTGCGCGTGGCTTGCTGTAACGTCACGAGGTGGCCTTTCACAATCGTGATCGTTCCGCTGAGCGAGTCATGCTTGAACCCATCAGGACAGTTGCCGTTCGGCACCCAGTCGTCATTGACCCAAGTTCCGCACGCCGTGTCGACGTACGGCGGCGGGTCTGCGATTGCGGGCGCAAACCCGAACGCGAGGGCCATCAACGTAGCACAGATTAGTTTCACAAGACCACTCCTTTCTGCCCTAATTTTACCCAAATCCGGGCACCCCGAATCGGGCAAATACCGAAGGCAGAGGTCGCCGATCTAGTGGTTTGCGATCGACGTCCGCGAATCGCGATGCGTGGATTGAATCACGCGGGCCGGGAACGTGCGCATCGGCAGCCGCAAAGATGCGTCGGCGTAGGGCTTCGCGACGATCCGATAGGCAAACGCGAGTGTCGAACGGCCGGACTGGCTCTCGCGAACGGCAAATCCGATCGACGACTTCTGCGTCACGTACAGTCCGCGGTTGTCGCCCTCCGGCGTAATGAAGACGGAGTACTCGGCCCCGCCGTCGATGACGTTTGCGAGTGCCGCGTCGATCCGCACGTACGCGCGGTCGTCCACCAAGCGCGCCTCACCGGTGTCTTCCATCGAAGGGAGACTTTCGCGGGGTGTGTATGATATGGCGCGACGGTCTCCGCCCACTGTCTTCGAACATCCGTTATGGCACGAGCCCCCGGTGGATATCAGGCCGGTCGTGATGATGTTGCCGTATCCGTCGATATCGGTGAATCCACCCCCGCTGAAGTTCCCGGTCCCAGAGAATAAGTAGCCGGTGGCGGAATCCGTTATGCCAACGACCGCAACTCCATTGATGGAGCTCGGGCCAACCTCGCCGCGTAGCCCGTTGCCGACATCCGAGTAGCCACTAACGCCGCTGTCGTAAGATAGCTCGGTATAGTCATCTCCCTGGACGCCCGAACTGATGTATGTCGGGAAGTTTGCGGAATCGACCTCGCCAAACACGCCGGCACCGGCGGGTGATTTGCCTATGATTCCGTAGGAGCCGCCGCGCGCTTCGACGCCTTGCACGCATGCGGAGTTATTATTGCAATTAAAGGTCTTGGAGGTGTCCGGTTGCACACGCTCGGCGCCTGCGATTCCGAGGATGGACAGCCCAAGGGCGAGGCCGACCACAAGGGTTCCAGCTATCGCGCCCCAAGAGCGGGCAAACGTCGTAGGAAATGGCACGGTGACGGTCCTTTCTGAATGGCGCTGCGCTCGGCAGAAAGCCGGGCGTGCTTACATCATAACATGCCGATGCCGATGAGTCTCGAACTCTATTTCTTGCTAGTCCGCGGCTTGGTCTCCGCAACCATCTCTCGGATGCGGGGATGATCGCCCTCTACCGTCTTAATCCACTTGCTGAATGGCGGCACTGGTTCCCCAACGCGATAGAGGAAGTAGTACGCGCTGATGTCCCCTACAAACGAGAAGCGTTTCTTGAGGTCGACCGTCAGCTCTTCGTACGAGCCGAGCGATCGTAAGTAATTGCGAAACCCTTTGCATTCTTTGTCGAGCGCAAGAATCGTCGCGGCGTTCTTGATCGTCGCTTGGATCTTCCGCTTGCTGTGCAAGATGCCGGGCGACGTCATGATGCGATTGATGTCCGGAGTTCGGTAGCGCGAGACTTTTTTGACGTCGAAATCGTCGAAGGCTTTGCGCAACGGTTCCCATTGGCGATCGATGGCCGCCCAGCTCAGGCCCGCCTGGAAGACGGCGCGGCTCATCACCGCGAGGTAGTCGGCGAGGCTGGGTTTTGCGATTCGATTGTGACTCTTCAATGCAGCTCCTCGCATAGTCGCAGAGATGGTGGTTTGCATCTAGATGCCGTAGCCGCTTGATTTCCGTCGGCTGCCGAAGCGCAGTATTTGCCAAAACGCTGTTCGCGACCACGATCTCTCATGGCTTTAATCACGCAACGCCGGTGCGGGAAAGCCTGAATTCCGAGCGGCGGGCCTATCGAAGCCTGGTTCGCGCTTGTTTGGGGGTCCGATGGCTACGCGCCGCTAAAGCAAAGAGCGAGTGCACGCGACCACACGAACATCGCTGCGTATTGCATCGCGCTTGGCGACCTCGGTCGGGCACGCGAGGCTGCGCGCAAGGGATTGAATGGGGCTCGCCAAGCCCAGCGTGCATTTGGCATCGCGATTGCTTTGCAGCATCTC
>DATBOZ010000106.1:0-4195 GCA_036561585.1 Candidatus Eremiobacteraceae bacterium | reverse complement strand
CGCCGGCCGGCGCGTCATCGATCAGACGATCCGCCAGAAGCTGCCCGAAGGATTTCAATCGGCCGAATTCCTGCTCGAGCATGGGCAGATCGACATGGTCGTGCGCCGTAACGAGCTGAAGAGCTGCCTCGGCCGCGTCCTGCGCTTTCTCGAGTGTAAGGCGATCTCCGCATGAACGTCATCGTCGAACTCGAGCAGCCGCTGACGCAGCTCGAAGAGAAGATCGCGGACCTCAAAAAGCTCAACGAGTCTGGCCGCGTGGACCTGTCGAGCCAGATCCGCGCGCTCGAAGAGAAGTCCCGGCAGCTCAAGATCGAGATTTTTTCCAACCTCACGCCGTGGCAACGCGTGCATCTCGCGCGCCATCCGAGACGGCCGCTCGCGCTCGACTACATCACCGCCATGGAAGGGTACACCGAACTTCACGGCGACCGGCACTATGCAGACGACGCGGCCATGGTGGCCGGATTCGCCTATCTGTCGGGAACGCCGGTCTTTGTGCTCGGGCAGCAGAAGGGTCGCGACACCAAGGAAAATCTCTACCGCAACTTCGGCATGCCGCATCCCGAAGGCTATCGGAAGGCACAGCGCATCATGCAGCTGGCCGAGAAGTTCGGCCGGCCGCTCGTGACCTTTGTCGATACGCCGGGTGCCTATCCGGGCATCGGCGCGGAAGAACGCGGCCAATCCGAAGCGATCGCCACCTCGATCAAGTTGATGACTGGGCTGCGAGTGCCGATAATAGTGAATGTGATAGGTGAAGGCGGAAGCGGGGGCGCGCTTGCCATCGGCGTCGGCGATCACGTCGCCATGTTGCAACACGCCGTGTACTCGGTCGCGTCGCCCGAACCGGCCGCCTCGATCTTGTGGCGCGATGCGTCGAAGGCGGAAGAAGCGGCGTCGCGGCTGCGCCTGACGTCCGACGATCTGTTCGAATTCGGCGTCGTCGACGAAGTGGTGCTGGAGCCGCCCGGCGGCGCGCATAGCGATGCGGCCGACATGGTCCGTCGCGTCCTCGAGTCCGATGTTCGCGCGCTCGGCACTCTCTCGAAACTGACGGCCGATGATCTGCTCGACCGCCGCTACGAGAAGTATCGCAAGATCGGGTCGCACGCGGAGCTGGCGGTTGACCGTGCGGCGCGGTAGCTTCGGGTATAAGGCTGTCCGCCTCGCGCGGGCGCCGATCCATGCGCCTTGGCGCGCGGCGGTGTCGCGCGCAAGCACGATCGCCGTGCGTTGCGCGCTCGTCGCTGGGGCGCTCGCGGTCATGATCGCGTGTGGCCTGCAGGCGTGGCGCGTCGGGTCCGAGTCGTACCGGTTGCACAAGCAGATCGTTGCGCTCGAGAAGCGCAATGCCGATCTCGTCGTATCGTCGAGCGCGCTGCAGAAACAGATCAAGGCGTTGCATGATCCGGAATATCTGGTGCCGCTCATCCACGAACAACTCGGTTTGACGAAGCCGCACGAAGTGTTCATCGTCGTGCAGACGCCGCCGCCGTCCCTGCGGTAATTCCGGTGGAAGTCATTCGCGGAATCGTCGTGCAAGCCGGCCGTTTCGGCGCCGTCATTCGTCTGGAAGATGGGCGGCTCGCCACCGTGGCTCCGGACGCTTCGTGCTTTGCGACGATTCGACGCGCGGTGACGGAACGGCGCAGACCGGCATTCGATTTCGAAATCGTCGACGAATCCGGCGGCAGGCCGCGCGTCGCGCTCGCTTCGGATCGCGCTTCTTCGAATTCGACGTTCGAGCAGAAGATCGCGGACTATCTGCGGCAGACGGCGCAGTGGGATCCGCGAGGCGCCGCTTCCGATTTGCGACCGCCCAAATTCGACTGGCACGCAGGCAAGCGCCGCCCGTAGTCGTCCGCCGTTCTGCAGGCGTAGGGGGAAATCTCGGCGAGGGCCAACCCATGCGCCATGTCGCACGTCGAGCCGGTCAGCATCCCTGGATGTTTCATCCGCATCGACGGCGTGTATACGGCGTTACGCACGGCGGAGAAGCGGGTCGCCGATTTCATCAAAGAGCATCCTGAAGAGCTCATCCACTTCACCGTGACCGAGCTCGCCGACGCGACGGCGACGAGCGAATCGACGGTCGTCCGGCTCTGTCAGAAACTGGGCTATAAAGGCTATCAAGAATTCAAGATCATGCTGGCGCGCGATCTCGTCGCGCCCGCCGACACGATCTTCGAGGCGATCACCCCGGCGGACTCCATCCAGCAGTTGAAGTCAAAGGTCTTCCAGGCGAACATCCAGGCGCTCAAAGACACGATCGAAGTGCTCGACGACGCCAGTCTGCAGCGGGCCGCGGACGCGATCGGCCGGGCGCGAAGAATGGATATCTACGGCGTGGGCGGGTCGTCGTCGATCGCATACGACGCCTATCATAAGTTCCACCGCATCGGCGTCACGTGTTTTGCCATGTCCGACGCGGATTTTCTTGCGACGTCGGCGGCGCTGCTCGGTCCTGACGACGTCGCGTTGGGCATTTCGCATACCGGCAGCAGCCGCGATGTGGTGGAGGCTCTTCGCGCGGCGAAGGAGAGCGGCGCGACGACGATCTGCCTCACGCATAACGCCACCTCGCCCATCACCAAGGTCGCCGACATCACGCTCTTCACCGCCGCGCGCGAAACGGCATTTTCGAGCGACGCGATGACGAGTCGGCTTGCGCAGCTCTCAATTTTGGATACCGTCTACCTCGCCGTCGCGCTCGCCCGCTACGACAAATCGCTCGGATTCATCCAAAAGACCCGGCAAGCATCGGCCGCAAAACGCTACTAACCATGCGCCGCCGACGATGTAGGGCCGACCTATACAGTCGGCGACAATCATGAGCGACGTGTACAAGCTCTGTAGGGCCGACCTTTACGGTCGGCCGTGCCGATGATGAACATCGGCACTACATTGAATCCATGAGAGCCGCTGTGATTTCGGTCGGCACGAACTCGTGCCGGTTGCTCATCGCATCGTTTGCCGCCGAGGGCCGCTTCACGCCGGAGTATCACGAATCGCGCGGCACCCGCCTCGGCGAGGGCATCGCACCCGGTACATTGCTGGAGCCGGCCGCCGCCGAGCGGACGCTTGCCGCCGTCAACGACTATGCGGCGCTTGCTCGACACGCCGACCGCACGTTCGCGATCGGCACAAGCGCGCTTCGCGAAGCCGCCGATGCCGGCGCATTCGCGGCTCGCGTCCAAGAGATCACCGGCGCCGAACTCCACGTGCTGATCGGCGACGAAGAAGCGAATGCGTCGTTCGTCGGGGCCCGCCACGGTCTATTGGAAGCGGGCATCGCAGTGGACGCTGCGCTGACCGTGGTAGATATCGGCGGCGGCAGCGCGGAGATCGCGCGCCGCGACGGCGAAGGCGAACCGGTGCGCACTGCATCCTTGCCGCTCGGCGCCGTGCGGCTTACCGAGCGGTTTCTCGAGTCGGACCCGCCGACCGCCGGCGAACTCGCACGATGCCGCGCCGCGGTCGCACTCAGCCTTGACGGTCTGAAAGCCGCCGTGCGCCCGATGGGAATGCTGGCATGCGTCGGCGGCACGGCGGCCACTGCGGTGCGAATGCTCCAAGCCGAGGACAAGCGCGGCGTTGCGCGGGTGGGCGTAGCAGCGCTTGCAGAGCTCGGTCGCGCAGTATCTGCATTGCCGCTGGTGCTACGGAAGCGTTTACACGGTCTGTCGGCTCAGCGGGCCGACATCATCGCTGCCGGACTGTTGGTGCTGGAGTCGATCGCGGCTGCGGCGGGCGCGCGCGAAATTTTGATCGTGCAAGCCGATCTCCTCACGGGCTATCTTTTGGAGCACGCAAGCTCGTAAACACAGCTTGCAGGGCCGTTCGCCCCAGGGACCGCCCATGCTTCGGCTATTGGCGGGGTTGACGTTTCTCGAAATCGAACATTCGCCAACGTTTCGCGCCGGCGCTGAACGCGTCGATCGAGGGAGTGGGCCGTGAAGAAGATGATCGTGACAGCGGTGGTGCTCTCCGCATTCCTGCGAGTTCCCGCGGACGCCGCACAATTGCAAAACCCTCCGATCGACGGTCGAAATCCTCAAGCCCAGCTGATCGGCGATTCCTCCGGAGCGTTCTACGGCACCACGGTCTACGGTGGCGACCGCCGCTGTGAAAAGGGATGTGGCACCGTCTACAAGCTGACACCGAGCGGATCGCGTTACCGAGAGACCATCCT
>DATBOZ010000105.1:0-12511 GCA_036561585.1 Candidatus Eremiobacteraceae bacterium | reverse complement strand
CGCTGCTCGCCCTGCCTGGCAAGCGCTGGGAAGAAGTCGCAGAAAACGATTACCTCGACCTGCTGCGACGGCTTCGCTTCCACCCTCGCGTCGAGGAATTGAATCCGGCCGGCATAAAGTCGACCGCCACTCCCCTGTAGTTCTATGGAGAGACGATGAACGAGAAAGAAACCCTGCTTACCGAAGAAGGTTTGCGCAAGCTCGAAGCCGAGCTCGACGATCTGAAGACGGTGCACCGCAAAGAAGTCAACGATCGCATCCGGCAGGCGAAAGAATTCGGCGATATCTCGGAAAACGCGGAGTACGAGGATGCGAAACAAGAGCAAGCATTCGTCGAAGGGCGCATTCTGAAACTCGAGGCGATGATCCGCAGCGCGCGCATCATCGAAGAGAGCGATGGCGGCGGGGATGAGGTGCATCTCGGCAGCACCGTCAAGATCAAGAACATGGCGAGCGGTGCGGATCTCGATTATACGATTGTCGGATCCACCGAGAGCGATCCGCTCAACGCCAAGATCTCGAACGAATCCCCCATCGGCCAGGCGCTCATCGGCGCAAAACCCGGCCAGGTTGTCAACGTCACCACGCCGGGCGGAGAGATCCAACTCAAGATCGTGTCCATCAGGGGCAATCGGAAGACCGGCGCTAAAGCGAAGGCAAAATGAGCCGGGAGCCCGAGCTCGGCGCGACCGAAGCCGAACTCATCAAGGTCCGGCGCGCAAAGCTCGACGGATTGCGCGCTCGCGGACTGGATCCGTTCTCTCACACCGTCTACGACCGGTCCCACTCAGGCGCCGCACTGCGGGAAGCATTCGACAACCTAGCCGTCAGCGAACATTCCGGCGCGTCCGTGTCCGTCGCCGGCAGGTTGGGCAGTCTGCGCCGCATGGGCAAAAAGGTCGCCTTCGGAGACCTCGTCGACCAATCGGGCCGCGTCCAAGTGTTCTTCAGCGCGTCTGATCTGGGCGATGCGTTCACGCTTGTGGATGCGCTCGACCGCGGCGACATCATCGGCGTCCGCGGCGAACCGTTTCGCACCAAGACCGGCGAGCTCACGGTCGCTGCACGTGAACTCGTCGTCCTCGCGAAAAGCTTGCGGCCGCTTCCGGAGAAATTCCACGGTCTCACCGATCCCGAAATGCGTTACCGCCGGCGCTACGTCGACCTTATCGTCAACCGGCCGGTGCTCGACACGATGCTCCTGCGCAGCAAGATCATCTCGGGGATCCGGCGCTATCTCGACGAACGTGGGTTCTTCGAAGTAGAGACGCCGACGTTGATGAGCGTGGCGGGTGGCGCGAACGCGCGTCCGTTTCTGACGCACTCGAATGCTTTGGACATTCCGCTCCAACTCCGCATCGCCACTGAATTGAACCTCAAACGTTGTATCGTGGGCGGCATCGAGAAAGTCTATGAGATCGGCAGGACGTTTCGCAACGAAGGCATCGACCGGACGCATAACCCAGAATTCACGATGCTCGAGCTGTATCAGGCGTACACCGACTTCGAAGGGATGCTCCAACTCTCGCAAGACCTGATTCTGCATGCCGCCGCCGCCGCGGGCATACGCGGCGAGCACGAGTTCGCAGACGGCAAGATCAAGCTGCAGGCGCCGTTCGCCCGGATCGAGTTCCTCGACGCCATGAAACAATTCGGCGGCCTCGAACGGGCTGACGTGCTGGTGGAGGAGCGCGCGCGCGCCGCTGCCCGCGCCGCCCAACTCGGCGTCGGGCCGAAAGACAGCCACGCGCACATCATCGACAAACTCTTCGAGAAATTCGTCGAGCCGCACTTGAACGATCCGACCTACGTGCTTTTTCATCCGGTCGCGCTATCGCCGCTTGCCAAGCGCAAGCCCGACGATCCGGAACTCGTGGAGCGGTTCGAGCTGTTCATCGCGCGCATGGAAGCCGCCAACGCTTTTTCCGAATTGAACGACCCCGACGATCAACGCGCGCGTTTTGTCGCGCAAGCGCGCGATCGCGCGGCCGGCGACAGCGAAGCGCCCGAGCCCGATTGGGATTTCGTGCAGGCGCTTGAATACGGCATGCCGCCCACCGGCGGCATCGGCATCGGCATCGACCGGCTCGTGATGTTGCTGACCGGACAGACGTCGATCCGCGACGTGCTGCTGTTCCCATTGCAAAAGCCCGAGGCGTTGAGCTAGCCGCCCGACGATGGAAGGGCAGCGGCGCACCATCGCGCTCGTCGTGGAATACGATGGTCACTTCTCGCACGGCATGCAGCGGCAATCGGAACTGCCGACCGTCGCGGGCGAACTCGAATCTGCGCTCGCCGTCTTGCTCGGAGAGCCCGTGCGGGTGGTGAATGCGGGCCGCACAGACGCGGGCGTGCACGCGACGGGTCAGGTGGTTTCATTTGTCACCACCGCAGGCATGGAATTGCGCCGGATGCCGGTCGCGCTGAGCGCGATGCTGCGGCACGCGCACGTCGCAGTCGTGCGGGCCGTCGAGCGGCCGCCGGATTTTTCGGCGCGGCGATCCGCGCTTGCGCGAACGTATCGCTATCGCGTGCTCAACCGGCCGGCGCCGTCGCCGCTGCACCAACATCGCGTATTTCACATCGGCGCGCACCTCGATCTTGACGCGATCAAAGCGGCCGCGCTGCACTTGGTAGGCGAGCACGATTTTGCGGCGTTTTGCGCAACGCCGCCGATCCGCGGTGGTACTCGGCGAAATGTCACTTCGCTTGCGATCGAATGCGAGGGTGAACTCATCGATCTGTGGATCACCGCGGATTCGTTCCTACATCACATGGTGCGGATCATCGTCGGCACGCTCGTGCAAGTCGGACGCGGGCGGCGCGAGCCAACCGATCTCCTGCGATTGCTCGCGCCGGCAAGCCGCGCCGACGCCGGCTTCACCGCTCCCGCGCACGGCCTCTATCTCGAGCGCGTGCACTACGCCGACCCGCTGTGATACCACAGAACGCGGCCGACCATAAAGGTCGGCACTACGGAGAATATGAAGCAATAAAATGTGAGTGTGCCAGAACAGTATGGCGGCGGGATTCCGCCGGAATTGCTTCCGCCCGGGTATCGGCTCGTGGCGGTCAAGCGTTCGCTCAATGGCGAACTTGAACCAACTCCGCCCGACCAGCCATCGCACAACAAGAACGGTGCCAAGAAAGCAGGCGCAGCAGGAATCGGGCTGACGCTGCTCGCCCTGTGGGCGAAGTTCAAAGGCCTGCTCATCCTGCTTCTCAATTTCAAGTGGATCGCGATCGCTGGCAAACTGCTGCTCTCGGGCGGATCGCTGATCGCAAGCATTTGGTTATGGTCGACCGTCTACGGGTGGCCTTTTGCCACCGGCTTCGTGCTGCTGATCTTCGTGCACGAGATGGGTCACGTCTTTGCGATGTACTGGCGCGGCATCAAGGCAAGCGTGCCGATCTTCATCCCGTTCTTCGGCGCGTTCGTCGCCATGCGCGAGATGCCGCCGAACGCTCGCGTGGAGGCCGAGGTCGCAATCGCGGGCCCACTTTTAGGAACGGCCGGCGCCGCAATTTGCTACATCGTCGGCGCGCAAGGCGGTGGCAAGATCTGGTTCGCAGTCGCGTCGGCGACATTCTTCGTCAACTTGTTCAATATGGTGCCGGTCATACCGCTTGACGGCGGCAGAATCGTCGGCGCGCTGTCGCCCAAAGTATGGATCGCGGGCATTGCGGTGATCGCGGCGCTGTCGATCATCTGGTATAGTCCGGGTCTGATATTCATCATCGTGATCATCGCGTTGTCCTGGCGTCGTATTCTCTCGGCATTCCACCCGTCGCTTGCCACGGACCCATACTATCAAGTGCCGGCCGCAGAGCGGCTGGTGATCGCGCTCGCGTATTTTGGTTTGGCCGGCCTGCAAGCAATCGGATGGCATATCGCGGGGATCGCCGCAGGCACCGGCTAGCGTGCGCCTGCAAGAAATCGTCATCGAAGTTTCCGGGATGAACGGCCCTGACGCCGAGAGTGCGGTCGCCGCTGCGCTCAGCGCCGTGCCCGGGGTTCAGTCGGTCCACGTCGACGCAAACGAACGGCGCGCGGTGGTCAGCGGCGATCCGGGCGTCGCAGGTCCCGAAGCGCTCAGCGCCGCCGTCCGCAGTGCCGGTTGCATCGCCGGTGATGTTTGGTTCGCCGAGTGATCAGCGCGCGCAAGCCGTCAGTGATCGCGCTTTAGAGCACACCGTGGAATTGGCGCCGCTCGGAGAGAAATGAGATCGGTCGATCGAATTCGCGCCGAGACACGTCGTCGCATTGTCGTGCGAGATCGCGGCGGGTGTCGGGCGTCATGCTGCGCACCATGATCTGGGCGCAGAAAAAACACACGAACGGAGTCGTCACATCAAGGCTTGGTGAGAGCGATTCGCTGCAGACGGGGCATCTCATAATCGTCTCCTGCACTCGTCCAAATCGCCGATTCGCTGTCGGGACCAGGCTGGTTCGACGCCCAGCAAAACAAACCGCTAATCGAAGACTCTTCGCCCTTGCGATGGAGCAACTCGCCGTCGTCCCGTTCCGATGAACATGGCGACCTTGACGCGGCGTGGTTGTGGGTCAATTTGACCCCACGTTATGAAAGGACCGCCAAGTTAATCATAGGGGAAAGCGCTTATAGTCGGGTCGGAGCGGCTCGACAAATGACGATCTGTATAGCCGCGTTCACGCCGGATGATGATTCCCACATCACCACGTCTGACACCAAGTTAAGTCGGGTCGGCCAATGATGACATCGGCGTGCTTGCGTGAGCGCTTTTGCAAAGCGCCAAGATAGCAGCGTGGTATGAACGAATTGTCACGCCGAGATGTGGGATTTTTGGGATTGGGTCGATCTCTATTTCTCAGCCTGGTCTCAGCGTGTGCCGCTCAAGATTGCACTGTGGACTATCGCGGCCTGGATTGCGCTATTTGTCGGCCTAACTCTCTATATAGGACTTGAACGTCACTTCTGGTAAGTGTCCCGCTAGATATTGACCCACTACCATCGGCGGTCCGAAACCTTGACTTGAGCGCCTCGCGTCACGTATGATAGCAAGGTTCGCCATGCGCTCATCCGCAGGCTTCCGTTGACGATTTAAGGCTATTACTAAAGAATGCGAACCCCACTCCTCGCGAAGAACGATGTCAGCCGCACATGGTATGTCGTCGATGCCCAAGGCAAGACGCTCGGCCGGTTAGCAACCCGGATCTCCCGCGTGCTTCAAGGCAAGCATAAACCCGACTACACTCCGCATGCCGACACCGGCGATTTCGTCGTCGTCGTCAATGCAGAAAAGGTCCACCTCACCGGCAAGAAGTGGGCGGACAAGATCTATTACAAGCACTCGCAGTTTCCGGGCGGCATGACCGAACGCACCGCGGGCGACATCCGAGCGAAGCATCCGACGCGCCTCATCGAATTCGCGGTGCGCGGCATGCTCCCCGTGAATCGCCTCCGTGCCAATCGCTTGAAACGCCTACGCGTGTTCGTCGGCGCGGACCACGAGCACACCGCGCAGCAACCGAAGGAATTGAAAACAGACTGATGGCCCACACCACCGGCAACACGCACGGCGGCACCGGACGCCGCAAACGCTCGGTCGCACGCGTGCTGA
The DNA here is from genome assembly GCA_036561585.1 of Candidatus Eremiobacteraceae bacterium. Taxonomy (GTDB): domain Bacteria; phylum Vulcanimicrobiota; class Vulcanimicrobiia; order Eremiobacterales; family Eremiobacteraceae; genus JABCYQ01. Next base: position 6,910 of record DATBOZ010000105.1, on the reverse strand, counting down.
TCACGCTTGGCAAAGGCGCGATTAAAGTCAACGATCGCCCCGCTGAAGAGTACATGGGCCGCGCAACGCTCATGCAGATCATCCGCCAGCCGCTCGAGGCCACCAATAGCGTCGAGCGCTTCGACATCGTCGTCAACGCGCACGGCGGCGGGTTGACTGGTCAAGCCGGCGCGATCCGCCACGGCGTGGCGCGCGCGCTCGTGCAGATGGACGAGACGCTGCGTCCGGTGCTGCGCAAGGCGGGATTGCTCACGCGCGATCCGCGCGAAAAAGAATCTAAGAAATACGGGCGCAAACGCGCGCGCAAGCGCTTCCAGTTCAGCAAGCGCTAGAGCACAACAGTTCTAGAGAAAAGTCGGCCGCGCAGGCCGGCTTTTTTTATCGGGCAGAGGTGCCCGCCGGAGCGTGCCGCTTCTTGTCGGCGTACATCGCGCGATCGGCCGCGGCGACGAGATCGGCCTTGTTGTCGCCCTCGCGCGGATAGATCGCGATGCCGGCCGACATCTCGATCGGAATCGGCGGAAAACCTGAATCGTTGCGTTGCTCCACCTTGCGCCGCAAGCGGCTGAGGAGCAACCGCGCGCCTCCCTCGTCGGCCTGCGGTAGGATCACCAAGAACTCGTCGCCGCCGTAGCGGCCTGCGATGTCGGTGGTGCGCAAGCACGATGTGACCGCGTTCGCGACGAACCGCAGCACCTCATCGCCGGCCTGATGGCCGAAGTTGTCGTTGAAGTTCTTGAAGTTGTTCAGGTCGAGCAGGACGATGCCGAGCGGATGCCCGGCGCGCTCCGCACGTGCGATCTCGTGGTCGAGCCGTTCTTGAAGATAGCGGTGGTTGGAAAGGCCGGTGAGCGAATCTTCATTCGCTCGATCCTTCGCGCGGCCGTACAATCTCGCGTTGCGGATGCCGATCGCGATCTGATTCGCGACGGTCTCGAACACGCTTAGCTCCTCGACGGAAAACGTGCGTGGTTCAGAGGTCGCGTTGACCGAGAGCATGCCGATGACCCGGCCTTCAACTACCAGCGGCAAGAATGCTCCGGAGCGCAAGCGTCGCTCACCGATCCAATCGCGGTAGTCGTGCATGAGCGGGTCGGTCGCAAGATCGGCGATCGCGATCGCACGCCGCTCGAAGATCACCTCCGAGAGGGCGGAACGCCGGCGGACCGGGAGTTTTGCGCCGACGGTCACCGGCAGGTCGTCGGTGCGGTATTCCGCGGCGATCTCCAGCCGCGATTGATCGTCTGCAAGGACGTCCACCGCGACGCGTTCGACGTGCAGCCCCTTTGCGATGCTGCGCACCGCCGTCTGCAGGAGGCGGTCGAGATCGAGCGTGCCGCTCGCCGCCGCGGAGACGCTGTTGATGAGTTTCAGTTCGTCGTGGCGGCGTTCGAGATGCTGCGAATAGCGCTCGAGCTCGGCCTTTGCGAGGTCGAGCGCGGCGAGCCGGTCTGTGGCGGTCGAGTACTGCCGCGCATTCGACAGCGCGATCGCGCATTGATCGGCGAACGCGGCGACGACGCGGCGGTCGCGGCTGGAAAAGCCGTCGGGCTGCGGGCTCTCGACGCTCAACACGCCGAGGACCTGATCGCCAAAGGTGAGCGGGTACGCGAGCAGCGAGCGGATGTCGCGGGCGCCGGCGACGTAGCGCGCGTCGCGCGATACGTCCGGCACATACGCCATGTCGCCGCTTTGCGCCACAACGCCGACGATGCCCTCGCCGACGGCCAGCGGTGCTCGGCCGGCCGCATCGGTGCCGTAGCCGAGCAAGGCTTTGAGCACCAGGCGCTGATCCTCGCCTTCCAATGCGAAGATCGAGAGATAATGGTAGCCGAACTGCTCGCGCAGGAGCGAGAGAATGGCAGCGTAGTCAACGTCCAGCCGCGACACGAGCGCGCGGCTGACGCGTGCGAGAAATGCGTAGTCCTCGATGCGCTCGCGCAGTGCGCGCGCGGCCCGCGCTCGTTGCAGCGCTGCCGTGGCTTGATCGGCGAAGAGCTGCGCGAGGCGCAGTTCGCCGGAGCTCAAACGGACGCTGCGCTCGCGGCCGTATAACGCGAGACATCCGACGAGCTCCCCGCGGTAGACGAGCGGGGCGAGCGAGACCGACGTGACGCCTTCCGCGGCGAGCAGTCCGCCCTGGCCGATAGCGTCGAAACGCTCGGCGCTGAAGAACCGGTCGGCCGGCGGATCACCGAAGAGCAGGCGTAGCGCCTCGCCATCGATGACGCGCCGCGCGCGAAAATCGTCGGAGAGTCCGAAATCCGCAGCGGCTTGGAATTGCCCGAGTTCATCCTCCAGGGCGATGCTTGCGGCATCCGCGTGGAAGACCGTCGCAGCCTCGGTGACGATCGCGGCCATCACGCGTTCGATGTCGGTTTCCGAGGAGGTCAAGGTCGCCAACCGGTGGAGCACCGTCAGTTCTTCAGTCCGGCGGCGCTCTTCCCGGAATATGCCGGCATTCTGGATCGCGGTGGCGGCGTGCTCGGCTACTTCGAGCAAAAGTTGGATGTGCTCGGCGCCATAGGCGTCGCGCCGCGGCGATTGCACGCACATGACGCCGATGATCCGATCGCGCAGCTTCATGGGGACGACGAGCGCGGATTCTTTGCGCAATTCGATCGTGTCGTGTTCGGTCGGTGCGGCAAGGCGCGCGCCCGGACCGCTCTCGATGATCAGCGGTTTTCCAGTATTGAAGACGTCGAGTGCCGCGCCGCCGATGGGCGGAGGCGCTTCGATCGGCAGCCGTTTGCCGCAATCCATGGCGTATTCCGTGCGCAGTTCGCCTGAATCGCCCGCGGCGACAGCGACGAAGAACGCGGGCGCATCCATGAGCCTGCGCACCTGCACGTGAATGGTGGCGAAGAGCGATTCGAGATCGAGTTCACCTGCGAACGCGGCCGCACTGTCGAGCAACGTCGCGAGTCTGTCCGCTCGATCGAGCGCTTGCGAAGTGCGCCGGGCGAAATCTAGCGAGGTAGCGGCAAGCCTGACGATGGCCGCTGCCGCGATGTCGGTGGCCGCGTTGAAGATCTGCGTGTCGGCGTACGCGCACAGCGCGAATCCGAGCGAGCGCCGTCCGCGGTCAAGACGGAGCGCGAGCAACGAGGCTGCATGCAGCCGGTTTGCCGCGGCGCCAATCGGCCCCGAAAGCGATGACGCATCAGAGATGGCAATGCTGACCCGCCCGAAGGGGAGCATGGTGGCGAGGTCCTCTGCGAAGACGGACCGGCTCTGCGCGGGTGCATCGCCGGAAGCGGCGATCGCGCCGGGGACATACTCCCCTGCTATCTCGTCGAGGACGTAGACTTCGACCACGCGGCAGTGGAGCAGGGAGAGAGCAGCCCATGCGACGTCGCTTGCCGCCTGGCGACCTGCTTCGTCGAGTCCGGTCGGCACCGAATCCGGTGGCGCTCCAGCGTTGTTCAGGTGCCTCATCGGGTCACGGCGCGACTAGCCATGGAGTTCGTACACGGGTATCGGTTTCGCTTTGCCTTTGATGCGTGCCATGCGACGAGTCGTCGTGAGCAGGCCTTTGATCTTCTTGAACGTCTCTTCATCTGCGAGGATCTGATTCGGCTCGGCGATCGCCTGCAGCCGGCTCGCGAGATTGACCGCGTCGCCGATGACGGTGTATTCCAGCCGGCGCTCAGAGCCGATATGGCCCGCCACGACATCGCCGGTCGCGAGCCCGATGCTCACCGAAAGCGGCCACGTCACGCCGGGTTGGGCATTGAGCAGGTGGACCTGTTCGAGGACTTGCCGCGCGGCCGTCACCGCCCGCCGCGCATCGTCTTCCGCGGGAATGGGGGCGCCGAAGACCGCCATGATGCCGTCGCCGTAGAATTTGTCGAGCAATCCGTTATTGGAGAAGATCACGTTGACCACTGGCGCCAAGTAGCGGTTGAGCAGCTCGACGACCTCTTCCGGCATGAGCCGTTCCGAGAGTTCCGTGAATCCGCGGATGTCCGCGAAGAGCATGGTGGCCGTCTGGCGCGTGCCGCCGAGGACGACGGACTCGGGATCCTTCATCAGATCGCCGACGACGTGCGGCGCGAGGTAGCGAGAGAACGACCGTGCGATGCTGCGGCTCTTCTCCGCATGCATCAGATTCTCGGCCTCGAGCGCGCGGCTGTCGGTCAAATCGTTCAATACGACGGCCGTGCCGGTGCCGCCGTTCGCGAGGTCGCGAATCCGGAAGAATGTGATTTGGAGCACGATGGGACCGCGGATGAAATGCGATCCGGCGATCTCCGTTTGCAGCCGCGCGTCGGCGCCGCCTTGGTACTGGTCGAGCAGCGCGGTAAACCCGGGCAGCCACGTGTTGAGCAGCCGGGCGTGCCGGCCGACGATCGTCGTCGCCGACAAGCCGAACGTCATCTCGGCAGCCCGGTTGAATTGCGCGATGCCCTGCTGCGCGTCCAAGACGATGACGCCCGACGCGATCGATTCCAGAATTTCGTCGTTCTGCGTCTTGGTGGACGACAGTTTGCCAAAGCTCGCGCTCAAGTCTTCGTACAGCCGCGCGTTGTCGATCGCGACCGCAGCTTGGTCGGCGATGGTCGAGAGCAGCTCGGGATCATGGTGAAGTATAGTGTCGGTGCGGATCCGGGAATCGACGTACAGCACGCCGATAACGCCTTCTTTGCCCTTCACCGGCACGCACACGATCGACCGGATGTGCAGCGACCGGATGCTCGGCGTAGCGCCGACCTCCGGATCGTTTTGCGCGTCGGTGGTCGCGACCGGTTCGCCGCTGACGAGCACGCGATCGACGATAGAGCGGCTCACTGAGAATTCGGGCCGCTCGATCATCGCCGCGTCGATATTCTTGACCGCGCAGAATTCGCGGCGGCCACCCGCGGGATCCGGTACGACGATAAGTCCGCGTTCGGCGCCGATCGCCTCGACGGAGAGATCGATGATGAGCTGCATGAGCGCAGGCAGCTCGCGAACGGCATTGATCGCCTTCCCGGTGCGCACGAGCGTGTCGGCCCGGCGGCGTTGTTGATCGAGCTCTTCGTCCAGGCGCTGGGCGCGCGTCGACGCTACTTTGCCTTCGAGATCGCGCGCGCGCACCTCGCGGCGCGCTTCGGCAAGCAGTTCGATGAGCTTGGCGGCGCTGCTCGTGCCCGCGGCCGCAGGGCCGTCGTCTGCGAGGTGGCGCGCACCATCCAATGCTTCATCGAGCCGGGACGAAATTCGTGCCCAGGGGTTGTCGCGCCGCTCGTGTTCCATCGTATAGATATCATCGGCATTGAGCGCGATTCAAGCAAGGGTCCGAGGTTCCAATCGAGCGACATTCCCGGATGATTGCGGGGTGGGACGCGGCCTCGGCCATCCTCAGGACGCAAGGCGGCCGCCCTCGACTCGTACTGTATCGCCACCGACGTTTCGCTGCTTGGGAGGTGCGCATGTCGCAGACAGGATTTGACGCCGTTGAGCAAGGTTTGGCGTTCGCACGAACGCGCGCGATCGTCCTCGCAGCCGACGCGACGAACGCGCGTACGCCAGGATTTCAGCCGGTCGATATCGCGCCCGCGGGCGGTCGATTCGGCGGCATGGTCGTCCGCGCGCTCGATGCATCGGGCACCACCGGCACAATTGAGCGATCCATGGCGGCATCGGCGCAGAATTCGGTTCGCTATCGCGCGCTCGCGGATCAAGAGCGCGCCATGTTGCGCGAGTTCCGTTCGGTCGCGGAAGACGCGCGCAGATGAGCGATGCGGCATTCGATATCGCGGCCGAAGGCATGGCGGCGGAGCGCTCCGCAATGGACGTGATCGCGCAACGGCTTGCCGCGGGAACGTCGGCGAATTCCGCACACGATGCACTCAGCGACGCCGGATCCGCGTACGTCCCCGCCTCGTTCTCGAGCGCGCTGGATCTTGCACTGGCACCGGATGACCCGTCGGATCTTCCATTGGCCTACGACGGCGGCATGCAGTGGGCGTCAGCTTCCGATAGCCCAGACGCGGGCGTGGACGCAAGCTCGGTGCCGCAGCTGGCGGCGACGGTGGCCGGCCCCGACGGGGATCCGATCGGTCAAATGATCGCGCTCGTGTCTACCGGCCGCGCCTACGACGCAGACGTCGCAGCGCTTCAGGCCGCAAAGCAGATGGACGTCGAAGCGTCCGACATCGACAAGTTCTAAGGGGGGCACGCACCATATGTTCGCAGGATCGCCGGCGCCCATCCAGACGCTCGTGCCCGTGGTCACGCTCACCGATCAACAGCCGGGCGCCGGCCAGCTCGCTGGCGCTGCGCTCAGCGATTCCCAATCCGGCGGCGCGCGCTTCGCTGCGGCGCTCGCTGCCATGACCGACGGCGTGGCAGGCGCGGTGAATGCTGCCGATCATTCCGCCGCGTTGCTGGCCGCCGGCAAAGGCGATGTCGAGGCCGCAGCGATCGCGCGCGCGAAAGCCGACGTCGCACTTGAGATCGCATCGGTCGCGGCATCGCGCGTGAGCGCGGCTATGACCGCGCTCCTCCAAACGCAGAGCTAGACGCGGCGTGCTCGCCGAACTTCCGCAATCGCTGCCGGCGCTCACGGGTCGCGCGCTCGCGTGGGTCGAGCGGCGCCGCTCGGCGGCGATCGGGGTGGCGCTTATCCTCGCAGCGGCCGGCATCGCAGCGCTTCTCTTCGCGCGCTCCGTTGGTGACGCGGCGCTGTTCGACGTCATGCTGCATCCGCCGCAAGTACGTGAGGTCGAAAGCGCACTCACGCTATGGAACGAACCATTCTCCGCCGACGCTGCAGGTACCCAAATATACGTTCCGGCGTCGCGCCGGCGCGATGTGCTGCTGCGGTTGACGCTCGCGGGCTTGCCGCGCCCGTACGTGCCGACGTCGGCCGATATGCTGTCCGAGCCGGTCAGCGCCATGGCGCCGAGAACGCTGCTCGACGACC
>DATBOZ010000104.1:0-10632 GCA_036561585.1 Candidatus Eremiobacteraceae bacterium | reverse complement strand
CTTCAGCCACGCGACCCAGCGCCGGTCGATGTCGGCGTTGCGCACCGGATCGCTCGGCAAGTGGCCGCTGACCGGATACGCCACAAACGTCACCGGAACGTTGTTGTCCTTGAGCGCGTGAAAGAATTCGTACGATTCCGGAATCGGCACGCGCGGGTCGCCGGTGTCGCACATGATCAGCGTGGGCGTCGTCACCGCTTTGGCATAGGTCAACGGTGAGACGGCGCGATAGCGTTGGGGATCGCTCTGCGGCGTCGCGCGCAGTTGCAGTTCGTCCGCCTTGTGGTCGTCGGCAAGTGAATAGTCCGCCGTCCAATCGTTGACGGCAGCGCCGGACACGGCACCCTTCCAGACGTGGTAGTGCGTGATCATCCACGACGTCATGTAGCCGCCGTACGACCAGCCAGAAACGCCGATCCGCGACTCGTCGACCACGCCGAGCTTTTCGACCGCCGCGATCCCTGCCATCACGTCTCGGCCGGGTCCGGCACCGGCATCGGGCGCGATCGCTCGCTCGTATGCATTGCCAAGATTATCGCTGCCGCGGTAGTTCGGCTGCAGCACGAAAAAGCCGCCGGCCGAAAGCAATTGTGTCAATTCGTTGAACGCCAACAGCGACGCCCAAATCGGCCCACCGTGGATGTAGATCGCAAGCGGATACTTTCGGCCGGCGACATAGCCCGCCGGATATGTGAGGACACCGTCTTCGGCAAATCCATCGGGACCCTGCCAATCGATTCCAACCGCTTTGCCGAGATCGAGACCGGCGACCGCATCGTTGAGCTGCGTCAGTTTGACCGGCGCAGCGGCCGGCGACGACATGTAGTACAGTTCCGTCGGATCCGCGGCGGTGCTTCCGGTGAACGCGATGGCGCCGCCGCGTCCGACGGTCACCGGTTCCCAATCGCTGTCGTTGATCCAATTCACCGCCCCTAAGTCGAGCCGCTTCGCGGATCCACCGTCGGCGGGCTGCAGCCACAGCGCGCTAGCGACGCCGGCATTCGCACCGAGCAACACCGCAGCGCTGTCAGGCATCCACTTCGCGATGATGACGTTCCGGTCGAGCTTCGCCGTCAGCGCGCGGGCGGGTCCGCCGGCTGTCGGCGCCACGAACATCTCGTTGCCTTGATTGTAATCGCCGCCGCGCGGGTAGGCGTACAGCGTTTCCTTGCCGTCCGGCGACACCGACGGCATCATCTGATAGACGCCGGGAGTGAGTTTTCGAACGGCGCCGGTTGCGACGTCCGCCACCATGATCTCTTGGAGAAACTCGTCGTCTTCGACTGCGCTTGGCAGACGCGCGAAGACGATGCTCTTGCCGTCGGGAGTCCAGTGCAGAACCGACTCGGTGGCGTAGGTCGTGTTCGTGCTCGGCAAGCCTTTTGGGCCCGCGGTCAGCCGTTTGTGCCACGCCCCGTCGGACGCCGCTAGCCAGAGGTGATTCGGCGTCGGGGCCGCCGTCTGTAAGTAGTCGTTATTGCCGACGGTAAACGCGTCGTCGAATTGGTCCGCCGCCGCCGCTGCGTCCGCGGTCACGTAGGCGATGACTCTTCCGTCCGGGCTCCAATCGTATTGCTGCACGTCGTTGGGTGCGCTCGTCACCTGCAACGGCTCGCCGCCGGCCATCGGCAAGACGAAGACCTGCGCGGTGGAATCGCTGCCGCCCGTCTGCGCGATGAATGCGATCCGCGTGCCGTCGGGTGACCAGCGCGGGAAACCGATGCCGTCGCGGCCGTGGGTGAGCGCTCTGCGCGACCGCGCAGCGATATCGATGAGCTCGAGCGTGGTATCGTACGAGTCGGTCGTGAAGTTCGGTCTTATGACCACGACCGCCACCGCCGAACCGTCAGGCGAGATCTGCGGTTCTTGGATGTCAACCAAGCGCTTGAGATCATCGAGCGCGAACGGTCGCGCTTGTGCTGCCAACGGTGCGGCGAGTGCGAATACGATAATAGCGGTGGTGAGAAAAATCCTTACGAGCACGAGGTCACGTCCTTCGGTCGTTCATGCGTTCGGCGTGCGCGCGACGGCGGCGGCACGCACGCCGATGGGCAGCATGTAGTACAGAGCCATCAAAGCATAGAGCACGATCGTGGCGAGCGGGCTGTAGTATGCGATCGGAATGCCGGCCGCATAGACCACGATCCCGATGGTGTTCCACATGTTGCGACGCTTCACGAAATCGATAAAACTCGGACGCTCTCCCGGCGCTAGGTTGACCATATACTGCAGCGCGCCGAAGCAGAGTGAGACCGCGATCAGCGCGAGACCATAGTAGATGACGGGACTGCGCATCAAGCCGAAATGCCCGAGGACGGCGGTGGGAAACGGCAAGAACGAGACGATCATGAGCAGCGCGAGATTCATCAGGACGACGCCATGCGGCACTTCCTTCAATCTGCCGAAAAGGGCGTGATGATTGACCCACATGATGCCGATCGTGGCGAAACTCGCGACGTAGACCAAATACTGCGGCCACAAAGCGAGCAGTCCCCGAGTGATGCCGTGGTCGGTCAACGGTCGCAGATCCGGCGGCTGAAACCCCAAGACGAGCAACGTGATGGCGATCGCGAACACGCCATCGCTGAACGCTTCGAATCGACCCTTGCCTAGTGAGAGCTCGCCGCCATTCACGCACGGGCGTTCGCGGCGCGCATACTGTCGCCCCGTTGCAGCGCGCCTGCATCGGCTTCAACGCGCAACCACGCGATCGCGCGATCATCCACGACGCATACTTCGCGTAACGGCACGACGAAAAGTTGGCGATTGCGAACGCGAGTGGCCGGCGACAAAACATGTCGCAAAATCAGCTCGGACCGCGCAGCGGTACGATACTTGCCTTGCGCTAGGTAATAGTGATATCATTCTTGTGGTTTTGGTCTGTGGTAGGGCGAGTCCCCAGACGTCGAAATTGGAAACCTCGGTTCTCCCATAGCGAGCGTCAGCACCCCAACCGAAACGAATTACTGACGAGTGCTTCGTGAGCCTCTCACGAAGCGCAATGGGAGTTTCAACCAAGGTGTTTACCGATCAACTAATCACATGCGTCGACTGCGGCCAGCAGTTCACTTTCACCGCCGGCGAGCAAGAGTTCTATGCCCAAAAGGGCTTCCAGAACAAGCCGAGCCGTTGCCCGGATTGCCGGGCCGCGCGTAAGGCGAGCCGCGGCGGATCCGGTGGCGGCGGCGGCGGCAGCCGCTTCGGCGGCGGCGGTGGCGGCGGCGGCGCGCAACGCGAGATGTTCCGCACGACATGCTCGAGCTGCGGCGGCCCTGCCGAAGTGCCGTTCCAGCCTCGCGGCGACAAGCCCGTATACTGCCGCGACTGCTTCCAACAGCAGCGCAGCGCGTACTAAGCACTCCTAGGATCTACGTGAGGTCGGCCTTTGTGGCCGGCCTCAATTTACCTTGACCGGACGGTCGATCGACTCGTCCTTGCTTGCAGCTGCTTCCACCGAAAACATTTGCGCTCGTGGTCGTTCACGATGCCGACGGCTTGCATGAACGCGTACATGATCGTCGGACCGACGAACGTGAAGCCGCGTTTTTTCAAGTCGCGGCTCAGCTGCTCGGCAGTGATTTTTCCAAACGACTGCAGGTAGCGCGCGAACGAACCAAATTCCCGCTGCACGTCCAGGAAGCGTTTCGCGTTGGTGACCGTGCCCGCAACTTTCAGGCGATTGCGCACGATGCCGGGGTCGGTCAATAGGCGCTTGACGTGCGCGGGCGTGAACCGCGCGACGCGCGACGGATCGAATCGCGCGAAGACTGCGCGGTAGCGATCGCGTTTGGCCAGAATGGTGGTCCAAGAGAGCCCCGCCTGCGCGCCTTCGAGGATGAGCATCTCGAAGAGCGTGCGTTCGGAACGGACGGGAACGCCCCACTCGCGGTCGTGATAGCGCACGTCGAGCGCGCTCTTCGCCCAGCGGCAGCGCTGCTTTGTCACCATTTGGGCGGCCGTTTTTCCAAAAACGCGCTGATGCCTTCGCGTGCGGCGGCGGCGTCGGCATTGCGCGACATGACTTCTTTGGTGTATTCGTACGCTTCGTGCTGCGGCAGATCGCGTTGGCGGTAAAACGCCTGTTTTCCGAGTCCGGTGACGTACGGACTGAACCGCACGACCCGCGCCGCGAGATCCGCGGTGGCGGCGTCCAAGCCATCGAGGGGCACGACGATGTTGATAAGCCCTGCCGCAAGTGCCTGCTGTGCGGTGATCGGATCGCCCGTGAGCAGCATCTGCATCGCGACTTTTGCGGAAACGGCCCGGCTCAGCGCGACCATCGGCGTTGAGCAGAACAGCCCGATCTTGATGCCCGGCGTCGCGAACGTCGCCGACTCCGCTGCCACGACCAGATCGCACGTCGCGACAAGCTGACAACCAGCTGCTGTCGCGACTCCGTGCACTTGCGCGATCACGGGTTGCGGCACGGATTGGATCGTCTCCATCAGCAGCACGCATGCGTCGAAAAGTTCGCGATAGAACGCAAGATCGCGCCCCGGAAATTCGGCGAGGTCGTGACCGCTCGAGAAGACGTTCCCCAGAGCTTTCAGCACGATCGCGTGTACGCCGGCGGTGTGTTCGAGCGTGCGCAGCGCAGCCGTCAATTCACGCATCAGCTCGAGTGAGAGAGCGTTGCGCTTCGAAGGGCGGTTGAGCGTCAGATACGCGACGGGCGTGGAAGCGTCGACGATGACGTTGGCGTTGGCGTTTGAAACCGTTTCTCGCATGCTGGGAATGTTCGCGGAAACGATCTCGCTACACTTCGAGCGCCGACAGGTTGCGGCTGGCGCGACCGAGCGTCTCCCAAATCGCCGCGGCGGTGAGCAGCAGGGTCGTGGCGAGCCCAAGCAGCAAGCCGGGCGTCCCGTGCACCGCCGTCTTACACACCCATAATGCGGCGCCGCACACGAACAGCATGCCGAGACCGTTGAGAAATGGTATGACCATCCGCGGTCCACGGTTGATCGAATTGGGATTCTCCCAGTTGAACGACGGATGGCGCGTGTCGAATGCGACGCCGAGGCTGATCGAACATGCGGCCATGATCACGCCGAACGCGACCACGGCAAAGCTTTGCGGTAGCGTGAATCCGTAGCCCGCCGAGAGCAGGCCGCCGCCGATCGCCGCGATCGTTCCGGTCTGGCCGAACGGTACGAGCACCTTTGCGACGAGCACTTCGTGCGGACGAAGCGGCGATGACTTCAATAACCAGATGGCGGCGTGTTCGAGCGACAGCGAGGTCATGCCCGGGGTTACCGCGCCGAGCACGGCGACAAAGCCGATCTGCACCATCGCGAGCTGGATGGTGAGCGGCAGGATCGGCGTCTGCACCGCGTGTCCTACCAGCAGATAGACCACGAACATCAGCGCGCCGATATGATTGAACCAGAGTTGCGGCGTGCGCAGAAAGGTCAGCAGATCTTTGGTCGCCAGCGCGACGATGCTCGAGTGGCGCGCGCCGACGCCGGCCAGCGGATCGGTCCTGCGCCGCGCGGCGCCGGCGAACGAATCGCTCCAGCCGCGCGCGAACGAACGCGATACAAGCCACAACGCCGGCGGGCATATGGCGAAGGTCTCGAAGACCAGCAACGCCGTCCAACCTAGACCTGCCGGCACGCCGCCCGTGCCCACCCCGCCGAACGCGGACAGGGACCATCCGAGCCACGTGCTGGGCAACCACGACGGCGGAGCCGGCAAGCTCATCGTGGTGACGTCGCCGGCGATGTGCGAAACCCGGTAGAACATCGCGATCCAAAAACACGTCGGCACGATGGCGCCGACGAGCCACAGTCCTTCCTTTGCCAACCGCGCCGGAACGATCCGCAGCGCCACGATCGTCACCACGACGAGTGCGGCGTAGAGGATGGCAGGGAAGACGGTGATGCCGACGATCAGCGCCGGATAGGCGATCCACGAAGCGTCGAGCGCGCCGAGGTATCCAAGGACGAACGGCAGGACGAACACGAGGATGTATATCTCATTTTGCAGCACGCCCAGCACGAACTTGGCGGCGACGAGCGCCGGAACGCGCACAGGCAGCGCCAACAGTAGCGGCATGTCACGCGACGCGTAGAGATCGCCGAGCGCTTGGCCGAACGCGATGACGATATCCGTCAGCAGGTACACGAGGAATGCCCAGGCCGGAACCGTTGCGAGGAGCCCGGTCGCACCCGCGGCCTCGAGGGCGCGCGTGCCGACGTATGTGCCCATGTAGATAAGACCGAAAAGCACGCCGCCGGCCACCATCGCCGCCGTGTGCACGGTCGAGTTCGACCACTCGCGGCGCGCGGCGAGAATGCGGATATGGAGCAGCCGCACGACGAGCAACCATGTTTGCGAGGCGGCGGATCGTCGCCGGAGCGGGCCGGCCGGAGCGAATTGGATCAACGGGACCTCGCGACGATGCTCCGCAGGCGATCACCTGCCGCCGTGCCGCCCGGCGCGCCGCCGGTGATGCCGAGAAACACGTCTTCGAGCGTGGCGTCGCCGCGCAGCGCCCGCAATTCGTCCACCGTGCCGATGGCCGCGATCCGTCCGTGGTCGACGATGGCCACGCGGTCGCAGAGTCCTTGCGCGATCTCCATGATGTGCGTGGACATCATGACCGCGCCACCCGCTCGCGTGACGGCACGCAAGATGTCTTTGAGCAGGCGCGCGCTCTTCGGGTCGAGACCGACGGTTGGTTCGTCCAAGAAATAGATGCGCGGCTCGTGCAGCAAAGCCGCGCACAGCGCGACTTTCTGTTTCATGCCGTGGGAGAAGCCTTCGAGGAACTCGCCGGCAGCGGACGAGAGTTCGAAAAGATCGAGAAGCTCTCCGATACGCTCCCGTTTTCGCCTGCCGTCCATCCCGTAGACATCGCCGATGAAATTGAGAAACTCCACGGGCGTCAACTTGCCGTAGAGGTTCGGCTCGTCGGGGACGTAGCCGAACATCCGCTTCGCCGCCTCTGGTCGCGCGACGATGTCAAATCCGCCGAGAAGCGCTCGCCCGGCGGTCGGCCGTAATAGGCCGGTCAACATGCGGATCGTCGTCGTCTTGCCGGCGCCGTTGGGCCCGAGAAAACCAAAAATCTCGCCGGGTTCTACCCGGAACGAGATCGCATTGACCGCGACGGTTGCGCCAAAACACTTGGTCAGCGATTCGACTTCAAGAAGGGGAGCACTCATTACAAGGGTATCGGCTGGACGCGCGAGCGGTCGGTGCGCGAAAGTCGCCTATCGAAGAGCGGGACACGCTCCTGGCGATGTAACGTCGTGGGCCGGTCGCCAATCGTATGGGTGATGAATTCCGGAGTTCGCAGATTCAAGGAGCGCCCGTCGGGCTTTTGACGGCGGCAGGATTGCCGCGTGAAGAGTGCTGCAGAACCCTCGCTCGGCCGCTCGTGCGTCCCGTCACTATCGAAGTTCGCAGGGGGACGCCGGCTCGTCGCCGCGAGGACAAATCGCTAGATAATTTGCAACAGCTTCGGGGTACGTAATAGGAGCGCTCAAACGCGTCGGGAAGAGAGTTGTCATACGTGAAGGATCGGGTGTTTCATTCCGGTGGGAACGGCTCGCCGGATAGCGGTCCGGTCAGTTGGTTTGCTCTGCGCACGGACGACCCTCGCGCATTGGCCGACCATCTGCGCCACCTGCAAGCCGCCCAAGTCAAGCGCCACTTCGCAAACGGCGATTTCGAGCGCTGGCTGACCGAACTCTACCATCGGCCCGATCTCGCCGAGGCGGTCCGCAGGCTGCGGACCACCTGGAATGGCGAACAGAGTCCTCGCGCGGAATTGGTCGCAGTCCTCGAGTCCAAACACTTCAAGGCGTCGTAGCGCTTCCCACAGATTCCGCGAATATATCGCACGAAGTCGAATAGAGCAGCTGCCGCAGGGCGAACGGTAGCCGCTCTATTTTCCTTACGTAATCCCGCTCGGAAACGATGCCATTCTGTGAGCCGTCCCGGGAAATTCCCGCCATCGCGGCCAAGGCGTGTCGCGACGACAATGGCAGAACGCAAATGGGAAATCGTCTCCTCCGAACTCGTGGTCGAGTCACCGTGGTATAATCTGCGCCGCGACATCTGCCGCCTGCCTCATGGTTCCGTCATCGACCCGTATTACGTCCGAGTTCACGCCGGTTTCAGCGTGCTGTTCGCGCTGACGGCCGATCGGCGCGTCGTGATGACGCGGCAATACAAGCACGGCATTGGCGATGTCGTACTGGAATTGCCCGCGGGCGCGCTCGAGCCCGGTGAAAGACCTGCCGATTGCGCCGCGCGTGAACTGCGGGAAGAGACCGGCTATGTCGCGCCTGCCCTCGAACTCATCGGTGAGTTTGCCGCCGATCCGACGAGTTCGACGGGACGCCTATACCTGTACCTCGCGCGAGATGCGGTACCGACCGCCGCGCCTGAGCCGGACATCACCGAAGACATCGAGACCATCGTGCTGCCCATCGAAGAGGTCTTGGCGCGCGTCCGATCGGGCGAGATCTATGTGCAGAGCCATGTCGCGGCGATCTACACGGCGCTCGATCGGCTGCGTCTCATCGACATCACCGCGACGTAGCACGGCAGCTACTCGCGCGGTCTGCCGAACCAGAGCGGTTGCCCCCAGAAGACCTCCATCATCCATTCACCTGGTGCAAGATGAAGTGATTGCCTTCAGTGTCCTCGCCGAAGGCCATGCTGCACTGCGAGTTGTCCTCGATCTGTTCGGCGATCTGTGCGCCGCGCGTTCGAAAATGGTCGGCGGCCGCGCGCACGTCGTCGACGTGGAACATCACGCCGTGTCCGGGATGCCACGAGCCGTCGTCCATGCGCCAGAGCCCAAACGTGGTGCCGTCGGCAAGTTCGAATTCCGCGCCTTGTTCGCCCACATACGTCGCGGGGAGGCCCATGACGTCGCGCCAAAATGCGATCGCGCGTTTCGGATCTTTGACCAGATACGTGGTCACGTCGATGCCCTTGATGGCGATGGCCTGTGTGGTGGTGGTCATGAGTCAACTCGCTTTCGTGGTGCGGTGCGTGTGCGATGATGCGCCGGCAGGCGGCGCGCCGTCCGGGGAAGCAGAGACGAGCGCTTCATATCCGGAATGGATCAAGAAGACTTCCAGCGACTGAAAAAGGTCGCGCGCGGGCCGTCGGTGAGGATCGACGATTCGGGCACGCTCTTCGGCGTCACTCATGCACATGATGTCCGTCCATTCTGCTTGCGCCGAGACGACAGGTTTGCTGATATCGCCATCGTATCGCGACATACATGACAAATGCTGTCATATATTGTGGTAAAATAGTGTCATGAAAAGCGACCGGCTCTTGGCCATGCTGCTGCTGCTTCAGGCGAGGGGGAGGCTTGCTGCCAGTGCTCTTGCCAAGGAGCTCGAGGTCTCGGAACGCACCGTCTACCGCGACGTGGACTCCCTCAGCGCGGCGGGCGTGCCGGTCTTCTCAGAGCGAGGCTCGCGAGGCGGCGTCGTCCTCGCCGCCGGCTATCGAGCGGCCCTCACGAATCTCGGAGACCAGGAAGTGCGCGCGCTCTTCATCTCGGCATCCAACCCGATCGCGGACCTTGGGCTGGGCGGAAGTCTTGCGCGCTCCCTTGAGATCCTTTCGGGCGCCTTGCCGGAAAGCAAGCGGCGCTCGGCCGAACGGGCGCGTGGACGCATCTATATCGACGCGCGCCGCTGGATGCAGGCGGACCAGCCGCGCGAACATCTTGCGGCGCTGCAACGGGCGATCTGGCAAGATCTGCGCGTCGAACTGCACTATCGCGACCGCGCCGGAAAAGTCACCCGGCGCATGGTCGAACCGCTCGGCCTCGTCGCAAAAGCCGGCATCTGGTATCTCGCGGCGCAATCGGGTGAGGAGATGCGCGTGTTTCGCGCGGAGCGGATCATTGGCGTGCGCGTCACCGACGATCGTTTCGCGTGGCCGCCGGAATTCAACCTCGAGCGGTTTTGGGGGGAGTGGAGCGCCGCGCTTGCCGATCGCGTGCCTCGCTATGCGGTGAAACTCCGCTTGCGAAGCCAAGATGGGACCGTTCGCGAAGCGCTTGGGTGGTTTGAAACCCGCTTCGAGGCCGACGGCAGCGTCGCGCACGTCTCGTATCCTGGGCCGGAGACGGCGCTCGGCGATGTTCTCGCGCATGGCGGCAAAGTCGAGGTACTCGAGCCCGCAGAGTTGCGCCGGCGCGTGGTGGCGTGCGCGCGCGAGGTGTTGGAGTGCTATGCGCCTTCTCTGTAGTGCCGACCTTTATGGTCGGCCGGCAAAATTTATTTCTCTGTGGGGCCGACCTTTATGGTCGGCCGGCAAATATTTTCACATCGATCGATTTCTCATCGAAAGTCCTGAACTTCGCCTCGTCGGGCGACCGCCGGCTTACGAGTTCGATGATCAGATACGGTATGTACAGGCCGCCGACGATTGCTACGAACAATCGGACACGACTTTGCGCTTCTAGAGAGCGGCACACCCAATTCTTAGGTACGCGGCTTCACGAACTCCTTCGCTTTATTTCGAGCCGGCCGACCATAAAGGTCGGCCCCACATTATTTATACATCCCAGTCTATATCCCGAGGCCGACCATAAAGGTCGGCCCCACATTATCCATACATCCCAGTCTATATCTCGAGGCCGACCATAAA
>DATBOZ010000103.1:0-12263 GCA_036561585.1 Candidatus Eremiobacteraceae bacterium | reverse complement strand
AACTTTTGCGGGTTTAACGGAAGGAACGCTTGCGTGCGCAGTAAGATGTAGAGATACGCCAAACCCGCTGCGCTGAACGCCAGCACCGCAAATAAGTACGTGTACCACGTCATTTCGCGTTCGGGGTCGATGCGGCAAAGTCGGTAGATCGCCCGCTCGACCGGCACGAAGACGGGCGATAAAAACGTCCGCTCGCCGCTGAAGACGCGGGCCATGAAGAGCCCAAGCGGTTTCACGCTGATCAGCACGAGGCCGAATAGGACAATGGCTTGTAGCCAGCCGATGGCGGTCATAGCGTGGCCGCTCCTAAAACTTTTCAGGCCGGAGCATCGCGTAGAGGAGATACGCCAACCCGAGCAATGACAGAATCAGTCCGAGAATCTGGTCAAACATCTAAAGCCGCTCGCACGCGACGGCATAGCGGTCGAGCAGGTAGAACCCCACGACCGTCGCCAGGATCAGAATGATATCGAGCATGGTTTCATGCTACGCCGTGCGCGCGCGCCCGGCAAGCCGCCGAGTGGATAGTCCATGTGGATCTTGTGCGATAACGCGCAGTACGAGCTAGCCGGCCATCGTCATGACGAGCAACTCCTTGGCGCCGGCGCGCAACAGCCGCCGCGCGAACGGGGCACGGCCGAAGAGACGGATCTTTGTTCGTCTGCCTTCGACGGCGATCGTCGTCGCCCCGTCGGCTTGTGCGGCGGCGATAAGGGAGCGGACAGTATCTGCACCGGTCGCCGAAACCCAGCGCCCGCGCAAGTCGCGGCAGACTTCTCTGAGCTCCGCGAGCGCGTCGGAATCCGACGCGTCCGAGCGCGCAGCGACGTGCGCCACCGTGAAGCCCACCTCCAATCTCGTGGCAAGCGCAGCGCAGCGACGGATGAGACCGGCATCGCGCGCGCGATCGGCCACGCCCACGAAAAGTCGCGATATGCCCGACTGCGCCTTGCGAGCGCCGCGTGCCCGGATCGACTCGCGCAGGGCGAGCTCGCGAAGCGCGGCCAAGTTCTCTTCGCGAAAGAAATTGGACAGCGCGCGGTCGATCCGCTCGGGTGTGTAGATCTTGCCCTGCCGGAGGCGTTCGCGCAGCGTATCGGGGGAGCAGTCGATGAAGATCACTTCATCGGCGAGATCGAGAATGCGATCCGGAAGTGTCTCGCGCACGCGCACACCCGTCATGCGGGCGACCGGATCCCCCAATCCCTCAAGGTGCTGGATATTGAGCGTCGTCATCACCGAGATGCCCGCCCGAAGCACGCTCAACACGTCCTCGTACCGTTTCGCGAAGACGCTGCCCGGCGCGTTGGTATGCGCGAGCTCATCGATGAGTGCGACCGCCGGATGCCGCGCGAGCAGCGCAGCGACGTCGAGCTCTTCGCGCCGCACGCCGCCGGTCTCGATCACGCGCCTTGGGAGGGTCTCGAGATCACCGAGCATGGCTTCGGTGTCCGCTCGACCGTGCGTTTCGACAAACGCCCCGACGACGTCCACGCCGGCTGTCCTTAGCTCGTGGGCGCGGTCGAGCATTGCGTACGTCTTGCCGCAACCGGCGCTCGCCCCGAGATAGATCGTGAGCTTGCCGAAGCCGATGCGCAACCGGTCGCCCGCGGTTTGCGCGAGTGGGTGCACGTCAACGCCTGACGTTTGCGCGGAGCGCGCGCCGGAGCCGACGACGTATATGTCGCGATCGATCGGGCCCGCCAGAAGCGACTCTGCGAGCGGCCCGTGCGGCACGGCGATCAGCGCGGCGCTGAGGTCGCCCGCGATCACGCCGCGGGATTCGCCGGGCCATGGGATGATCTGCGCGTCGATCGCCCGTGCGGCCCGCTGCGCTGATTCCGCGTTGGGATCGGAATCCACCGCGATCTCCAACGCGAGGTCGAGGGCGCCCGCGATCTCGGCCGCGCGCCGCGCGACTTCGAGGAGATCCGTGCCGGCGGGCGCCAGCAACACGGCGGTCGATACCCTCCGTGCTTCGACGTCGGGAATCGTCAGATCGTCGATCTTGCGCATCAACAGCTCGCGGAGCATGCGCAATGTCGCCGGCCGGAACGCGCCGTGCATTGCGTTCTCCGCATCTTCGAGTCTCACGATCAGACCCGCGCGCATACGGTCGGCGAGGAGCTCCGGCGATGCGTCGATCGCGACGACTTCGTCGGCTGACGTGAGGAATGAATCGGGAATGATCTCGCGGACGGGAAAACCCAACAGCCGTTCGGCGGTCGGTGCAGCCGATTCGAGATGCTGGATGTTGAAGCCGGTGAGCACGCCGATGCCGGCCGCACGAAGCGCGAGTGCGTCTTGCCATCGTTTTGCGTGCGTCGAACCGGCGAGATTCGTGTGCGGCAGTTCGTCGAGGATCAAGATATCGGGTTTCGCCGCGAGCGCGGCGTCGAGATCGAAATCCGCAAAGCGCGTGCCGGCGATGTCGACGATGCGCGGCGGAATCACCGGAATCCCAGCGGCCAATTCTTGAAGCAGCGGCCGGCCTTTCGTCTCGACCCAACCGATCGCCACCCGATTTCCGGCGGCCATGCGCGCACGGCCTTCGGTGAGCAGGCGATGCGTTTTCCCGCTTCCCGGCGCCGCGGCCAAGAAGACCGTCAATCGCTTCGTCGACAAACCGAGCCGCTGCAACAATCGTTCGGGAGCGACGCGGCCGATATCACGGTTCACGGTCTTTTGAGTTCGCGCGCGACCGAGTCGGTCCCCCGGAGGCGGGATAAACGCCCGCACAGAACCGGATTGCACTTGAAGCCGCAATACATCCCCTTCGCGTGCGCGATCTTGTTGCTCGCCGCATTTGCGATCGACATGCTGACGCCGCAATTGTTCGTCGCGGCCATCCTTTTGAATGCACCGGTCGCGCTCACGAGTTTTGCGTTCGATCGACGGCTCACGGGGAGAATCGTCGTCGCCGCGCTGATCGCGAACCTTGCGGCAGGTTGGTATAACGGCTATCGCGATCACCACTGGGATCCGATCGCGATCGAAGACCGCGTGCTTGCCGCACTCTCCTGTGTTCTGGTCGGCGCGTTGAGCATCGGCACCCAGCGTGCGGCGCGCGGTGCGGCGGAGCTCGAAGCGCGCCAGCGCCAAGCAAGGCGCGAACGGACGCTTCGCGAGGCCTTCGAGGCGATGCGGACGTCGGTGAATCGCGAGATCGTGCTCCGTTCGATCGCCCGCGAATCCATCCGCGTGTTGCAGGCCGACGCCGCAGTCGTCTTCGCGCATCACGATGGCCCTTCGCTGGACGAACAGTATTTGGCCGAGAGCGGCGTGCGCGAAGTCGATCTGCGACGAGCGCCGCCGGCGCCCGAACTCGCGTCGGTGTTGACGCGAGCCACCGAGTCTGGCCAGGCCGTGATGTTAGACGCGTCGGATGCGATGAGCCGCTTCGTGCTCGACACGCTCGGCGCCGCGCGGGGCATCGCAGTGCCGCTCGGCGGACGAGATAATCAACAGGGCGTGGTCGTCGTCCTTCGGCGCGACGCGGAGGAGCCGTTCGACGCGGATGCGGCCGACCTAGC
The DNA here is from genome assembly GCA_036561585.1 of Candidatus Eremiobacteraceae bacterium. Taxonomy (GTDB): domain Bacteria; phylum Vulcanimicrobiota; class Vulcanimicrobiia; order Eremiobacterales; family Eremiobacteraceae; genus JABCYQ01. The sequence continues at coordinate 8,730 of DATBOZ010000103.1, read as the reverse complement.
ACTGACCTTCGCCGACGAAGCTGCCGCCGCGATAGCGCAAGCCAATCTCTTCCTCGAACTCGCCGCGAAGAACGAGCAGCTCGCGCAGGCGAACGCCGCCGCCGTCGAACGCAGCGAGGTCATCCGCGACATCGTCTACGCGCTCTCGCACGATTTGCGCACCCCGCTGAGCGCGGCGCGCATCACGATGCGGCAGGCGCTCAGCGGCGCGTTCGGCGACTTGCCGCCCGCGTACGTCGATATACTCAAGCGCACGATCGCGTCCAACGACGAATTGCAGCGCCTCGCTGAGACGCTGCTCATCGTCGCGCGCTATGAAGCAGGCGAACCGTCTCCATCTCGCACGGTCGTCGATCTTTGCGGACTCGCAAACGACATCATCGCCGAACTCGAACCGCTTTGGCGTTCGCAAGACATCGCCGTGACCCGCTCCGGCGGCAACGCTGCGGTCCTCGTCGACGGCGATGAAAGCGAACTGCGGCGCGTCGCCGTGAATCTGCTGGCCAATGCGATCGCGTCGACGCCGGCCGGCGGCCATGTCGCAGTCATCGTCGATGCCAGCGGGCACGATGCGACACTTGCGGTCGAGGACGACGGCTACGGCGTTCCCGAAGCGCAGCGCACGATGCTCTTCCAACGCTTTTCTCCCGGCGCCAGGCATGGCGCGGGATCAGGCCTGGGACTCTACATCGTCCGCCGGATCGCAGAGAGCCATGGCGGTCGGGCCACGTACCAACCGCGAGAACCGCGTGGCAGCCGGTTTGCTGTGACGCTGCCGCTGCGGGCCGTGGAGCGCGCTCGTGCCTGATCCGATTCGCGTTCTCGTCGTGGAAGACCATGCGCTCACGCGCGCCGGTTTGGTCACCGCGTTGCGCTCGGACCCGTCCTTCGACGTCGTTGGCGAGGCCGCCGATGGCCCGTCGGGTTACGAATTGGCGCAAGAGCTCGCGCCCGATGTCGCCGTGATCGACATAGGCTTGCCCGGCGAGGACGGCATCGCGTTGACGCGTCGGATCCGCCGCGATCGCTCGAAGACGCGCGTGGTCATTCTCACCATGCACGATCTCGAAGACGAGGTCATCGCCGCGCTCGCGGCTGGAGCCGACGCCTATTGCCTCAAGACGTCGCGCACCGAACGCGTTCTGGAGGCCGTGCGCATCGCGGCCGAGGGCGGCGCGTATTTCGATCCCCTCGTCGCCCACGTCGTCTTGCGCGGACTGGGCAGACCGGCGACGCCGGTCAAAGCCGCGGTTTCACCGCTGACGCCACGTGAGACCCAAGTGCTGCAATTGATCGCCGAAGGCAAGTCCAACGCCGAGATCGCCGAAAGCCTGTCCATCGGCCTCGGAACGGTCAAAGGGCACATCCGCGAGATCTTGGAAAAACTTGCGGTCGCCGACCGCACGCAAGCTGCGGTCGAAGCCTTTCGCCGCGGTCTCATCTAGGGCTACAAGGGGACGGGCGACATGCTCTCATTCCAAAACCTCGTTCCGATCGTCTCGACGCTGATCGCCTTTGCGACGGTCGTCTTCACGACACTGTGGATGGCGCGTCAGACCCGGGAGATCTCCCACGAGCGAAATGCCCTCGCGCTCATCGAAGCGATCGGCGGCCTTTCTTCGGCGACGGTCGTGCAAGCGTTCGAGGACCTGCGTGGCGTTGAGAAACGCTACCCGACGGAGGCGGATTTTCGCGCGCGCTACTTCGGGTCGGCGGATGAGCGGGCGTTATTCGTCGTCGGCCAATTCGTCGAGACGATCGCGTGCCTTGCCCGTCGCGAGGTGCTCGACGTCACGCTTATCGTCGACGCGGTCGGCTTATTGCTTCGAACCCGTTGGGAGTCGATCCGCCCGTTCATCGAGCTCTACCGAAAGGCAGAAAACAACCCATACGTCTACGAAAACTTCGAATGGCTCGCGCGCTATAGCGCGTGGTGGAAGGACGTTCCGCGCCCGAACCATCCCAACTACGACCCGGCGCAATTCGGCGCGCCGACAACCGGCTAGCGCCGCCGATTACGCAGAGGCCGCGGCCAGCGCGGCGTCGAGCATGGCCTTCTGTTCTGCGGGATTGCGCCAACGCGCTTGCACGTCCGGAGCGAGTTGGTCGATCGGGTCGAAGTAGAGAAATGACTTGCCGGGTTTGACGCTCGGCGCGGTATAGACCGCGATGCCGTTCTTGCGATCGTAGTATTCGTAGCTATGCAGGTCGCGCTTGCCGCCGCCGCCCGGCGCATCGCATAGGAAGAGCGGCGTGTTGAAGCCGGCTGTGGATCCGCGGACGAATTTTTCGATGTCGACGGCGGTCTGAATGGTGGTGCGCAGGTCTTCGACGCCTTTCACCATGTCGTGCATGTACACGTAGTACGGATGCACGTTCAGATAGCCCAAACGCTTCACGAGCAGCTGCATGGTGAGCCGGTCGTCGTTGACGCCGCGGATCAAAACGCTCTGGTTGCGCACCATGATGCCGCGTTCGAACAGCAGCAACATCGCTTTTTCTGTGATCCACGTGATCTCGTTCGGCGAGTTGAAATGCGTGTGCAGCATGACGTCCTTGCCGAGTTTGCGCCCCTCGTCGACGATCGACGTCAGCGCGTCCGTCCAGCCGGTGTCGGTAAGGATCTTGCTCGGCATGACGGCCGGCCCTTTGGTGGCGAACCGCATCCGGCGTATATGATCGATGGAGAGCAGCCGTTCGCCGATCGCCTTCAGGCTCTTCGCCGACAACTGATAGGTGTCGCCGCCCGAGATGACGATGTCTTCCAGTTCTGGGCGCGATTCGATGTACTTGAACGCGCGTTCCCACTTTTTGGGGTCGGTGGCGAGAGTCGCTTTCTCCACCGTCTCGGTGTCGCCGCCGATGGCGTACGAGCGCGTGCAGAACCGGCAGTAGACCGGGCAGACATTGAGCGGCAAGAACAGCGCCTTGTCGACGTAGCGGTGCGTCAGACCCGGAACGGGCGCATCTTCTTGCTCGTGCAACGAATCGAGCGACAGCTGCGGGTGATCCGGCAGCAATCGTGACGCGAGCGGAATGAATTGCGTGCGGATCGGATCGTTGACGGGGTCTGCCCAGTCGATCAGCGCGATCATATAAGGTGAGACGCGTACCTGCATCGGCGCACGATGAAAACCTGCGCGCGCGTCTTCGATGAAGCTGGCCGATGCCAAGTCTTGAATGGTGCCGAGCAGCTCTTCAGGAGTCTTGACGGAATGACGGCCCTGCCAGATGTGGTCGAGGAACGTCTTTTCGTCCACGTCCTTGTAGGCGGGGATGTGGCGCCAAAACTCGCCCTGCTTGAGGTTCTTGTGTTCGAATGCCTCGGGACCGGCCGGCGCCTTCAGGGCGACGATCGGTTCGGCGGCGGGATCGATTTTCGTGGCGGTCATGGAGTCCTTTTGATCAGCGTACGCTGCGCAAGCGGCGCGACTGTCCTTCGGCGGCTTGAGTGAGTTCGAGTCCACCGCGCTCGAACGGGGTGGAAAGCACGATCGTCGTCCGCGTGCGGACCATGCCGGGGATCTGTTTGAGGCGTGCGAGGAATTCGTCCAAGTGGGTGGTGGACCGCGTGAGCACCTTCAACACGTACGTCTCTTCGCCGGCGACGCTATGGACTTCGCTGACCTCGTGCATGGCCGAAACGTTGGCGGTGAAATCGTCGTACTTGGTCTCCGCCGACGTGAAGCAGCTGACGAATGCGGTGAGCGCGAGCCCGAGCCGAGGTCCGTCGAGTTGTGCCGCGTACCGGCGCACAAATCCGCGCGCTTCCAGCCGCTTGACGCGGTCGTGGACGGACGGTGCTTTGAGGCCGACGAGCGCGCCAAGCTCCGCGAAGGTCGACCGCGCATTTCTTTGCAGCGCGTCGAGCAGTTGGATGTCGAGTTCGTCGAGTTCTGGGCCTTCGATCATCACGCCACCTGCTTGCCTGATAGCTACTTTGTTAGGCTAGAACAGCATATCATGCCTAAAATGTCGGCGCAAGACCCTAAATCGGAGAACGAACGATGAATTCAAGGGTGGGGTGGCTCTCCGGCATCTTTCATCGCCACATCCCGCTCAAGACCGGGGCGGTGCATGCGTGCGCCGTGCACGTGACGTCCATGATGTGCTCGATCGTATGGAGCACGTCGTAGTGATTGACGGTCTGGGCATACTTGCCGGGCACGATCATCGGCCCGAAAAGCAGGGTCGCGATCCGGTTGCTTCCATTGTTATCCGGATCGGCTTCATCCCAGGTCAAGATCAAGAGACCGTCGTGCGACACGTCGTACATCAAGATCGCCGGCAGATTCGCTTTGAGCCAGTTATCCCCGGTCTTCGTGCTGCAGTCGTGCATGTCGTTGCACAGGTTGGGCACGATGATCGACACCGACGGCGGCACACCGGGCAAATCGTACCAGATGAGATTCGACGACGCGGGAACGTTGGTGAAGTTGACCCACGGATTGTGCTTGCGCGCGTACAGCGAGGTCGAGCAACCCGTGTAACCGTCTTTGGGCATCGACTCGGAATACCCGTCGAACGTCTTGCCGGCGGCGAGGACTTCAGCACCGAGGTTCTCCGTGGAGAACGAGTGCGGACATGAGTCATCGACGATGCCTTGGGTCGACCCCGAAAAGAGTGCGAGATAATTCGGTTGACTCGGGTGCGTGATCGCGTGGCTGTCGGTCATAAGTGCCGCTTGCGGCACGAGCGTGCCGTTGATGAACGGCGCTTGCGGATTGCCGATGATCCGACGGTAATCGCGGTTCTCCATGATGACCACGATGACCGTCGAGGCGTGCGGCCCGACGGCGCCGGCCGGCCGGGCGTGGGTCGCGTTGGGAACCGCAAGGGTTTGCGTGCCGGGCGGCACGGCACCATTTCCACAGCCCGCGGCGGACAAGAGCGCGATCGCGCATGAGATGAAAGCGATTCGCATGATAACGATACCTCGTGAAGTCATAACCGGTACAGCAGTCGGAGGCGCGGCGCAAAGATGTAGTTGAGTTGGACGAGCACGATGACCGCGATGCTCACGTAGGTGTTGACGATGCAGAGCAATGCGCCGAACGCATAGAGGGCTTGTGCCACGACGATGCGCCGTTCCATCGCCTGACGGATCTCGTCACTTGTGTCTTCTTTCAAGAGGCCCGCTCGCGTGGCGTACCGCCAACTCGCGAGCAGAGCGATCCCCAAGAGAAAGATGTTGAGCCAATATGCGACGAACGCGATGCGGAACGTGATGAACTCCGCCAAGAGCGCCGTCGAAAACGGCGTCAGCGACACCGCCATCAAAAAGCCGATGTGAATCCACGCAAGGTCGCGATCGCAGCGTGTGAACCGAGAGAATTGCGTTTGTTGACCGACCCAGAACAGCCCGATTGTCATGAAGGTCATCAGATACGCGACGAATTGCGGTGCAAGCGGGGTGAGCGCATGCCAGAGGTCGCGCTCGGAGAAGATGCTTGCGCTCGCAGGGACGTGGAGGTCGAGGACGAGCAGTGTCAACGCGATCGCGAACACGCCATCGCTTAGCGCAGCGAGCCGCTCCAGGCTTTGACCGGCGATGACGTTGTACGTCGCGCGCATCGTTGGTCTCCCGACCGTCTACTTCACGCGATCCTCGGCTCTCTCGCCTTGTTTGCCAGCTTTGACGATGTCACCCTTTGTGAAGAGCGTCTTCTGCAAGACGACCTTCAGCTTCGGTTTTTGTCGCACCAAGAATTCAAGCGCCATCGCGAAGTGCTTGAACTCTTCTTCTTGTGCCTCCATCATGATCGACCGCGCCGAGCGGTCCTTCTCGACCGAGATGCGCTGCTCGTACCAACTGATCGCTTCGGTCTCTTCGATCACCGAAACCGCCATGCGGGCAAAGGTCCTGACCTTCTGCGAAAGTTCCCGTACTGGCTCATGATACTGGTCGAATCCCATCGTCCTGCCTTTCTCGACGTGAGTGAAATGTCTGGCGCCGGGGCTTCGAACCGGTCGGGCTAGCCTCCCTCGAAATGCGGCACGGTGGCCCGAAAGGCGTCCGAGAACGCATGGCAAATCGCCCACGCCTGCCGCTCTTCTGCCCGACGGAGGAATGAAGATGGATCTTGCCGCCCATACCGTGCTCGTCACCGGGGGGACGTCCGGGATCGGCCTTGCACTCGCGGAGCGCTTCATGCTTGGCGGAAGCGAGGTGATCGTCTGCGGACGCAGCGAGGACAAGTTGCACGCGGTCAAGTCGAAGCACGCAAACATGCACACGCGCATGTGCGACGTCGCGGTGGCAGCGGAGCGCGTCGCGCTCGTCGAGAGAGTGGTGCGCGAGTTTCCGCGGCTCGACATGCTCGTGAACAACGCCGGCATCCAGCGGCGCGTCGCGCTGACGCAACCCGAGCCGTGGGATGCAACGCATCAAGAGATCGCGATAAACTTCGAAGCTCAGGTGCACATGAGCATGCTCTTGATCCCACACCTGCGCACCCAAGCGCATCCGGCGATCGTCAATGTCACATCCGGACTGGCCTTTGTTCCGTTGACGACTGTTCCGGTCTACAGCGCAACGAAAGCGGCGTTTCACTCATTCACGTTGAGTCTGCGCCATCAGCTCGCGAAGACGCCCATCGAAGTCATCGAGATCGCGCCGCCCGCGGTGAATACCGATCTCGGCGGACCCGGTCTGCACACGCACGGCGCTCCGCTCGATGAATTCGTCGACGCCGCGATCAAACAATTGCTCGCGGGTAGCACGGAGATCAGTTACGGGTTTTCGGAACAAGCGTCACGCGCTTCGCGTGCCGAACTCGATCAGATCCTCGTGCGGATGAATCAGGCGTAGAACCGCTACGATGTCGTCCCCTCGACCGAACGAACGAAGGTCCGTTCCTCTCGAAGGATGATCTTCTTGTGCGTCGCCATCGAAAAGTTGGCCATTGCCTCCGGATCGGTGCGTAGTTTCGCACGGTACGTTTCATACGCCGCCAAACTCTCAAAGGCGATCAATCCCCAAGCGATGTCGTTTGTCCCTTCGTGTGGCGTGAAGTAGCCGAGCAGTTCTCCCCCACAGCGTGGTATGATGTGCCCCCACGTCCGGGCGTACTCTTCGAATGCTTCTCGCTGGAACGGATCGATTTGATATCGGATGAAACAGACGACGGTTCGCATGCACGCATTATAACAGGTCGCTGCAGGGCATGCTTCGTCGGTCATCAAACTATCGATGCACGATCATGGACGCCACAGAATCTTCTGCCTCGATGATCGCCGCAGCCATCGGCGTGCCGGCTCGCGCGCAGATGTTGTACGCGCTTCTGGATGGCCGCGCTCGGACGAGCACGGAGCTCGCGATGATCGCCGATGTGACTCCCGCGACCGCGAGCGCGCATCTCGCCCGGCTCGAAACGCTGGCCCTCGTCAAAGTGTCGCCGCAAGGACGCCATCGCTACTACGCGCTCGGCGGTGATCGTGTCGCATCCGCGCTTGAAGCGCTCAGCGTCCTCGCCGTCAAGCCGCGCACGGCATTTCATTCGACCGCTCCGCAACCGCTCCGCGCGGCGCGCAGCTGCTACGATCATATCGCCGGCCGCCTCGGTGTCGCGCTTCACGACCGGCTTACTGCTTTGCGCTGGCTGATCTCGGCGCGACCTGCCGGCGAGACGTACGACCTCACCGCCGCCGGATCTCGCGCGCTGAACACATTTGGCATCGACGTCGATGACGCTCGAGCGCAGCGCCGCCGCTTCGCGTTTGCGTGCATCGATTGGAGCGAGCGGCGACCCCATCTCGGTGGGGCACTTGGCGCGGCCCTTATGGCGGCCGGTCTGGAGAAGCGGTGGATTATCCGCGATGGCGATACCCGTGCGTTGACCATCACGCACCTCGGCCGGCGCGAATTCAAGGCGCGCTTCGGCATCGCGCTGAGTGACTGACAGCGTTGAGTATCCGAAATTCCGGCCGAGTTCATTGCTGCCGACTGATCGCCGGCAATTCCCATTCGTATAAGCCGGCGGAGTGGCTTGAACCTCCGGCATCGGTCCCCGGGCGGCGATGTTCGCAGTGCTAACGCTAGGCCCAAAAGTCCCACGAGAGAGATAGAGGTGAGGGTTCGGACTTTCGTCGACTAATGATTGTTGAGGAATCTCCGGCAAGAGGTGAATTCATGCGGAAGTTTATTATCGCGCTGGCCTCGGTAGCTGTTGTCGTCTGCGGTTGCAGCCGGACACAGTCGACCTTACCAATACCTATTGGCAATCTTCAGCCAACGCAAGATCGTCTTGGAATTCCGCCGGACAGCCCGCCAAGACAATACACAATCCTACATTCGTTTCGCGGTGGTGACGACGGCATCACGCCGTTGGGCGATCTGCTTCAGGATTCGGCCGGCAATCTTTACGGCACCACCTTTTTAGGGGGTCCTGGAAACTGTTCTGTTACTGGCTGCGGAACCATATACAAGATCGACGTAAGCGGCAAGAAGACCACACTTTATCGTTTCCACGGTGGCGACGGATACGGCCCCATGGGTGGCCTGATTCGAGATGCCGCCGGAAACCTTTACGGCACTACCGGAGGCGGCGGAGCATCAGACTACGGAATTATATTCAAGCTTGAACCAAGTGGCCACTTGATTGTCCTCTACACGTTCAATGGCACGAACGGGAAGCATCCCTCGTCAACATTAGTTCAAGACGCGCCTGGCAATTTCTACGGCACGACATACGATGGAGGCTCTTCGGACGACGGCGTCGTGTTCAAGCT
>DATBOZ010000102.1:0-6865 GCA_036561585.1 Candidatus Eremiobacteraceae bacterium | reverse complement strand
TTTGTCGGCGATGATGAGCGCTGCGCACACCGCGTTCACCGGCACGCCGCGCTCGGTCTCGTCGTGGTTGCCGATCGCCGCGACCACGTCGCAAGCATCGTCGACGCTGAAGCCGCGCGCGACGAGCAGCGGGTAGGCCATGACGGCACCCGCTGCCGCGTGCGTGTTGCGGCCGACGACATTGCCGATGTCGTGCATCAACCCCGCCACCGCCGCGAGCTCCTGCAATCGTTCGTCCAGCTTTAGTTCGCCGAGCAGCTTCGCGCCGTTGACCGCGACCAGCGTGACATGGCGCCGACCGTGATCGGTGTAGTTCATCGCGCCCAGCACGCGATCGGACGCGTCGATTAGGCCGAGGATTTCCTGATCGCGGCGCAATGATTCGAAGCGCTTCATGTCGTCGGGCCGGAGCAAATTCTTATCGGCGTTACTGCTGGTACGGGTTCGTCGCGACGCCGGCCGGAAAGACGAGCCCGTTATTATGGTTGAGAACCGCAAAAGGCGTACCGCTGGGATAAAGGTCGACGAGTACATCGTCGCCCTCTGCATCGACGATGAAGATCTTTCCATTCACCCTGTTGAGCGCGACGCGGAAGCTGTCTCCCGCACCGGTGATGGTCGACGAAATGGATGTGTACGGCGGCGGGATGATGTCGACGCCGGCGATCTGATCGCAGGCCACCAAGTCGTGCGCTTTGTCGATCTGTAGTCCACCTGCAAAACCTAGGGTCACGCCGAGCGTAATAGGGGCCGGACAACCCGCTAAACCGTTGGGGTACTCGAGAAGGTTGCCAAGGCCGGTCGACGGATTGTTGCCGGACACGAAGACGGCGCCGCTTGCATCGATCGCTATGCCCGAGTTCGCGATACCCGTCGAGCACGATGCCATGGGGTTGTTGCTTCCTTGTGGGAACTCGACCACGATGCTCGCTTGGGCGCCGCCGTAGTCGGCGACGTAGACATTGTCGGCGCGATCGGTAGCGACGGCAAGCGGATCGTTCATTCCGGCAGCCGTGTAGGTGAAGAGCAGAGCGCCGCTCGGCTGGTATTCCGTGACTTCGGGCCCGCAGTAATCGGCGGCGTACAGACGACCCACCTTGTCGTAGAAGTCGCCGGTTGGACAGGCGGTCGGATCGAGGATTGTTTGCTCCAAGGCAAAGTTGTGGTCCAAAACCTCCACCGCACCGTCGTCATCGGAGACGGCGAGGTCTTTGGGTCCTGGCGTGTCCGGTTGCACACGCAGATGCGGAGGGCCGAAATGAATAGTCTGAAGGAATTGAGGCGCGAGGCCCATGCGCGCATTGAGAACCACTTCGCGCGTGGCCGACCGATCGCTTGCGCTCGTTGTGAGCACGATCGAACCGTTACCGGAGCAGCCGGCGAGCAGCGCTAACGCTGCCGCTGCGCTTATCGACAGAATTGAAGTACGTACGCGCATGTGTATTCTCTCCTCGACTCATCGATATCGACAGCCGAATGTGTGATCAATAAAAGTACATACGATTTTATCGCCATGGAATACTCTCAAGCGCCCCATCGTGCGATCGGACGCGTCGATTAGGCCGAGGATTTCCTGATCGCGGCGCAATGATTCGAAGCGCTTCATGCAGCCGGACCTTCTTCGATGGCAAGCGCATACCCCGGCGCGACTTCGTCGATGGCGAGCACCGTCGCGCGGACGTTTGCGATCTCTGCAAATCGCGCGAGCGCTGCCCTGAGCTGACGGCCGCACACCACCACGATCGTGCCGCTGCGGCGGATCGCGGCTTCTGCGAGGTGGTTGCGCAAACGTTCGGCAGCGTCGGGGTCGAGTCCGATGAAGGGGCCGCGCTCGGTGGCGACGAGCGCGTCGATCAGTCGCTGCTCGAGTTCGGGCGCAAGCGCGACCGCGCGAATGACCCCGTCCGCGTCGGCGAGCGCCGCGCAGATCGCGGGCGCTAAGCGGCGGCGCGCGGCTTCGCCGATCGATGATGGATCCTTTGTCGACTCGGCTTCGTCGGCGATCGTCTCGAGCACGGCGACGATATCGCGGATGGAAACGCTCTCGCGCACGAGATGCTGCAGCACGCGCTGGACGAGACCGAGACTCGCGAGTTCGGGGACGACGCCTTTGATCGCCGCGGGATGCGTGCGGCGCACGTGATCGAGCAGCGCCTGGACTTCTTGACGTCCGAGAAGCGCATGCGCGTTCGCACGCACCGCTTTTCCGAGCGCGGACGCGAGCACGCCGATCGGATCGACGACGATCGCGTTTGCCGTCGCGCCCGCATGTGCGAGATCGCCCTCGAGCACCCAACGGGCGTCGGCGCCGCTCACCGGGTCGTGCGTCCAATCGCCGGGCAACTGCGAAAGCGCGGGGCGCGGTCCGATGGCGAGCGCACGGTCGGCGTGCAGCTCGCCGCGCGCTGCGACGCGGTCGCGGACGCGGATCGCATACGCGCGCGGCGGTAACCGCAGATCGTCGCGCACCCGCACGCTTGGTAAGACGATGCCGATCTCGAGCGCGACGTTCGTGCGCAGGCTTGCGATGCGCGCGAGCAGCGCAGACCCGGCCGGTTCGTCGAGCAGCGGCAACAGGGCTTCGCCGACGTCGATGCTGAGCTGTTCGACGCCGACGAGTGCGACGGCGCTCTCCGGTTTGCGCGCGTCCGCGCGCCGGCGTTGCACTTCCTCTGCCGCGGCAGCGCGCGCTCGCGACTCGTTCGCTCGCATCGCCGCCTGCGCGAAACCAAGCCCGGCAAGTCCGAGCGCGCCGAATGCGAGATGCGGTGTGCCGGGGATAAGTGCGAGAAGCAGCATGGCGCCGCCGACGGTACGCGTCGCGCCGGGATGGGCCGAAAGTTGGCGCGCCAGATCGTCGCCGAGCGGCGCGTCGCTTGCGGCACGCGTGACCATCACGCCGGCCGCCGTCGATATGAGAAACGCGGGCAACGTCGTGGCCAAGGCGTTGCCGATCGAGAGCAAGGCAAAGGTCGAAATAGCTGCGCCGGCATCTAAGTGCTTTTGGAGCACGCCGATCGCAAAGCCGGCGACCAGATTGACCGCGACGATGACGACGGCCGCGACCGCATCGCCGCGCACGAATTTTCCCGCGCCATCCATCGCGCCATAGAAATCTGCTTCCGCTTGCACGGCACGCCGGCGTGCGCGTGCCGACTGCGCGTCGATGAGACCCGCGTGCAGGTCTGCATCGATCGCCATCTGCTTGCCGGGCATCGCGTCAAGCGTGAATCGCGCAGCCACTTCCGCGACGCGCTGGGTGCCGTTAGCGACCACCGCAAGCTGCACCACGAGCAAGATCACGAAGAGCAAGAGTCCGACCACGACGTTGCCGCGCATCACGAACTCGCCGAACGCCGGAATCACGGCACCCGCGCCGCCGGGAACATCGCCTTGGGTAAGGATGAGTCGCGTGGCAGAGACATCGAGGCTCAACCGGAACAGGGTGGCGATGAGCACGAGCGACGGGAACGCCGAGAGCTCGAGTGGATCTTGCACCGAGAGCGCCGTGACGAGAACGGCGCACGCCGCCATCACGTCAAGTGCGAGGAGCGCATCGAGCAGGACGGGCGGCAGCGGTACGACCAGCATCGCGACGATGGAGAGCACCGCGACGACGAGGACGCGGCCACCGCGAGCAGCGCCGCTGGTCAAAGCGCAGCCGGTTCCGGATCGTGCTCGTTCGTCCCCTTGCCAGGGAGTGCACCGCGCGTTCGCATGATCCAAGCGAACACCGCCGCCACAGCGGCATATGCTTCTTCCGGAATCGGGTCGTCGGCCTCGGCCTGAGCGAAGAGGAGGCGCGCGAGTTCCGGCGCTTCCACGACCGGCACACCGAAGCTTTCCGCCGCGCCGCGGACGACGGCCGCCATGAGATCGGCGCCGCGCGCGACCACAACGGGCACGTCGATCTGCGGCGGATCGTAGCGCAGCGCGACCGCGATATGCGTGGGATTGGTGACGACCGCGGTCGCCTCTCGAATCGCGCCGATACGCATGCCGCGCGCGCGCCTGACCGCAGCGCTTCTGCGCCGCGCTTTGGTCTCGGGTCTGCCCTCGCTGTCGGCGCGTTCTTCTTTGAGTTCGCGCGGCGTCATCCGCAGATTGCGCACAAATCGGATGCGCTGCAGCGCGATGTCCGCCACGCCGACGACCGATGCAAACGGTACGGCAGTGCGCCACAAAGCTGCTACTGCAAACCCAAGCGCGGTCATGTCTGCGCTGAAATCCGCGCCTCGACTTGCAACACCGGCCGCGCTACGCATGATCGCAAGACTCGCCCACGCTATTGCTGCAGCACCGAGGACGGCGACGACTGAGCCGGCGACGTCAAACGTGGCGAGCTTCTTCGCTCCCGCACTCCATGAGAGCCGGTTCGCATCGATGCGCAGCGATGACCACGCAGGCGAAACGCCGCCGCAAAACGCGGCGGAGAGCAAGGTCGCGGCGGTCGCGCACGTCCACGCGCGTCCGACGAATGACCATGGCGCGGCGGCGTGTAGCAAGTCCAAGACACTAGCGGTCAATGCGATGTCGCTTGCGTACGGCGCGGATGCGGCGCGCTGAGCCGCTTGGCGCAAAGCTGCGATCCACCAATCGGCGGACGAACCGAGCTGCACGGCGAGACTCGCGCACGATGCGAGCACGAGCGCCGCACTCGCGCCGGCGCTTCGGGCCGCGCTGCCTTGTGCTTGCGCCTTGGCGATCCGGCGCGGTGTCGGCGGAAGTGTCCGCTCGGCGTCGCCGCTCACGACGGCGCGCCCACGAGCGCTGCGCGCCATGCCATCGCGGCAAGCGCGTACAGCAAGGCGCCGCCGCCGGCGAGCAGCGACGCGATGACGAGCAACGCGGCTATCGGCGCGCCCAAGAACATGCCGTTGACACGCGGCGCCATGCGCGCGATCCCGGCGGCCACGACGGCGGCAAACGCTTGCGCCGCGATCGCAGGACCTGCTGCAGCAAGGGCGGTCTGCGTGCACGCGCCGGCGAGTGCAGCGATCGCGGACACGCTCATCACCTGATGATCCGTTGCGACGCAGAACTCGGCGAGCCGCGTGAACGCACCACCGAAGAAGAACCAGCCGAACGCCGAAGTGCAGACCGATCCCATCGGACCCGACTCGCCGAACACATCGCGAAGCGGCGCAGGTTGCGATGCAAGCGCCGAATCTATGAGCCCGCCGGCCGTTGCCGCTGCCCCCGCTACGATCGTCGCGCAAAGGCCGACCGCCGCTCCTTGCAGCGCCGCACTCAATGCGGCCACGGCCAATGCGCTGACGTCGTGCAACGGCGGGGTGTCTGCGGCACGTACAGCAGCGGCGATTGGGGTGAGACTCATCGCGAGCACGACTCTGACGATTCGCGGTACCGCACGCGCGCGACCGAGCGGCATCGCTGCGGCGAAGGCGGCGGTGCGCGCAAAACCCAGCGCGAGTTCGGCACTCCCCTGTGCGATCACGCGCGCGCAAGCGCGGGCAGCGCGCGTGCGACTACGTCGAATAGGTCGACGAGAACGGCAAGCGCAGCTGGGCCGAGCACGGCCGCCGCCGCGGCGATCGCCACCAGCTTGGGAAAGAACGATACGTTTTGGTCTTGGATCTGCACGACCGTCTGCACGATGCCGACGGCGATGCCGACGCAGGCGACGAGCGCTACCGCCGGCATCGCGATCAGCGCGGCGACCTGCATGGCGTTGACGAACAGCGATTGGACGACTGCCGGCATCACGCGTTCACCGGAACGACGCCGCAAGAGCTCCGGCGACTAGCGTCCAGCCGTCCGCAACGACGAAGAGCAACAGTTTCACGGGCAACGACAACGTCGCCGGCGAGACCATGAACATGCCGAGTGACATGAGCACCGCTGCCGTCACCATGTCGACGACCGCGAACGGCAAAGCGAGCGCGAATCCCATCGCGAACGCAGCCCGCAGCTCGCCGACCAGAAAGGCCGGCGCAACGACGAGGAACGATGCCTGCGCCGGCGCCGAATCTTTTTCGTGGGCCATGCGGGTGAACGCCGCGACGTCGGCCGGTCGCGCCTGACGCAGCATGAACGCGCGCAGCGGTTCTGCGCCTCGCGCGATCGCTTGCGCGGGCGTGAGATGGTGCGCGAGATACGGCCGAACCGCGTCATCATCGATGCGCTGGAGCGTGGGCGACATGATCGCAGCGGTGAGCATGATGGCGAGCGCGGCGAGCACCGCGTTCGGTGGAAGCGACGGCGCGCCCAGCGCGGCGCGGAGGAGTCCGAGCACGACGATGATGCGCGTGAATGAGGTAGCAGCCACCGCCAAGAGCGGCACCGCCGACAACACAAAAAATCCGATGAGCAGATCGACCGGCGTCCCCGCTTGCGGTGATGCTGCGCCCGACAGCGCTTGATGCGCAGCGGCGACCGCGAGCGCGCTCATGCGGGGCGATCTCGCCGGGAAGCGATCGTCGCGATTTCCACGGCGAGCGAGCCATCCTCGGTCACCACGAGATCGCCCTCGGCGATCGCGACGCCGTTGACCAAAAGCGCGACCGGCGCATCGGGCGCCGCATCGAGCGGCACCACGACGCCGGGTGCGAAGGCCAAGACGTCGGCGACGCGGACAGAAGCGCTGCCGAGGATCACGCGCACGTCGAGGGCGACCGGTCCTAGCGCGTCGAGACTGAGGCGTTCGTCCGTCACGCGCCGGAACCGCGATGCAACGCGGCGATCTCGAGCGCCCGCGATGCCTGATCTGCATCGGTACCGATCGAGCCGATCCGCCCGCGCGCCAAGCGGACGTTCGGCCATACGCCGACCGTCGCCGTCATAAGCGACCGGCGAGGAAGTGGAACGAGCGCGCCTTGCGTCCACGCAAGGACCTGCGCCAGCG
>DATBOZ010000101.1:0-21229 GCA_036561585.1 Candidatus Eremiobacteraceae bacterium | reverse complement strand
CGTCTTCGAACGGTTGGAGCGCGACGCCGTCGCCGCACGCGCTGCGGTCGGCATCACGCCGGTCCTGCTCGAGCAGTTGGCCGACCCCTATCTCCAAGAAGGTTTTGACGCCTACGCCGCGCGCGTCGCTGCGGCCGCGGATGAAGACGCCGGCCGCGCAGAGACCGCCGGACAGAGCCGCCGCGCGCAGCTCGCGCGCGATTATTCGACACGCTATCGAGCGCTTCGCGCAGATTTCGCTGCAAGAGGCGGCGATCTCGTCGCCGGATTCGCGGGCTTGGCGCAGCGCGGACGGATCGAAGTGCTCACGTCGGCGGCGACGCACGCGTTCTTGCCTTTGCTCGCCACCGAGTCGCTGCTTCGCGCCGAACTACGCATCGGCGTGGAGACCACGCGCGCGCGCCTCGGCGTCGACCCCGTCGGGATCTGGCTGCCGGAGTGCGCATACCGGCCGGGCATGGAGCGCTACCTCGAAGAGCTTGGCCTGCGCTATTTCTTTGTCGACGCGCACGCGATCACCGGCGCGAATGCGATCTCCGTTACGAGCCAACAAGCGTGGCTGCGCGCGGGTATCCTAGAACGCGACGACGATGCGCCCGGCGATTTACGCCCAGAGTCGGAGACCCTTCATCCGCATTTCGTCGCCGGCTCGCGCGTCATTGCGTTCGCGCGGTCGGTGGATGTGAGCCGTCAGGTGTGGGCGCGCAATTTCGGATATCCCGGCGATCCTGCATATCGCGAATTCCACAAGCGTGCGGACACGTCCGGACTGCACTATTGGGCCGTCAGCGGACCGTCGGTTGACCTAGGCGAGAAGGTGGAATACGATCCGGCGCTCGCCGCGATTCGCGCGCGCGAGCATGCGGAACATTTCGCGGCGCTGGTCGAAACGATCGCGGCGGACGCGGGTGGCGGTGCATGCATCGTCGCGCCGTACGACGCGGAACTCTTCGGTCACTGGTGGTTCGAAGGGCCGGACTGGATCGAGGCGGTGCTGCGCCGTCTGGCAGAGCGCGGCGTCGTCGATCCGGTCACGCCGAGCGCGTCGCTCGCCACCGATCCACCGCGCGAGGCCGTCGAACTGCCGCCGACGTCGTGGGGCGAAGGCGGCGATTTTCGCGTCTGGTCCAATCCCCAGGTCGATTGGATCTGGCCCGAGATCCACGCGGCCGAACATGCGATGCGCGATGCGGCGCGAGCGCATCCGGTAGCAGATCCATTGACGAGGCTCTACTTGAACCAGGCCGGCCGCGAGCTGCTGCTGCTCGCCGCAAGCGACTGGCCGTTTCTGATGACCACGGGCCAAGCGCGCGACTACGCGGTCGCGCGGTTCCAAGAACACGTCGCCCGCTTCCGTGACTGCCTTGCCGCCGGCACATCGAGCGCACGCTTCAACGACGACGCGCGACGCCGCCTCGCGCTGTATGTCGAGGCGGACAATGCGTTCGCGGCGCTGGACTATCGGATTTTCGGCTGAGGGTCTACCAGGACGAGATGAACATGCGTGCCCGCGCGAGGCGGCGCCGCGTCGTCGCTAAAAGGCGACGGCCCTTATCGGCTGCGCGCGCGCGAAGGCTGTGCCCGATCGAAAGGGGCACGAGAGCGGATTGCACGGCGACCGTTGCGATCAGCAGTCCGCCGAGAAAAAGTTGTTCCCGAAGGCGCGACACGTCTGTTCTCCGTACTAGGCGACACGGATGACTCCGCTCTGCCCGCGACCGACTTACCGCTTGCCGCAATCGGGACCTCCTTAGCCGATGCGTGAATCGGGTGTCCGGCGCTTCACCGGCGTACCCAGCGCTGCGCTTCTCGATGAGGCAGCAGTATGCGTGCGCGCAGGCGGCACTTTGATCTTTCCCACCGATACGGTGTACGGGATCGGCTGCGCACCCGATGACGCGCACGCGGTCGCGGCGGTGTTCGCCGCAAAGCGGCGACCACAAGACCGGCCGCTTTCGCTCCACGTCGCGCGCGCGGACGACGTGCTGCATTTGGTCGCAGAACTCTCGCGCGCGGTGCACGTTCTCATGGAGAAGTTTTGGCCCGGCCCGCTCACGATCATCGTGCGGCGCGCTCCGCGCGCGATCGCCGCCGCTGCGCTCGGCGGCGCGACGATCGGCCTTCGCTGTCCGGATGACGATGCGTGTCGAGCGATTCTCATCGCGACCGGACCGCTCGCAGCCACGTCCGCGAATATATCGGGTGAAGCTGCATATGACGGT
Organism: Candidatus Eremiobacteraceae bacterium; assembly: GCA_036561585.1. Lineage (GTDB taxonomy): Bacteria > Vulcanimicrobiota > Vulcanimicrobiia > Eremiobacterales > Eremiobacteraceae > JABCYQ01. The sequence continues at coordinate 19,007 of DATBOZ010000101.1, read as the reverse complement.
AGCGACGACGACGTGGAGCGGCTGCCCGACGCGACGCTCGCATTGCTCAAAGGGCCGACTTCGCTGCGGCGAGAAAGCACGATTCTCGATTGCACCGGCGCTATGCCGAAAATACTTCGGTCCGGGGCGCTTCGCGCCGACACCCTTCGTGCCGCTCTTGCCGGCATCGCCGAATTGGAAACCTGACGCATGCACCACAGAAGTCTGGCCGTGTTAAGCCTTGCGATGGCGACGCTCGCGGCGTTCACCGCTTCAGTGGGTGCGTCAAGCGCACAAGGCGGCCCGCTCGCGAAGCCGTCGCCCGCGGCGAAGGCGTCGCCGGCCGCGAAGTCGTCGCCGATGCCCTCGAGCAGCGGCGCGATGATCTCGAGCGGACCTGCACAGACTCGCTTTGGGGATGTTACCGTCAACTTCGCCGAAGGCGAGGGCAATCTCAAGACCGGCGACTTCGTCATGCCGAGCACTGTGACCGGACACTCGTCCGACGGCACGTTTCGCGGCGACCGCGCGTTCGGCAACAGCAAACGCGACGAGATCACGCTCGTGGGTCACGTGGAAGTCCACAAACTCGGCGGCGTGAGCAAAGACGGCAAGAAGCCGACCGAGCCGGTGACGCTCACCTGCGACAAACTTGAGATCCAGAGCAAGGCAAAGCTCTACACCGCCACCGGCCACGTCAAAGTCGTCCAAGGCGACAAGACGCTCACCGCTCCGCTGATGAAGCTCAATGACAACACGCACGACGCGGCGTTGACCGGCGGCGTTCATGCCGAGGAGCCGCCCGACCGCACCTTCGACTCCGCCGAAGTCCTCTACAACACGAAGAGCGAGGATTTCAAGGCGTTGGGCGGCGTGCAGGCCACATTCCCTCTCAAAGCGTCGCCGACGCCGCTGCCGAACACGGGCGCGCTCCCGTCGCCGCAGCCCTCACCCGTCAAGACGTAAAGCCCGCCTGTGACGGCCGTCACTACGAACGGCCGTGCTGGTACTCGATTCCGGGTCCGATTCCGATACTAATTGAAGAGAGATCGGCAGTCCCGCTGCCGGATCAGTTGAAGATCGGGGATCGGATTCGTGCTGGAATTCATCGATAAAAAATTCACGGACATCCTGCTCGAAAAGGGTGTGATGACGGCCGAGCAACTCAAAGTTGCGACGGCTGAAGCGCTACGCCGCAAAGATCCGCTCGAGAAGATTCTCGTCGAGATGCGCGTCGCGCCAAAAGAAGAGATCATGTGGGCGCGTGCCGAGGAACTCGGCAAGATCTTCGTCGACCTCGCCAACCGCAAGATCGACATCGACATCGCGAACATCGTGCCCGAGAATATCGCGCGGCGGCACCATCTCATCTGCATCGGCCGGGTCGATAAAAAAGTCACCTTGGCGATGGCCGACCCGACGGATATTTTCGCGCTCGACGACGTGCGGCTCAAGACGGGCCTGACGCCGGAACCGGTGCTCTCGTACATCGACGACATCGAGCGCGCGCTCGACGGCATCTACACGTCGAACGACAGCCAGTGGCAGTCGCTCATCAGCGACGCCGAAGACGGCGTCGATATCGTCCAAGATAAGGAAGAGATGCCCGACGACATCGTCGTCGACGCGCCAATCGTGCGTCTGGCGGATATGATCGTCACGCAGGCCATCCAACAAAAAGCGTCCGACATCCACATCGAACCCTTCGAACGCGAGATCGTGGTGCGGTACCGCATCGACGGCGTGCTGCGCGTGGTCATGAACCCGCCGAAGGCCATCCAGCCCGCGCTGATCTCGCGCTTCAAGATCATGGCGAACTTGAACATCGCAGAAAAACGGGTTCCCCAAGACGGCAGAATTCAAGTCACGCTCAAGCGCGATCGTTACGATTTGCGTGTCTCGGTGCTCCCGGTCATCTACGGCGAATCCATCGTGATGCGTATCTTGGATCGCAAGAGCGTCAACGTCGATCTGGACAAACTCGGCTTCCACCCGCAGCTGCTGGAAGTCTGGCAGCGGCTCATCGTCCTGCCGAACGGCGTGCTGCTCGTGACCGGCCCGACCGGCTCTGGTAAATCGACGACGCTCTACGCGACGCTCAACAACATCAATGACACCGAGACCAAGATCGTGACCATTGAAGACCCGGTCGAATACAACATCGCCGGCATCAATCAGGTCCAGGTCAACCCGAAGGTAGGCCTTACATTCGCCGCAGGTCTGCGTTCGTTCTTGCGCCAGGACCCCGACGTCATGATGGTCGGTGAAATTCGAGATCAAGAAACGGCGCTGATCGCCGTGCAGTCCGCGCTCACCGGTCACCTCGTGCTCTCGACACTGCACACCAACGATTCGGTCGCGTCGATCACGCGGCTCATCGATATGGGCATCGAACCCTTCCTTCTCGCATCATCGATCCAGGGCGTCATGGCACAGCGGCTCGTTCGAACCGTCTGCTCCAACTGCAAACGCGGCGTGAAAACCATAAAGGCGCTCGCGGTGAAGTTCGAGGAGTACGGGATTCCGGCCGACTCGCTGCGATTGGTCAAAGGCGAAGGCTGCGAGAACTGCAACGGCACCGGCTACAAAGGCCGCGCCGGAGTGCACGAACTCATGGAGATGACCGACGACATGCGCCGCCTCGTGCTCGAGCGCGGGTTGGCGTCAGACATGAAGAAGCTCGCGTTGGAACAGGGCTTGCGCACACTGTATCACGACGGTTTGATGAAAGTCGCGCAAGGCATCACGACGATCGAAGAAGTGTTGCGCGTCGCCGTCGACTAGAAGTTGCGGCGCTGACCGACTCTGTGGGGCCGACCTTTATGGTCGGCCTCCGATTTTTAGGGTGAGCGTTGCTCACCCTACTACGAGATATCGTTATACGTCGTTTTCGCCGGGTTCGTAGAATGTGCGGTCGGCGAGTTCGTCGGGCAGATGGCGTTGCTCGACTTTCGCGCCCTCAAAATCGTGCGCGTATTTGTAGTCCGCGCCGTAACCGAGATTCTTCATCAGCCCGGTGACCGCGTTGCGCAGATGCAGCGGCACGGGCAGCGCGCCGGTCTGTTCGACCGCCTCGGCGGCGGCGCCGTAGGCGCGCATCGCTGAATTGCTCTTGCGCGCCTTCGCAAGATAGATCGTCGCTTCGGACAACACGAGCCGCGCCTCGGGCATGCCGATCTGATGCGTCGCCTGAAACGCAGCCGCCGCGAGCGGTAGCGCATGCGGATCGGCAAGCCCAACGTCTTCGGAAGCAAGCACCACGAGCCGCCGCGCGACGAAGAGCGGATCCTCGCCGGCTTCGAGCATGCGCGCGAGGTAGTACATCGAAGCGTCCGGGTCGCTGTCGCGCACCGATTTGATGAACGCCGAGATGACGTCGTAATGCTCGTCGCCCGCCTTGTCGTAGCGCAGCGCACGGCGCTGCAGGGCCTCTTCGACATCGCGCGACTGGACCACGGCATGCGCCCCGTCGCGTGTCTGCGCGATCTCCGCCGCAAGCTCGAGCGCATTCAGCGCGATGCGCGCGTCGCCGCCGGCCGCAGCAGCGAGCTGCGCCCGAGCGGTGGGATCGAGCAAAACAGCATTGCCGAGTCCGCGTTCCTTATCCGCAAGCGCTCGGTCGACCAGCGCGAGGATGTCCGGATCCTCGAGCGGGCGCAGCACGACCACGCGGCTCCGCGAGAGCAGCGCGCTGTTGACTTCAAATGATGGGTTTTCCGTCGTCGCACCGATGAGCGTGATATCGCCGCGCTCCACATACGGCAGCACCGCGTCTTGTTGGCCCTTGTTGAATCGATGGATCTCGTCGACGAACAAGATCGTGCGCCTGCCCGACGCGGCGCGCGCGTTCTTCGCCTCTGCGACAGCGCGGCGCAGATCGGCCACGCCTGCGCTGACGGCGGAAAGTTGCACAAATCGTGCATCGCCCGCAGCGGCGGCGAGCCGCGCCAAAGTCGTCTTGCCGGTTCCCGGCGGTCCCCACAAGATCATCGAAGGCGCACGCCCGCGTTCGAACGCCGCGCGCAAGCCGGAACCCGCACCGAACACATGTTTTTGCCCGACGAACTCCTCGAGCGTGCGCGGCCGCATGCGCGCGGCCAACGGCGCGCCGGCCGGCAACGCCTGGTCCGCCGACGACAGGCCGGGCAATGGTCCGCCGAAGAGCGTCGGTCCGTCGTCCATACGCGTCTGCAATTCGCTACCCGGGCGCACCGGCCCGCCCCACGAGCGCGCGAACGGGGGGTCTCAGGCACGACCCATCGAACGAAAAACTCCGCCCATGAATCGAATATATCTCGATAATGCCGCCACGACTGCTCCACGTCGCGAAGCGGTCGATGCCATGCTTCCCTTCCTCAATGAGGCGTACGCCAATCCGTCAAGTCCGCATCGCAGCGGTCAACAAGTGAAAGCCGCACTCGAGCGCGCGCGTAAGTCAACAGCAGCGGCGCTCAACGCGCGGCCCTCGGAGATCATCTTCACCGGCGGCGGATCCGAGGCGGATAGCCTGGCGATCTTTGGGATCATGGACGCATACGCGACGCGCGGCAAACACTTCGTCACCAGTTCGATCGAACATCACGCCGTGCTCCATGCGGCGCACACGCTCCAGCACCGAGGCGCGGACATCACGATCGTCCCTGTGGGCGAAGACGGCATCATCCGTCCGGCCGACGTGCAACGAGCGCTCAGAGACGATACCGTGCTCGTCAGCATCATGCACGCCAACAACGAGATCGGCACGATCCAACCGGTCGCCGAACTCGCCGCGCTCGCGCACGAACGCGGCGCACTCTTCCACACCGACGCAGTGCAGACCGTCGGACACATCCCGGTCGACGTCAAAGCCATCGGCGTCGATGCGCTTTCCCTCTCGGCGCACAAATTCGAAGGACCCAAGGGCGTCGGCGCGCTGTATCTCAAGTCCGGCATTCGCGTCGCGCCGCTCGTGGTCGGCGGCGGCCAGGAAGGCGGGCGCCGCGCAGGCACGGAGAACGTGCCGGGCATCGTCGCGATGTCCACGGCGCTCGAACTGAGCGTCAAAGAACTCGAGCAATCGCAGCGCGCGGCTTCGCGCCTGCGCGACCTGCTCATCGACGGCGTGCTGAGCGCTATTCCTGGATCAGCGCTGAACGGCTCGCGCGAACATCGCATGCCGAACAACGCGAGCATGCGTTTTGCGAAGATCGAAGCGGAGACGCTCGTCGTCGGCCTCGACGTTGAAGGCATCGAAGCATCCACCGGCAGCGCGTGCACCACCGGCTCGCTGGAACCGTCGCACGTGCTCACCGCGCTCGGGTTGGAACCCACCGCCGCGCGCGGAACGATTCGATTTTCGCTCGGCCGCACCAACTCGGACGACGAGATCGCACGTTTGCTTGCGGTGCTGCCGGGTATCATAGAACGGCTGCGCCGGCTCGCCGGAACGCTTGTCGCCGGCGCCTAGCAAGGACATTGCCCGAGTCAAATGGCCACGGAAGGCGCGCGCTCCGGGCCTACAGAAAAGGACTCGCCCGCACTCTTGTCCCGGAAGGGAGACCACAGCGACGCATGCAGGCGCAAGATTTCATGTGGTTGGCAATAGGACTATCCTGCCTCGCGATTGCGACCACCCTTTCGATTGCGCTGTTCAAGCTTGGTAAGACGCTGGATCGCACGGTGCTCACTCTCGAAAAGGTCGACGTGCAACTCGACAGCCTCGGCGCGCCGGTGAGACAGACGCTCGCCAGCGTCAGCGGCGTTGCGGGAAACGTCGAGCGCCTGAGCGGCAGGGTGGATCGGGTCGCCGAACTCATCGAGTCGACGGCCGGCAAGATCGCGAAAACTGCGGATGCGGCGCAAGCGGCGGTCTCCCCCACGGTGGCAAGCGTCGCCGGCATCGTCGCCGGCGTGGCGCAAGGCGCGAAAACATTTTTCGGTGCGCACAAGCGCGGCAACGGCCGCGTCTGACGGCGCCTTACCTCGAAGAGCAACGGAGATATCACGACCATGTCAGACAACGATCGCGGCGATTCCGGTCTCGGTTTTCTTTCAGGATTAGTGCTCGGCGGGTTCGTCGGCGCGATCCTCGCCGTCGTGCTCACGCCGCAGTCCGGCGAAGAGACGCGCGACTATCTGCGCGGCAAGGCACACGAAGCGAAGGGCAAGGCGCTCGACCTCGCTTACGATCTCAAAGACCGCGCCTCGTCGGTCGCCGATGACCTGCGCGAGCAAGCAGACGACTTGGTGAAGAAGGGTCGCGACCTGGCGGATTCCACGCGCAGCCAGGTGAGCGACGCCATCGAGTCGGGCCGCAAAGCCGCGCGGAACAAAATCGACGAACTGAAAAACGACTAAGGGTGGCGCGCAGAGTGGATATCAAAGTCAGTGTCAGAGAACCAAACGGAAAATCGGGGGCGACGGTCGTCGATCTCAACGGCGAGATCGACGTCTACACGTCGCCCAAGGTCAAAGAGACGATCTCGGAATTGATCGACCAAGAACACTACCGCCTGGTCATCAATCTCGAAAACGTCCGCTACATCGATTCGACGGGTCTCGGCGTGCTGATCGGTGGCCTCAAGCGCGTGCGCGAGCACAGCGGCACCGTGAATCTCGTCTGCAGCAACCCGCAGATCAAAAAGATCTTCGACATCACCGGACTCGTGAAGATCTTCGGGATTTTTGATAACGAGAAGGCGGCATGCGAGAGCCTGTGACTTCGCCGGACGCATCGCGCACGCTCGACGGGCAGCTACAACTGCGCATTCCGAGCCGCGCCGAATGGGTCAGCGTGGCGCGCTTGGCCGTTGCGGGTATCGCGCATCGCATCGAAGCGACCATCGACGAAGTCGAGGATCTCAAGCTCGCCGTCGCCGAAGCCTGCACCAACTGCATCCAGCATGCGCAAGGCAACCAAGAAGTGCTGGTCACGTTCGAAATAGCCGGACGACGGCTGACGATGGTCGTCGAAGACGGCGGAAAAGGATTCGATGGTCGTGCGCTTGCTCCCGAGCCGCTCGGTGAGCCCAAAGTGGGCGGTCTCGGCGTGTTCCTCATCCGGTCGCTCATGGACGAAGTCGACTACGACTTCGATCCGTTGACCGGAACAAAGCTCACGATGACCAAGGTGCTCGGTCAGTAACGGCTCATGAGCCACATGAAGGCGGCGAGCGGCGTCGACGAGCGGTTCGACCGCGAACGCACGCGCGAACTTTTCGTCGTGTTCGCCGAGACCAGCGATCCGGCGGTGCGCGACGAACTCGTACTCGCGCACCTCAATCTGGTCCGCTATCTTGCCGTGCGCTTCGCCCACCGCGGTGAGACGCTCGAAGATCTCGTGCAGGTCGGCACGCTCGGACTGATCAAAGCGATCGATCGCTTCGACCCCACGCGCGGCGTTGAATTCACGACGTATGCCACGCCGACCGTCATCGGCGAGATCAAGCGCCATTTTCGCGACAAAGGCTGGGCGGTCAAAGTGCCGCGCCGGCTCCAAGAGCTCAACCTCGCCGTCAACCGCGCGGTGGAGAATCTCTCTATGGAACTCGGACGGTCGCCCACCGTGCAGGATCTTTCGGCGAAGCTCGGCGCGTCCGACGAAGAGATCATCGAAGCGCAGGAACTTGGTCAGGTCTACAACTTGCTCTCGCTGGATACCGAACTCGGCGGCGACGGCGAAGCCAAGCCTGCCACCTTGCTCGACTACGTCGGCAGCGACGAACGCGGATTTAGCATGCTGGACGACCGCGCCGGCTTAGAAAAGGCCTTCGAAGTGCTCGACCGGCGCGAGCGCATCATCATCTACCTGCGCTTCTTCAACAATCTGGCGCAAGCGGAGATCGCCAAGCGCATGAACGTCTCGCAGATGCACGTCTCGCGGCTGCAACAGCGGGCGCTCGCGAAGCTCCAACGCTTCTTCAACGGAGCCTGATGCGAAGGGCGACGCCCTGTCGCCCGTAAATTAGCCTTAGCTATGACGTCTCAGGAAATCCGCCGCTCGTTCGTGGAGTTCTTCACGAGCAAGGGGCACCGGCATCTTCCCGGCGCCTCGCTCGTGCCCGATGCGATGTCGACCACGCTCTTCACGATCGCCGGAATGGAACCGTTCGTACCGGTTTTTCTTGGCGACGAGCCGGCGCCCGCCGCGCGCGTGGTGACTGTCCAGCGCTGTCTCCGCGTCGCCGGCGGCAAGAACGACATCGAAAACGTCGGACGCAGCGGGCGCCACGGCACGTTCCTCGAGATGTTGGGCAATTTCTCGTTCGGCGACTACTACAAGCGTGAAGCGATCGCTTGGGCGTGGGAGTACCTCACCAAGACGCTTTCCATTCCGGCGGATCGTCTCTATGCGACCGTCTACGTCGACGACGATGAAGCCGCGGAACTTTGGCATAGTGAAGTCGGCCTGGCCAAGTCGCGGATCTCGCGCTTCAAAGAAGACAACTTCTGGGATATGGGGCCGACCGGACCATGCGGCCCCTGCTCGGAGATTTTCTTCGACCGCGGCGACGCGGTGGGCTGCGGGCGCGCGGACTGCGCCGTTGGATGTCCGCATTGCGACCGCTACATCGAAGTGTGGAATCTCGTCTTCCAACAATACGACCGCGACAGTGCGGGCGTCATGCACCCCTTGCCAAAAAAATGTATCGACACCGGCATGGGTTTCGAGCGGCTCTGCATGGTGCTGGCCGGCAAGACGTCGATCTTCGATACCGATCTCTACCAGGAGATCATCGCGGCACTGCCCGCCGTGAGTGGGAGCGCGCTCTCGGAAGATGACCGCGCCGTTCACCGGCGCATCATCGCCGATCACGCGCGCGCGAGCGTCTTTCTGATCGCCGACGGTGTTGCGTACGGCAACACCGATCGCGGTTACGTGTTGCGCTATCTCACGCGCCGCGCCATCCGGAGCGGCCGGCTCCTCGGCTTCGATTCCGGATTTTTCAGCGCGCTCGTCCCCGCGGTGATCGCGACCCTCATCGACGGGTATCGCGAGTTGAACGGTGTCGGCGAGCGGGTCGCTCGGGCGATCGCCGCCGAAGAGCGCCAATTCGAGCAGACGCTGCAGCGCGGCATGCGCCGCCTCACCGAGTCGCTGGATACGCTCACCGCTGGAGGGATCAAGACGCTGCCCGGAACCGACGTGTTCGAGTTGCACGACACCTACGGCTTTCCGCCGGAGCTCACCGCCGAAATCGCGCGCGAAGCTGGCGTCGACGCCGACATGGCGGGCTATCGCGCCGCGATGCAGGAGCAGCGCGACCGCGCGCGCCGCGACGCACAAGCCAAACGCGCCGACGTGCGCGTGGCGGACACCGCGGCAGACGCCGGCCTTCCGGGCTCGGAGTTCGTTGGCTACGATTCGCTTGAGGCAAAGGCAGACATCGTCGCGCTCTTCGATGCAGCCGGCAATCCCGTCGCGTCGCTGGATCCCGGCCAAGAAGGTGTCGTGGCGCTAGACCGCACGCCGTTCTACGCCGAACGCGGCGGCCAGATGGGCGATCGCGGCGTCCTTGCGCGCGCCGGCGCGTCGTTTGACGTCACCGACACCCAGTATCGCGACAAGTCGCACCGCCACGTCTTGCACCGGGGTGCGATGCGCGAGGGTCATCTTGCGATCGGTGAAACCGTCGACGCCTTCGTCGATCCTTCGTGGCGGCGCGAGATCCGGCGCCACCACACCGTGACGCATTTGCTGCAGCGCGCGCTCAAGGACGTCGCCGGTGACGGCGTCGCACAGCGCGGCAGCGCCGTGTTTCCCGATCGCACGCGCTTCGATTTCGACTCGCCGGTGGGCGCCCTCGGCAAAGAACAACGCGCGCAAGTCGCCGCCCGCGTGAACGATCTCATCCGCGCCGATCATCACCTGTCGGTCGAGGTCATGCCGTTCGCGGCAGCCGCCGAACGCGGCGCGGTGTTCATGCAAGGCGAGCGTTACGGCGATGTCGTGCGCGTCGTGCAATTCGGTCCGAGCGTGGAGCTGTGCGGCGGCACGCACGTCACGTCGACGGGCGAGATCGGCCATTTCGTGCTGCTCTCCGAAGGCGCTATCGGCGCCGGCATCCGGCGCGTCGAAGGACTGGTCTCGGTGGCCGCCGATGCATACGTCAACCGTTTGCGCGATGCGGCGGAGGATGCGGGCGCACAGCTCACCGCCACCATCGAACAGCTGCCGGAGTCGGTGGCGAAGCTCGCGCGCGAACGCAGAGAGCTTGAAAAAAAGATCGCGTCGCTCCAGGCGCAGATCGCCGGCTCGCGCGCGTCGGAGTATCTTTCGATGGCGCAAGATGTGGACGGTGTGCGCTTCCTCGGGGTGCGCGCGACGGCCGATGACGGCGTGAATGCAAAGGACTTGGCCGATTCCATCCGCGCGAAATTCGGCAGCGGGGTGCTGGCCGTGGCGGGTGCTGAGAACGGCAAAGTTGCGTTGGTGGTCACCGTTAGTCCCGATCTCGTGAAGCGCGGCCTTTCCGCGAAGGACGTCTTCGGTGCGATCGCGCCGCACGTCGACGCAAAAGGCGGCGGCGGCCCGGCCATGGCACAGGGCGCGGGGAAGAACGGCGCGGGCATCGATGCGGGATTCGCGGCGGTGCCATCGCTGATCCGTGCGGCATTGCGTGCCTAATATCGCCGCGGTGGTGGCGGCGGTCGCGCTCGCACTCCCGCAAGCCGCCTCCGTCGTGCCCTCTGCAGACACATCTGCCTCCGCGGCCGATGCGCTCTACGCGCGCTACCGGATCGCGATACCGTCGATGAAGCAACCCGCGAACATGGTTGTGGAATACACCCAGACGCGCAGCGGCCCGCTCCGCGTCGTGACCGAGAACCACCGCTTGTATCGCGACGCCGACGGCCACGAACGCAACGAGACCACGGCGATCAACGGCGTGCCGGCCACGCGCCCGAGAGTTTCCATCTACACGCGTGCGACCTGGACCTACAGCGCCGACAAGTTCCTCGTCGATACGGATTCCTATCAGGTCGCGCCGCGCGGCCCGGTCAACGTCAACGGCCGCAAGGGCTATGCGTTTGCCGTTGTGATGAAGGAAGCAACCGCGTTCGCCGTTACCGATCTTGAGATCGATGCGCGGACTGCGCTGCCGGTGCTCGAGCGCTTCGTCGCGGGAACGCCGACGTGCTCGGCGACGGGCAGCATCGAATTCGGCCCCGTCGGCGGCTATTGGCTGCCGAAGATCGTGAGCGTGACGTGCGCGGTGGTCGCGTCGCCCGATGCGGCCGTGCTCTCGCCGCCCGCTGCGTCCTATCGCGACACGATACGTTTCAGCAGCTATTCGTTTCCGAATGCGATTCCGGCGCAGGTTTTCGGTCTGAGTCCCACGCCTGCTCCGGATACTTCGGGGACGCCGCGGCGATGAGAGAAACGCGCGATGGAGAAACCGCGTTCGGCGTTCGTACGTGGCTGATCTTCATCGGCGCGTTCGTCCTCTATTTCATCTCCTCGAGCGGCAAGCAGACCGCGTACGACAACTACACGATCCTCGCCAACGCGTGGCTCCACGGATCCATCGCGATTCCAGATCCCGGCCCCGCGATCGACGCGCTGAAATACCTCGGCAAGTGGTATATCATCGAAGCGCCGATACCGGCGGTGATCATGCTCCCGCTTGCGCTGCTCTTCGGCGCCAACGCGAATCAGACGTTCGCGTGCGTGTTATGCGGCGCGGTGGCGGTGGCCGCCGCCGACGTCCTGCTCGGGCGGATGGACGTCACGCCTGCGACACGCAATTGGACGCTTGCGTTCTTGAGCTTTGGGACGGTGTTATGGTGGTGCACCGCGTTCGGCGCGGTGTGGATGTTCGCGCACGTCGCCGGCGCGATGTTCGCGCTGCTCGCACTTGCAGAATGGTTCGGACACCGGCGGCCGTGGCTACTAGGTCTGTTGCTCGCGTGCGCCGCGCTCTCGCGCTTCCCCATCATCTTGGCCGCGTTGCCGTTCGCGTGGTGGCTGTGGGTGGAAACGCCCCCGGAACGGCGGCTGCGCGCGCTCTTCGCGGCTGTAGCAGGCGCCGCACCGCTCTTCGTGCTGTATGCGCTCTACAACGAAGCCCGCTGGGGCGTGCCGAGCGATATCGGCTACACCATGTGGTATCATCAGGATTCTGTCGGCCAGCCTACGGGCAGCCCCTTCCGTCTGCAATACTTGCCGTTCAATCTCTACAGCTTTTTCATGCTCCCGCCGGAATTCACGACGGATTTCCCGTGGCTCAAACCGAGCGGACTGGGCGTCTGCCTCACGTTGACGAGCCCGGCGCTCGCGTTGGCGCTTGCGACAGCGCGCGGGCGCGAGTCGCTCGCGCTGTGGAGTGCGGTGATTGTCGTGGCCGTGCCGTCGCTGCTGTATTATGTCAACGGCTTCGAGCAATTCGGTATGCGGCACTCACTGGATTTCACGCCATTCTTGATTCCGCTCGTCGCGCGCGGGATGGACCGTGCGCCGCGCGGCTTGAGCATCGCGTTGGTGCTCGCATCCATCGCGGCGAATTCGTATGGGATGTGGTATTCGTGGGCGTATCACACGTTTCACGTCGTGCCGCTTTGATCGCGACAACGCGCGACCGCACAATGGTTAAGAATCATTAACCGAACACCGCAAATCAAACGTCCCTCAAGGCAATTTAATGAAGTCTTGAGAAACGATGATGCGATGTCGCAGGCCAGCCCGGAGCGCGCGCCGACCAAACCTTGGAAAATCCTCATCGTCGATGACGAAGTCCACATCTTACAGACGCTGCGCTACAATCTCGAGAAGAACGGCTACCTGGTCTGCACCGCAGGCGACGGTCGGCAGGCGCTCAGCGTCCTCGAAATCGAGAAGCCCGACCTGTGCGTGCTCGACATCATGCTGCCGGAGCTCGACGGCACGGAAGTCTGCCGCGAGATCCGCAAGCGTTCCAACATGCCGGTGGTCATGCTCAGTGCGAAGGATCAGGAGATCGACAAGGTCCTCCTGCTCGAGATCGGCGCCGACGACTATATCACCAAACCGTTCTCCATCTACGAACTGCTGGCGCGTGTGAAAGCGCATCTGCGGCGCCTCGGCAACACCACGCGCGCCGCGCAGGAGATCACGGTGCTGACGGGCGGCGACATCGAGCTCGACGTCGCCCGGCAACGCGTCACCAAAGGCGGCAACGTCGTGGAGCTCGCGCCGAAGGAATTCGCGCTCTTGCACGTGCTTCTGGAGAACCGCGGACGCGTGGTCACGCGTCAGACGCTGCTGGACCGCGTCTGGGGATACGACTTCTACGGTGATCAGCAGACGGTCAACGTCCACGTGCGTTGGTTGCGAGAAAAAATAGAAAACGACCCGAACGACCCGCAGCACATCATCACCGTCCGCAGCCGCGGGTATCTTTTTCGAGAGTGAACGCACTCGCGGTCCTCGGGTTGATCGTCCTCGCCATCGCGTTGATCGCGGCATTGCTCGCAAACGCGCGCACGCGCCGGCAGCTGCTTGACACCAAAGCCGCGCTTGCCGCGAGCGGCGAGCGATCCAATGCTTCCGGCTCCGCCGTCGCGGCCGCGCGACTCGCGGCGCTGCTCGACGTGCTGCCGGTCGGAGTCGTGGTCATCGACGACGACGCGCGCGTGACGGCGTTCAACGCAGCCGCATCGGACATCTTAGGCGTACAAGCGGAGCGTGCGATCGGGCGCGCGCTGATCGAGAGCGTGCGCAGCTACGATCTCGATCGCCGCCTGTTGGCCGCGTTGCGCGAGGGCGTGGAGGGCACTGCAGAAGTGCCGCTGCACGCCGCGTCCGATCGCAGCTTGCGGATCACGACGAAGGCGGTGCACTCAGGCGACGGCACGACGGAGGCGATCGCGGTCGTCGTGGATCTCACGCGCATGCGCGAGCTCGAAGCGCTTCGTCGCGACTTCGTCTCAAACGTCTCGCACGAATTGCGCACGCCGCTCGCGGCGATGAAGATCATGATCGAGACGCTGCAGTCCGGCGCCGACGGCGACGCCGCTGCCGGGTTCCTCCGCAGCCTCGCTGCCGAAACGGACCGCATGGTCGTGCTGGTGGAAGAGCTGCTCGATCTGGCCCGGCTCGAGAGCGGCAAACTCGAGATGCGCTTCGGCACGGTCGATTTGAGCGAGTTGTGCCGCAATGCCGTCGCCACGCACATGCCGCGCGCGCGCAGCCTCGGGCTCGCATTGAACCTCGCGCTGCCGTCGGAACCCGTCTCGATCATCGGCGATCGCGACCGGCTGGTGCAAGTCGTGTTCAATCTGCTCGATAATGCGCTGCGTCACAGTTCATCGGGCGGCCATGTGGAAGTGGGGCTTTCGCTTGCGCCGGGTCTCGCGACGCTGTATGTCAAGGACGACGGACCGGGAATCCCGTACGACGCACTGCCCCACATCTTCGAGCGCTTTTACGTCGTCGATCGCTCGCGCTCGCGCAGCGCGGGCGGCACCGGTCTCGGTCTCGCCATCGTCAAGCACATCGTCGAATCGCATGGCGGCTCGGTGACCGCGGAAAGCGAGCTCAATCGCGGCACGACGTTTCGGTGCACGTTCAGCGTCTGACGACTCGGATAGTTACGGCGCGCTTGTTTACAAACGGCCGTTCGCGTCCTATAATGCAATAATACGGGCAATTGGGCGAGCGATGCTCGCCCTGCTACGGAGAAGATGCGAGGCAATATTGGCCCGGGAGAATTTTCACAGGATCCTCAATGAGACCCAGCAAGATGTCCTGCGGATGGGCAGCTTGGTCGAAGAGGCCATCACGAAAGCCGTCGATGCGCTCGCGCGCTCCGACATCGTCCTTGCCGACGAGATCCTGAATTTCGACGACTATATCGACGATCTCAACGTGCGCATCGAGACGAACTGTCTCAATCTGCTCGCGCTCCAGCAGCCCATGGCATCCGACCTGCGCACGATCGCGGCCATGCTCGACATCATCATCGATCTCGAGCGCATCGGCGATCACGCCTGCGACATCGCCCAGATCACGAAAAACCTGGCGCGCGAACCGCAGCTCAAACCCATGATCGACATCCCGCGCATGGCCGCCAAAGCGCGCGAGATGTTGCGCGAATCGCTGGACGCGTTCGCCAATCGCGACGCCGGCGCCGCGCACCGCATCCCTGCGAAGGACGACGACGTCGACCGCCTCTATCGCGCGGTGTTCAAAGAGCTGATCGAATTCATGGCCAAAGATCCCAAGGCCATCAATCGCGGCAGCAATCTGATTTTAGTCGCACTGTATTTGGAACGCATCGCGGATCACGCGACGAATGTCTGCGAACGGGTGGCGTACATGGTCGAGGGCGTTCCCAAAAAGCTCAAACGATCCGTCGTGGAGATCAATGAGGTCGCGGCGCACGGCGACGAACTGCTCAAAGCGGTCCGCAGCGAGTCGTCCACCGGCACGCCTTAACGTTTCTTAACCTTGCGATAACCGGAACTTGATGCCGTAACGTTATACTATTGAAGCAAGCGTCCGCATCACTTCGTTCCGCAGGAGCAAAGAATCGTGTACAATCGCCCCCTCAAGATCGTCGCGGCAACTCTCGCGAGCATCGCGCTGGCAGCACCGGCAGCCGCGCTGGCCGATGCGCAGCTCATCGGCGCCGGCTCTTCCTTTGACAATCCGTTCTTCTCGCGCGCATTTTATCAATATTCAGAAGTGCATACCGGCGTCACCGTCGATTATCAGAGCATCGGATCCGGTGCCGGCATCCAGCAGTTCACCGCGAAGACCGTCGACTTCGGCGCGTCCGACGTGCCGATGAACTCGAAGGAACTCGCGGCTGCGACATCGTCAAACGGCGACGTAGTGCAGGTGCCGGTCGCGCTGGGCGGCGAGGCCATCGCCTACAACGTTCCCGGCGCGCCGCCGAACCTGCACCTCACGTCCGACGTCCTCGCCGGCATCTTCATGGGCACGATCACGAACTGGAATGACAAGGCGCTCGCGCAGCTCAACCCGCACGCCAACCTGCCGAACTTGCCTATCGTCACGGTGCATCGCGCGGACGGCAGTGGAACCACCTACATCTTCACCGACTATCTCAGTCACGTCAGCGCCGCTTGGAAATCGCAGATCGGCACCGGCAAGAGCGTGAACTGGCCCGCGGCTGCATCGCTCGGCGCAAAGGGCAATGAAGGTGTGGCCGGTCAAGTGCGCAACAATCCGGGCGCCATCGGCTACGTCGAGCTCGCGTACGCGCTTGAGAACGGCATGACCTACGCCGCGGTGCGCAACAAGGCGGGCGCCTTCGTCTCGCCGACGCTGGAAAGCGTGCGCGCGGCCGCGGCGCAAAAGGCCACCGTGAATCCCGCCGACTTCTCCATCGTCGATCAAAACGGCGCGGCGAGTTATCCGATCTGCGGTTACTCGTGGGTCATGTTGTGGAAGAACCAACCGGATGCGACCAAGGGCAAGGCACTGGTCGATCTCTTCAACTGGATGGTGACCTCGGGACAGACGTACGCGTCGCGCGTGCACTACGTACCGCTCCCGTCCAACGTGCAAAGCGCCGCGCGCAAGGCGCTCGCGGCCATCCGTTAGTACCGTTCGCGAACCTGCACCTCGCCGGCGCTCGCGCCGGTTTTTGAAAAAGGCGGTGCGGCACCAGGCGACAAACCTGAGTTCCGCACCGTCTTCGCCTTCGTATTGAGAGCGTCGTGTCGCAGCAAAGCGTCGACATCGCCCCCGTAACAATCGCCGCCGCGCGGCCGCGCATGCAACGCGCTTCATCGCCGGTCGGCGATCGCGTCTTCGGCGCCGCCGTGCACGTCGCGGCATGGACCGTGCTGCTCGTCGTCGCGAGCTTGTTCGTCGTGCTCTTCATCTCTGCGTGGCCTGCGATTTCGACCGTGCCGCTCTCGTCGGTCGCGAGCAGCACGTGGGATCCCAACGATGGCAAGTACGGCGTGCTCCCGTTCGTCTTCGGCACCATCGTCACGTCTGCGATCGCACTCCTCATCGCGGGTCCCATCGGCATCGCGTGCGCGCTGTATCTCTCCGAACTCGCATCGCGGCGCTTGGCCGGCCCGCTCGGGATGCTCGTCGAATTGCTTGCGGCGGTGCCGAGCGTCGTCTACGGTCTGTGGGGATTGTTCGTGCTTGCGCCGGTCATGCGCACCATGGTCGAGCCGTTCTTGAGCAAAACACTAGGTTTTTTGCCACTTTTCCAAGGACCTATCTACGGCGTCGGCATGCTCACCGGCGGCGTCCTTTTGTCCATCATGGTCTTGCCGACGGTCGCAGCGATATCGCGCGACGTCTTTTCGGCGGTGCCGGTCGAACAGCGGGAAGCGATGATCGCGCTCGGCGCCACCAAATGGGAAGTGCTCGCCAAAGCGGTGCTGCCGTATGCGCGCTCCGGCGTGATCGGCGCGCTAGTGCTCGCGCTCGGCCGCGCGCTCGGCGAAGCGATGGCGGTCGTCATGGTCATCGGCAATAAACCCGCGATCGCCGCATCGCTCTTCGCGCCGGGTTACACGATGGCCAGCGTGCTCGCGCTCGAGTTCACAGAAGCCACCGGCAAGCAGTATGTCGCGATGCTCATCGAAGTCGGCTTGTTGCTGTTCTTGGTGAGTTTGATCATCAACGTCATCGCGCGCACGCTGGTGTGGAGCGTCGCCTCCGGCCCGCGAGCGGGTCGCCGATGAACCGTCTCGCGGCGCGGCGGGCGTACAGCGCATTCATGGTGGGCGTGGCAGGGCTGTGCACCGTGCTCGCGGCCGGCGTCCTCGCGGCCGTCATCTTCTACGTGGTCGAAAACGGATCGGCTGCGTTGACGCCGACGTTCTTCACGAAACTGCCGGCGCCCATCGGCGTCCCCGGCGGCGGCATCGCCAACGCGATCCTCGGATCGATGGAGATCATCGCGCTCGCATCGATTGGCGCCGTGCCCATCGGCGTGATGGCCGGCATCTACCTTGCCCTGTTCGGTCGCGGAAAGACCGCGATCGCGGTGCGATTCCTGAGCGACGTGCTGACGGGCGTGCCGTCGATCGCCATCGGCGTCTTCGCCTACGCGCTCGTCGTGCTTCCGAGCAAGCACTTCTCGGCACTTTCGGCCTCGGTCGCGCTCGCCGTGATCATGCTGCCGATCGTCGTCCGCACCACCGAAGAAGCGGTGCGGCTCGTGCCGCATACCATCCGCGAAGGCGCCCTCGCGCTTGGCATTCCGTCTTGGAAAGCAGTGCTGCTCGTGACCGTGCCGTGCGCCCGGCCGGGCATCGTGACCGGCGTCTTGTTGGCGGTGGCGCGCGTCGCGGGCGAATCCGCGCCGCTGCTCTTCACGGCGTTCGGCAGCTCGTTCTGGAGCCGCGGCATCAATTCGCAGACGGCCGCACTGCCGCTCTCCATTTTTCAATACGCGATCTCGCCGTATCGAGACTGGCAGCAAGCCGCATGGGGCGGCGCGCTCGTGCTCATCCTGCTCGTCTTCGCGCTGAACCTCATCGCGCGGCTCGCGTTTCCCAGCCGTTCGACGGCGCGCTGATTCCAAGACGATGACGAGAGCATGAAGACCGAACTTCGCACGCGTGCGCTCAGCGCCTATTATGGCAAGCATCTTGCCGTTCACGACGTCACCATTCGCTTCGAGCCAAACGCCATCACCGCGCTCATCGGTCCTTCCGGCTGCGGCAAGTCGACGCTCTTGCGGTGCCTGAACCGGATGCACGAAGTCGTGCCGAATACGCGCGTCGAAGGCGAAGTGTTGTTGGACGAGGCGAATCTTTACGATACGAGCGTCGACCCCACGTCGTTGCGGCGGCGGATCGGCATGGTCTTTCAGCGCCCCAACCCTTTTCCGACCATGTCGATCAAAGACAACGTCCTCGCCGGCGTCCGCCTCGCGGGCAATGTCTCGGACCGTGCGTCGCTGGACGGGATCGCAGAACGCAGCCTGCGATTGGCGGCATTGTGGGATGAAGTCAAAGACAAGTGGCATCAACCCGGCACGTCGCTCTCCGGCGGGCAACAGCAGCGGCTCTGCATCGCGCGCGCACTCGCCGTAGAGCCCGAAGTGCTGCTGATGGATGAGCCCGCCTCT
>DATBOZ010000100.1:0-32568 GCA_036561585.1 Candidatus Eremiobacteraceae bacterium | reverse complement strand
GCGGCCGAGGCGATCCGAAAGGAAATGGTGTTTGACGAAGAGCGCCGGACGACCCAACGGCTTCGCTTTCTTGCTAAGGCAAATGAGGAGCTGTTTGAAACGCTGGACATCAAAGAGAGCTTCCAACGCTTAGCAGAGCTGTTCGTGTCAGAGATCGCCGATACGGCCTTCATCGCGTTGATCGACGGCGCCGGCCTGCGAACGGTCGGCGCCGCCCATCATGATCCGGCGAAAGCCCCCCTCGTAAGCCGCTTTCGTGGCATGCGCATGTTGCATCCGCGGGCAGAACAGCTCTTGATCGCGCAGCTCCGGGAACATCGCCCATGGCTCAGGGAAAAGGCTTCGCTTCAGAAGTTCCGATCGGAAGTATGGCCGTACGTGTCGGCCGACGTCGCATCGCTCGATCCGCAATCGGCGATCATCGTACCGATCTTTGCGCGCGGCGTCACGTACGGCGGCATCTTCATCTACTATTCCGATTCCGAACGCGTCTACGACGACAACGACCTTCCAACGATCATGGAGATCGCGCGCCGCACGTCGGTCGCGATCGAAAACGTTTCAAGCATCGAGCGGGAACGCCGGATAGCCACCACGATGCAGAAGGCGTCGCTGCCGCCGGCATTGCCCGTCGTCGCAGATCTACGGTTCGAGGGCGTTTACACACCTACGGAGAGCGGAAGCTTCGGCGGCGATTGGTACGACGCCATCGCGTTTGACGACGGTTCGGTCATGGTGAGCATCGGCGACGTTTCGGGCAGCGGCCTCGAGGCCGCCGTGATCATGAGCAAAATGCGGCACATCATCGGCGTGGGTCCCTTGCATCAATCCGACCCGACGAAGATACTGGACGCCGCCGACTGGATCCTCAACCACCGCTACCCGGATTCCATCGTCACCGCATTCGTCGGCATCATCAGTCCCGATCGAAAGACCATCCGGTTCTCCAACGCCGGACATCCATATCCGATCATCCGCCGCGACGGCGCCCTCATAGAGCTTCGCGCGTCCGGACTCCCGCTCGGACTCCGACGATGCGCCGGCCCATCGGCCACGGAAACGGCGACGCTGGAGAACGGTGATCTCTTGCTGCTCTACACCGACGGACTGACCGAGTGGGACCACGATTGGGCAGAAGGTGAACGACGTCTGCATTCGATCGTTTCGAGCGAAGCCGTCAACCATGCGAGCAATCCCGGGCGCCTCATTCACGACGCGTGCCTCACGAACGGAACGCGCGACGACGTCGCGCTGATGACGGTCACGCTGGGCAAACCCGAGTCGTGGAGTTTTGAAGCGGAGAACGCGTACGCCGCTCAGGATGCGAGAACAGAATTCATTAACTATCTACGAGAGCACATCGTCGACGAAGCTGCGATCGACCAAGCGGAGTTGGTGTTCGGCGAACTGATGGCAAACGTCGTGCGCCACGCGCCAGGCCCGGTCAGCGTCTACGTGGATTGGCGGGGAGCGGATCCGGTCGTGCACGTGATCGATCGCGGGCCGGCATTTCGCGTGAAGGCGAAACTCCCCGACGCATACTGCGAAACAGGTCGCGGGCTCTACCTCATCAGGTCGTCAAGCGCCGATGTGTTCGTCGAGCGCATCGAAGATTACGGCAATCACGTGTCCGTTCGACTGCTCGGCAAGTGCTCGCGCGACGCATAGGCGTCGGCGTGCGCTTTTAGCGAACGGGCTCCCAAGCAAAACCGGCCTTCTTGAACAGCGACTTGTCGTGGATCTGTATGCTGTCGTATTCGCGCACGTCGCGCCGGTCGAAACGGATCGCCTTGAGCCGCTGCAGCTCTGCGTGTATGCGCTTTGCGGCTTCGGGTGCCGCGATCCATCCCTGGTCGAACCCGATCTGCCAGCGGTCGGCGTCGACCAGCGCATACTTCCCGACGGTATCGGCTTGCGTGCACGCGTCGACGGTGACGGAAGCCTTGTCGATGTTGCGGGCGATCAATTCGAAGTCCGATCTCGCCAATTGACTGCCGCCCTCGCCGATATATTCGGATAGGTCTCGCTCGCCGGTTGCGGCCATCGACGCGTAAAACCAGGTCTCCGAGCACGCGTCGGCGTTTGCGGCCGCACGGCCTCCCAGGGAAACGGCAGTCCAGAATATGAGTGCCGCCGCATTCCGGTTCACAAGCGTCATCCGTTCATCGTCGCAGAGTCTATTCGCTTTCCCAGCCCGGCGGTGTATAAAACGTGAGTACTGTGGATATTTCACGGGATTCTTGCCGGACGACACGTTCGGCGCTCAGGCCATCACCATTCCGGAGATGGCATAGGACTTGGTCAAGCGTCTCGGCTCGGCGACAATCGCGGCAGAGCAACCAGTTTTCGATTCTCATCACGTCAATTTTTCGCTGACAACACAGGTGACACGGCATTGGCGCGCCTCACGGCCCTGAAAGACGATTGCTTTTCACGTTTTTCCATATCAGAGAGCGGCTAAACGACCGAGGCCGGTGTTTGGCGGTGGGCGGGAGCAGACGCGTGCTGCACGAATGCCACGCGACACAACGATGCCACTGCCCATACTTGCGCTCGTCCTGAGCGCGCTCTTCGCAGCGCCCACAGCGCCGCCCGCCGACAGCCGATCGTCGCCGAACGCCGCCGCCTCGCCGGGCGCAAACGCGATTTTCGACCGGGCGATCGCCGTGTGGCGTGGACGGACGTACCAGCCCTATATGCGCTACGTGATCGACGTTCGCGCCAACGTCAAAGGGCGACTCTACGCCGAAGGCTTTCAGGCGTGGGTGCGGACAAACGACGATTTTGTGATCACAACGCAATCGCCGCTCTACTCATCGAATCAGCAGGTGAATCCATACGGTACCCGCTTTTCGATTCTCGGCTGGGACTTCCAGTCGGGCGCCGGCGTGAACACGCCGTTCGGCGTGCCGAAGATCTCGCCGTTCTATTCGTTCGGGTTCGTGCCGCAGTCCGCAGTGGACTTTCATCCACATCCAAATCCGTCGAGCACGTCGAACGCAAATGTGCTCGGCACGGTCATGGTCACGGCCCGCTACTACAATGCGACGCTGGTCGGCGAAGAGCAATGCGACACCGGGGTGTGCTGGCACCTCGCGCTCCAGCCGATCGAAGACCCCGGAGAGTATCGCGTTCGCGCGATGTGGGTCGATGAGGATACATTTCAGCCGACCCGGCTGACCGTCGCCGGCATCTTCAACGGCTGTGCGGCCTCGAAGGTCACCTGGGATATACGCTACATGAACTTCCACGGCCAATGGCTCCTGCGCGAGGAATCGACGTCCCAAGACGTGAGCGACGGCGGCGGCCTGTTCGGCTGGGGTGCGGCGACCTTTCACGGCCTGACGTACACCCTCGGCCATTACCATTTTCTCGACGCATTCAACGATTTCGAATTCTTCGATCGCGGAACGACGCTCGCCACGCAGGAATAGTTCGCTCGTATTGTCGGATGGAAAGCGAACCGCCAGTCCGAATCCTCGTCTATCAGTCTCCCGCTAGGAGTCACTATCTACATAGCACGCCGTTTTGCGACTGCGTTCCTCTTGGCTGTTCTTGCGCTCGCCTATGCGTCGGCGGCGCTCGCGGCCGATAGCGATTCGCGTGTGCCGTTCGGCGCGGGCAAAGCATACCTGCATTACCCTCGGTTCCACGCGTACTGGCTGACGAACGTCAAGATCGCCGTGTCGTTTGACGAACGCAAGGGCGATGAATCCGGCGACGTCACCAATTCCGTCGTCGTCGTGCGCCGGCAGACGAGGTGGCTCGACTTCGATTCAGCGGATCTCCACTATTCGTGGGTGGGATTGGCCGGCGGCACACGTCTGCGCTACCAGACATTCGGGCACACGTTGCGCGTTTTCTTGCCGTCGAGCGCTTCGCCGGGAGCCGCGTTCGCAATCGAGACCCGTTACCGGGCTCATCCCACCAAAGGGCTCTATTTCGTCCGCCCCGACGCTAGCTATCCCGACAGACCGTGGGAAGTGTGGTCGCAATCAGAAATGGAAGACGGGCGGTTTTGGTATCCCACTTACGACTCGCCCGATGAGAAGGCGAGCAGCGAGACGATCGTGACCGTTCCGGAAGGTCAGCGAGTCTTGAGCAACGGCTCGCTCAAATCCGTGTCGCATGACCGGACCCGGCACACGTCGACGTGGGATTGGCTCATGCCCGTGCCGCACGCGACCTATTTGAACTCGATCGTCGCTGGAACGTTTGCCGACACCGTCGTCGTTCGTCACGGACTTGCGATCCAGTACTGGGCGCCGCCGCAGTTCGCGCGCATGGCCGCATACGACTTCCGAGCGACACCCGACATGATCGATTTCTTCGGAAAGTTCAACGCCATGCCGTATCCGTACTCGAAGTACGCGGAGGCGGCGGTCGTCGACTTCACCTATGGCGGCATGGAGAATATCTCCGCGACCACGCTCACGAGCCGCACCCTGCACGATCCGCGCGCGGAACTTGACGGCACGAGCGAGGATGTCACTGCGCACGAGCTTTCGCATCAGTGGTTCGGCGATTATGAGACGACGGCGGACTGGGGAAATGCGTGGCTCAACGAAGGCTTCGCGACCTACTATACCGCGCTCTACGACGAGCACGCGCATGGCGAGGACGCGTTCGCGATGGACCGGCTCGGCATGATGGACGATGTCTTCGACCAAGACCGCGAATACCGGCGTCCGATCGTCACCGAGACGTACGCGAAGCCGATCGACATGTTCGACGCCGACACGTATTCCAAAGCCGGACTCGTCCTGCACATGCTGCGGACGATATCGGGCACCGAGATGTATCGCGTCGGTCAGGCGGCGTTTCTCAGCGTGTACGGCGAGCGCAGCACGTACACTTCGCAATGGGTGCAGGCGGTCACTCGATCGACCGGCGCCGACATCGGCTGGTTCGCCGACGAATGGCTGTATCAGGCAGGATTTCCAGAATACTCGGTGTCGTACGTCTACGACACGGGCGGCAGCAGGGTTCGCGTGACCGTCGATCAGACGCAAAGCACGAAGTGGAAGACACCTGCCGTGTTCGCGATGCCGGTCAACGTAGAGATCACGACGGCTGACGGCGCCCGCACCACGTTCAACGTGCGCAACGACCAGCGCCATCAGGTCTACGACTTACCCGCCAAATCGCGGCCCATCATGGTGCTGTGGGATCCTGGGCGAAACATCCTGGCGAGGACGACGTTTGCGAAGAGCGATGCCGAGTGGATCTACCAATCCACGCACGCTTTGAGCGTCCTCGACCGCCTTGCAGCGTTCGATCAACTGGCGGGCCGCGATAAACCGTCGGCCGCGGTGACTGCGGCGGTCGCGTCCTTTGTCGTCAAGGAGCCGGTGGCGGATGCGCGCGCGCGCGCTGCCGGCGAGCTCGATAACGGGCTGCGCATCCCACCGTACGGCGCTGCACTACGGGCCGCATTGCACGATTCCAGCGCGCACGTGCGGGCCGCCGCCGCCGACGCGCTCGCCGCATATCCGCCAGACGCCGCGGCGACGGCGACGTTGTTCGAGCGCGCCGAGCGCGATCCGTCGTATGCCACGATCGCCGCCGCCGTGCAGACGCTCGCCCACTGGCGCGTGCGGGGTGTCCACGCGCTACTCGCGCATGCGCTCGTCGAGCAGTCAAACAGAGGCGAGATCGCGTCCGCGGCCCTGGCCGGCTATGCCATCGTCGACGGCAAGAAAGCGACCCCGCTCGAAGAGCGCTACGCCCGGTACGGCGCGCCGCTCGATTCTCGCGGCGCCGCGATCGCCGCGCTCGGCGATACCGGCAAAGGCGACGCGCACGTCACCGCGTTTCTCGCCGGCCTGCTCGGCGACCCCGATCTCGTCACCAACTTCACGATCCTTCGCGCTCTGACGTCGCTCGGCGATCCCAGAGCGCTTGCGGCGATCCGTAACCTTGCCGCGACCACTGAAGATGAGCGGTTGCGAGATCGCGCGATTACCGCAGCGGATGCCATCGCGAACATGCCGAAGGCGCACGGGAGCGCTTCCCGACACTAGAGGAGCAGCAGATAAGCGTGTCCGACACTCGCTTCAAGTTCACGCGACCGATCGTCGTCGCTTTCCGTGACATCGATGGCATGCGGCACGTCAATCACGCTCAATACCTCACGTATTGCGAAACGGTTCGCAACGAGTATTGGATGGAGATGACGGGCATCCAACGCGTCGAGGAATTCGACTTCGTCCTTGCTGAGCTGACGGCGCGCTACCACGCGCCCGCGCATCTTCGCGATCATCTGAGCGTCGGCTGCCGGGTAACCGAGCTGCGCCGGTCGAGCTTTCTCATCGAACACGAAATCCGGAATGCGGAGAGCGGCACGCTGATCGCAGAAGTGCATTCCGCACAGGTGATGTTCGACACCGCGAACGGCAAGTCGGTTCCCATGACCGATCAGCGCCGGATGCAGATCGAAGCCTATGAAGGCCGCCCGCTGACGGTGCTCACCTCGAAGAGCCGGACGCTGAGCTAGCACGTGCCGGGCGGTGAGCTCTCGTACTACGACCTGCTCGGCCTAAAACCGGACGCCTCCCCCGATGAGATCCGCGCATCCTACGACGCCTTGATGGCGCGCATCCGGCCGGACGTCACGCGCGATACCGCGAGCACGATCAGGCTAGCGGCCGCGGTCAAGGAAGCATGGGAGACGCTCGGAAATCCAGACAAGCGTCACGCCTACGACGAGACGCTCCGCGGCACCGCGGCCTACGCCGACATCTGGCGGCGCAGTCAGCAAGCGTCGTATCTTGAACAGCGCAACCAATGGTTTGACGAACAAGTCCGGCGAGCGCAATCCGAGCGCCAATCGGCGTTCGAACTCGAAGCAGAACGCAGACAATTCGAACAAGACTTTGAGACGGTCGCCGCGAGCAACGCGACCATCGATTCGGCGCGCGAGGGAGCGATCCGAGCCGCCGCCGTTCGGCAAGCCGACGCACGAGGCCGGCTTTTCCGCCCGCCCGCAGTCGTAGCGGCAATCGTCGGGATCGTTTTGGTGGTCGCGGCAGGCATGTGGCTTCGCGGCATGGTCGCGCGAAATCCAACGGCGACCGCAGCGACGCGGGCCACGTCGCAGCCGACAGGCGCCGGGATCACGGCGAGCGCGGCGCCGTTGGCGATGCAAACGCGAGCGCCGAACTCCGCGCGGCAGATGCAAACTCCGCCGGAATCGTCGTCGGCGGCACTTGTCGGTGGATCGACAGCTGCGCAGCCGATTGGAAACAGCGCATCGCACAATACGGCAGCTTCGCCGGCACGCACCTCGATGCCGGCGCCAGCTTCTCGCAGCGCACCCCGCCGCGCCGCCGCTCACCGGCTTGGTGTCGTCCGCCTGACGTACTCGTGCAGAACCGTCGCGATCGCGACCGTGACGCACGAGGGTTCCGTGGTCGACCTCAGTGACGGGCGGCGGTATCAGCTCACGGATCCGGTCGACAGAGCTCAGGCGGGAGGTTGGGCCACCGGCACGAGCGTTGCGGAATGCGCGTGGCCGGCGTCGCTGAAGCGGCTCGCATCGCTCGATGTGAACGGATATTCTGCGCACGCCGTTCCCGCCGCAATCGTCGCCGTCGTGGCGGCAACGCCGACCGGCGGCGCGACGAGCGCAGCGCCGGCGTGCGCCGATGCGTCGATCACACAGGTCTCCGACGACGGCTATGGGGTGGCGCTCTCAGACGGCCACGTCTACGCTGTGGATACCGCCGGACACGTGACTGCGTCCGCGTGGCTCGTGGGCGACGCCGTCTCGGTCTGCTCAGCGCCCGCAAAGGGCGCGAATGCGTATACGGTCGCGCGCTTCGGCGCGCTCGTCAATGCGGCGCGCACACAATCGCTTGCGACGGCCGCAGTCGTTCCGACGTTGTGCGTCGTCCGCCTCGTCTCTGCGCTTGCCGGCGATGGCTCGCGCGTGGTCTTCAACGACGGTCATACCTATCGCGTCGACGGTGATTCCGGCCGCGCTATCGTCGCGAATTGGGCCTTGGGTGAGCGAGTCACCGTGTGCATAAAGTTGACGGGCGGCACGGTGAACGCGACCCTCGCGCGCGCCGGCCTGACGGCGCACGCCATCCGCGCCGACTAGCGACCAAGACTAGACGCGCAGGTTCACGCCGCGTCTGGTGAGTTCGAAGGCGACGGCGAGTGCGAGCGCGGCGAGCACCGCCACGACTGCTGCGTCCGCGCCGAGACTGATATCGACCGCTCCCGTGTACGAAAACCGGAAGCCGTCCACCATGTATTGCATCGGGTTGATCAGCGCAAGCCGCTGCACCACCTGCGGCAGCAGCGCGAGGCTCGTGAAGACGCCGCCGATGTAGGTGAGCGGCGTGATGATAAACGTACCCACGATCGCGAGGTTATCCCATGTCTTCGCGAGCAGCCCGCCGATCATCCCCACTGCCGAGAACAACAGCGACGTCACGCAGATGAAGTACAGGTAGACAAGCGGGTGCGCGGGGGCGACGTGGACCACGAGCGCGCCGATGACCATCACGAGCGTGCCGATCACGACCCCGCGCAGCATGCTGCCGGTGAGAAACCCTATGAGGATCTCGACGTAGGAGAGCGGCGCGATGAGCAATTCCTGGATCGAGTTCATGAAGCGGTGCTGGAAGATCGACGACGATGCTTCATCGTAGCTGGATGAGATCACGTTGAGCATCACCAGGCCTGGCATCAAGAATTCGACGTATGAGACGCCGCCCAGCGTCTTGATCCGCGATCCGAGCGAGAGTCCGAATATGAAGAGGAAGAGCAGCGTCATGATGATGGGTGGCCAGATGACTTGGTTGATGACCATCAAGGTCCGCTTGAGCTCGCGGCGCACGAGCGTGTAGAGCCCGACGTAATTAACCACGCGTTCGTCGCCCCACAAGGCTGAGGAAGATGTCCTGCAGCGAGGCCGATCCGTGACTGGCCAACAGCGCGACCTTGTCCTCGAGCGCGACGAGCCGGCCTTCGTTGATGATGCCCACCCGTTGGCAGAGCATCTCCACTTCCTCGATGTAGTGCGACGTCATAAGGATGGTCATGCCGTCCGCGTTGATCGAGCGCAAGAAATCCCAGAGCTCGATGCGCAGCTCGACATCCATGCCCGCGGTGGGTTCGTCGAGGATGAGGAGCCTGGGCCGGTGCACGAGCGCGCGCGCAAGCGTGAGCCGGCGCTTCATGCCGCCGGACAATTGGAGCGGCGTCGCACGGCGTTTGTCGGTGAGCTCGAAGCGGTCAAGCAGCTCTGCGGTGCGCCGCTTGGCCTCGCGAGCGGGCACGCCGTAGTAGCCGGCTTGGAACACGAGGATCTCTTCGATGGTGAGGAAGCGGTCGAAATTGTATTCCTGCGGCGATAGCCCGATGAGGCGCCGCGCATCGCGAAACTCGTGGACGACGTCGTGTCCAAAGACTTCGATGGCTCCGCCTTGGATCGTCGCGAGGCCGACGATCGCGTTGATCGTGGTGGTTTTGCCGGCGCCGTTCGGTCCGAGGAATCCGAAGAACTCACCTTGTGCCACGTTGAGCGACAGATCGTCGACCGCGGTCATCGAGCCATACCGTTTGGTGAGGTGCCGTATGGAGACGGCGTCGCTAATAGTAGAACCCCATCATCATCTTGGCCTCGTCGCTCGCCATCGTCCGGGGATCCCAGGGTGGTGAAAAGGTGAGATCGACGTGACAATCGGTCACGCCCGGTATCTGCGAAACGGCGGATTGGACGCTTGCCATGAATGGACCGGCAACCGGGCACCCGGGTGAAGTGAGCGTCATGACCACATCGACGTGGCCGCCTTCGATCTTGACGTCGTAGATCAAGCCCAAGCTGACGACGTCGAGCCCGATCTCGGGATCGACGACGTTTTTCAACTCTTCGCGGATGGCGCTTTCCGTCACGCCCGGAGCTTGTTCGACCGACGTCTGCGCGTCGGATTTGGTTTCGAAGTCCATGGTTACTCCATACGTTGCGGGCGGAGAAAACTTCTTCCTGCGCGAAAAGAAACGGCTCGCATCGCGTTCAACGACGAAAGGCATCATCACGTGAACTCTGAGCCGCGCATGCTGACGCTCGGCCATTCACCGGACTCCGACGACGCGTTCATGTTCTACGGCCTGGCTAGCGGCCGCGTTCCCACTGAAGACCTCCGTTACGATCACGTCTTGCGCGATATCCAGACGCTCAACGAATGGGCGAAGACGGGCAAGCTCGACACCACTGCGATCAGCGTGCACGCATATGCATACGTCGCCGGCACATACGCCATTCTCACGCACGGCGCGTCGATGGGCGGTGATGACTACGGCCCGATCGTCGTTGCGAAGCGTCCCGTCGCTCCGGCGCTGCTGAGGGGCGCGCGCATCGCCGTGCCGGGCTTGATGACGAGCGCGTACCTTGCGCTCCGGTTGCACACACCCGATTTCACGCCCGTCGTGATGCCGTTCGATACGATTATGGAAGCGGTTGCGGGCGGCAGTGCCGACTACGGACTGCTGATCCACGAAGGTCAGCTCACGCACGCGGCGCTCGGATTGCACACCATCGTCAATCTCGGTCAATGGTGGCACGATGAGACAGATCTGCCGCTGCCGCTTGGCGTCAACACGATCCGACGCGATCTTCCCGACGACGTCAAAGCAAAGGCCTCTCGCCAGCTTCGCGCAAGCATCGAATTCGGCCTTAGCCATCGACAAGACGCTCTCGCGTGGGCCATGCAGTACGCGCGCGGTTTGGAGCAAGGCACCGCGGACACGTTCGTCGGCATGTACGTGAACCGGCGCACGCTGGACATGGGCGAAGACGGTAAGGAAAGTATACGGCTGTTCTTAGGGCGCGGCGTGGCCGCCGGCATCGTTCCGGAGATCGGTGAGATCGACTTCGTCAGTTGACGTCAATGCGGATTTCTCGTGCAACCACATCCGCCACCACCGCCCCCACCGCCGCCCCCACCACTGTGACTGTGGCCGCCGACGGCGATGAATCCGAATAGCGTGGCGAGGAACGGAAAGAATCCATGCCGCGACTGCGATCCAAGATAGATGGTCGGCGCCGGGGTTGGGATGGACGTCGGCATCGACTGGGCTTGCGGCGCTGATTCAGCCGGCCCCGCTGGTGCGGCGACGAGCGGTGACGCATGCGGCGGTATCGCAGACACCGCCATCGGCGGCTTGTGCGCGGCTGCACGCCGAAGGCGCTCACGCAAGACCGAAAGATTGCCGCAGGCGACCGGCAAGTAGATTCGCAGGCGCTGTGCCGGACCTGCTTCGTCATACTCGAATCCGTACGTCGCGGCCGGGATTTCGACATCGTACGTCACGCGCACCTGACCGCCGGAATACCACGTCATCGCAGTCAACCGCCGCGGTATTCGCACCCAATCCGGCCGCTGGGTCTGCGTCGCAATACGAAACGCGCGGTACTCCGAGGGACTCATTCCCGCAAGCGCCGCAGCCGTCGCAAGACGGCTTTCGTTGCGAGCGATGCTGATCTGCAATTGCGACAGCGTCGTGTTCGGACCGAGCAGCGGGGCGGTGCCGAGTTCCGCGATGACCGTCGGCGCGGAAAGGCTCGGCGCCGCAGTCAGGATCACGATGAGCCCGACCGAGAGAAAGCGAAGGAAGTGCCCTGTGACCGTCATCACATGTCGATTTCGACGGGTGCGCTCGGTAGCACTCTCGCGGACACGACGCTTTGGTATCTTTTTCTCAGGCGCCATCGATCGTCGACGATTGCCATGCAAGACATGATCGCCGGCGCTGGAGAGCGGTGGACAATGGCAGATAAGTCCCGGAGAGCAGTCATATGGTGACTGCGATAATACTGATCCGCGTTGCGAGGGGCGGCGTTCCTACCGCGGCCGAGTCGCTGCTTGAGATTGCCGGTGTCGGCGAGGTGTATAGCGTCGCCGGCGAATGGGACTTGGTAGCTATCGCCAGAGTCAAACGTCACGATGATCTCGATGGTCTCGTGACCGGAAAGTTGGCTGCTATCCAGGCAATCGAGTCGACCAAAACGCTCGTGGCCTTTCGTGCCTATTCGCGGAAGGACGTCCGTGCGATGTGGGACATCGGACTTGACTAAGGTGCGAAGCGGCCAAGCGATTGGTGCGATGAGCAACGACCACGCCCGCCGCGGCGTTATAAGGATGATGTTCCGCTACGCAGCCCTCGCCGTATGGGTCCTCGTTTTCGCAAGCTTGATGCTTGTGGGTCTACCGAACCGTGCGGCCGCGCATCACCCGAAACCCACGGCGGCCGCAGAAAAAGATTCGTTCTCGTTCGCCGGCACGGTCGCATCGGTCGACTACGCGGCGAACGTCGTCGAACTCACCACCGACGGCCGGCATGTCACGCTCGTGCTCGAACCCACGACGTCGATCGATATCGCGGGCCAACCCGGCAGCGTGAGCGACATCAGACCCGGCGTCAAATTGCACGCCGAAGGCGTCGTCCGCGATGGGACCTTCATCGCCCAGACCATCACGATTCGCGGCAACGCCAAGCCGAAGCACTAGCGGCTTCTGCAAGCAACCGCGCGCTATTGCGGCGACGGCCCCTGGACGATCTGCACAAAGTCATTTGGGCGGATCCACTTTCCGAAGGCCGTCGCGATCTCCGATGCGGTCACGCGCAAGTACCGTTTCTCGGCGGAATCGTCGTCAAGCGGCAATCCTGAAACGGCACGCTCCAACAATATCGAAGCAATGCCCGCTTCGCTCGCTTCGCGCAGCGGCAATGCTCTGACGGCGAGTGCTTTGGCGCGCAGCATTTCGTCTGCGCTCGGCGGCTGGGATTGCATCGCCTGAAGATCCCGCTGTACGATGCCGGCGACCTTCGACACGTTTTGCGGGTCGCAGCCGAATCGCACACGATACGTCTTGCGGCCTCCATCCTCGTCGAACGATGTCGAGACGTAGTAGACAAGTCCCGTCTGCTCTCGAAGATCGCGATACAGACGGCTGGCGTAGAATTCAGACGCGAGCATCTGATCGCCGAGCGTCAACGCGTCGTAGTCGGGCGTGCCGGACGCGACGCCGAGCGTTTCGGCGAAGGTCACGCTGTCCTGGACGCTTCCCAACGCCGGTACCGTCAACGCTGACGGCTTGTTGGGCGGCGCGGGCGGCAGCGTCGTGATTGGCGCAGTGCCGCTCGCCGTCCAAGTGCCGAAGTGCGCTTTGATGACGCTTAGCGCATGACCGGGGTCGACATCACCGACGATCACGATCGTCGTGAGATCGGGCCGGATCGTCGCGTTGTAATAGGCACGGATATCGCTGAGCGAGAGGTCCTCGACGCTCGCGACCGTCGCGCTGCGCTGGATCGCATCATCTTTCGGATAGAGCGCCGCATAAAGGCTTTGTTCGGCGACGAACGCCGGCGTCTGGCTGAAGCCGGCAACGCGGTCCGCGACGGCGGTGCGCACTTGCGAGAAACGAACGGACGGCAGCGATGGCCGCAATTCGTTGTCTGCGAGAAGCGTGACGCCGCGATCGAAGTTCGCGGCTGGCACGCGAAGCGAGAACGAGGAGCCTGCAGCTTCGTCGGCGCCGATCTGGCCCACGTCGGTGAAGAAGTCGTACGTCGATTCGTTCGCCGGGCCGGCGGTGAATAGCTGATCGAGCAGCAGCGACACGCCCTCTTTGCCCAACGGCGCCTCGAGATCCGGATCGTTGCGCACTTCCCCACGGACGATCACCGAGCCGCTCCCCGGTTCGGTTTGCACGATCACGCGCAGGCCGTTCGCAAAGGTGGTATCGATGGGCCGCAGCGTGGACGGCGCCACGTCGGTCGAGTTCACCAGCGCCGCCGCCCATGCCGGAGGCGGAACCGGTTTGGCCGCAGCCGGCGCGAACGACTCGTCTGCGCCGAACGCATCAGCGGGTACCGGTGCGCCCGATGATTTCGGCGTCAAGTCCGCCGAGATCTCGGTGCTTGCGGTCAGATATTTCGCTGCGACGCGGTTGACGTCATCGGTGCTCACCGCTTTGATCGCCGCCACCGCTTCGTCGGGCGAGGTCCTGCCCTCGATGGCCACAGCCTCACTCCACGCTTCAGCCAAGCCTTGAATGGAAGAGCGCCGGAAGAGATCGTGCGAGATCTCTTTGCGCTTCGCATCCTCGACCAATACGTCGCTGAACCCCGCGCGCGTCGCCGCGCCGAGATTGTTGACGACCGCGCGTTCGACATCGGGCACGTCTTTTGGCTGCAATGCTATCGCTTCGGCGATGCCCAAGCTCGCCTTCGGCATGTCGTCGACCACGAACGACGCGTTGTACAGCTTGTCGAACGGCATCCCGGTGAAGAACGGCGAGCGCTGGTCCGAGATGACGTCGGAAAGCACCAATGCGGCGGCGAAATCCGGACTGTCGGAACCCGGAAAGCGATACGAAACGAGCGCGATGCCATACGGCAGGTCGGTGTCAAATGCGACGTCTTCGAGTTTCGGCGGCGGCAAGTCAAAGGAAGGGTGGGCCGGAACCGGTGCCGAGGGAATCGCAGCAAACAATCGCGTCGCACCGGCCACGACCGACGCCGGAGCGATGTCCCCGACGATGACGAGCACCGCGTTGTTCGGCCGGTACCACGTGTCGTAATAGCCCTTGAGGTCGCGGCTGTTCAGCGAGTCGAATGCTTCACGCGTGCCGACGCCGGGCTGCGCATACGGTGTGCCGGCGAACATGTCGCCGAGCAGCACTTGACGCGCACGGTAAATGGGATTGGAAACATCCGACGACACTTCTTGTTCGATTGCACCGCGCTCTTTGACCCAGTCCGCTTGCGCGTCATCGACACCACGCATGCGATCGGCCTCGATGTGGAGCACGATGTCGAGCGCGTTGGCGGGCACGGTGAAGAGGTACTGCGTCGCGGTCGTCTGCGTGACGCCGTTCAGATCGCCGCCGAGCGACGCCGCGATGCTCGCGAGTTGCGCGCCCGAAACGCCGGCGCTGCCGCGGAACATCATATGTTCTTGGGCATGCGCCATGCCCGGCAAGGCCGCAGGATCGTCTTGCGATCCGACCAGATAGTTCATCTCGACAGTGACGACCGGCGCGAGCGTATCGCGCACGGCGATGATGCGAAGGCCATTGGGCAGCGTCGCGCGCGCGATAGCCGCAGAATCCGCAAGGGACGCGGCGTGGAGCGACGCAGTGACGACGGCCGCGGCAGCAGCGGTGATGAAGAGGCGTCGAACCATCGGTCCCTCTATGCTCGGATGCTCGATGGTTCGGTGCCGGCCGGAAAAGGCCTCGATGCGCGTCGTATCTCGCGCGTCAGTGCGGTTGCGGACCGAGCACGACTTGCACGAAGCCGTCGAGCCGTATCCATTTGGCGAACGCCGCCTGGATTTGCGCCGCGGTGATCGCGAGGTAATTATGGGCGGCGCGCGTCGGCTCGTCGAGCGGCAGATCATCGCGCACGCGGGCGATCAGGCCGTTCGCCACCGCGTCTTCGCTCGACTCTGCGAGCGGGATCTGCCGCAGCAGCAGCGCCTTCGCCTGCTGCAGTTCCGCAGGCGTCACCGGGTCGGTCTGCATCGCGCGCAGATCGCGAATGATGATCGCTTGCGCTTGCGAGACCTTTGGTGGGTCGCACGCGAAGTCCACGCTGAATGTCGAGCGCGTCTTGCCGACCGCGAAGTTGTTGTCGACGAAATAGACCAAGCCGGCCTTTTCACGCAAGTCGTGATACAGACGCGTGGCGTAAAATCCCCCGCCCAGGACATGATTCCCGACGCGCAAAGCGTAGTAGTCTGGATCCGATTGCGCCACTGCGATGTTCTCGACGAGCGTGGCCGAGTCTTGAACGCGGCTCGCGTCGGGCACGACGGCCGCCGACGGTTTATTCAGCGGCACGGCGGGCAGCACGATGTTCGGTTTGGCGCCGACAGCGCTCCAGCCGCCGAACCATTTGGCGACGGAAGTTTCCGCTTGTGCCGGCGTGACGTCGCCGATCACGACGATCGTGGTCATGTCGGGCCGGAATGCAGCAGCGTCGTACATCTTCACGTCGTCGAGCGAGAGCGCGCCGATCGAAGCCGGCGAAGCCTGTCGAAGCGCCGGGTCATCCGGCGGAAGCAGCGCGCTGTCGATCGCACGCGCTTGTTTGTAGGCCGGACTATTGAGCTCACCGGCGACGGCCTGCGCCGTCTGATCCCGCGCGATGGTAAACGCCGAGGCCGGAAGCGCGGGATGCAATTCATTGTCGGCGAGCAGTTGAACGCCGCGGTCGAAGTGCTGCGTGAGCACGTTCAAGGTGAACGATGGACCCGCGGATTCTTGTGCTGCGATGTCATCGAGCGCTTTTTGAAACGCAAGCCGGTCCAACGATGTCGTGCCGTACTGGAAAAGGCCGCCGAGCACTTGATCGACACCCTCTTTGCCTGCGGGCACTTGCAACGCGGGTTCTTGGCGCACTTCGCCGACGATGCTCACGGTCGAACTGACGGTCTCGCGCTGCACGATCAGCCGGATGCCGTTCGGCAGCGTCGTATCGTATGGATGCAGTGTCGACGGCGGCACCGCCAGCGAGGAAAGCGCATTCTTCGCCCAATCTGGGATGACGACCGGTTTTGTGGGCGCGACCGTATTGATCTCTTTGCCCCCAAAGCCGCTCTCCGCCGTCGCCGCGCCCGAGGGCTTGGGATTCAGATTCGCCGTCACCATCGCGCCCTGAAGATACGTCCGGGCCGCGCGATCGACGTCTGCCACGCTGACGCGCGTCAGCGCCGATACGCCTTCGTCGGGCGACTGGCGGCCCTCAGCGGCCACGGCTTGTGACCATGCGCCCGCCAATCCGTCGATCGCCGTGCGATTGAACTCCGCGCTCGCGATTTCGCTTCGCTTGGCCGCATCGACGAGTTCCGGCGGAACGCCGTATTTCACGTACTGTGCGATGATGGCTCTGATCTCGTCGTCAATCGGACGCGCGTCCGCATTGGGAGCCAGCACCGCGACGGCCGCACCGATCGAGGCCTTCGGATATGATTCGAACATCTGGAAACCGGCATTGAGCGCCTTGCCGGTCGGTCCAAGCGCGTAGATGTCTGCGCGCTGGCTCCCGAGGACGTCGGAAAGGATGCGCGCCGCGGCATAGTCGGCGCTCGAGGTGCCTGGAAAGCGATAGCTGATGACGCTGAGTTTCACCGCGAGATCGCTGTCGAGGTCGAACGTGTCGGACTTCACGGGAGAGAGCGCCACCACCGGACGCGCCGGCGTGGCGCGCATCGGAATGTCGCCGTACATCGAGCGAACCGTCGCAAGGGTACGTTGCGGATCGACGTCGCCGGCGATGACGAGTATCGCGTTGTTCGGTCCGTACCATTGCCGGAAAAATCGCTTGAGCAGCGTGCCCGTCGTGGCGTTGAACGAAGGTCGCGTGCCGAGCGCGTCGTGCGCGTACGGTGTGCCGGCGAACATGTCCGCATTGAGGCGCGTCAGGAATTTGTAGATCGGGTTGGAGAGATCTTGCGCGACCTCTTGCTGGATCGGACCGCTTTCCTCTTTCCATTGATCCTGCGCGTCGACGATGTCGCGCATGCACGATGAATCGAGCTCCAGTGCAACATCCAGATCCTGTGCCGGAACCGTCTCGAAGTACTGCGTGATGTTCTGCTGCGTATCGGCATCGCCGTCACCGCCGAGTTGTGCGAAGATCGCCGCCGTCTGATCG
The DNA here is from genome assembly GCA_036561585.1 of Candidatus Eremiobacteraceae bacterium. Taxonomy (GTDB): domain Bacteria; phylum Vulcanimicrobiota; class Vulcanimicrobiia; order Eremiobacterales; family Eremiobacteraceae; genus JABCYQ01. Next base: position 14,889 of record DATBOZ010000100.1, on the reverse strand, counting down.
GCCGTGACCCCTGCGCAGCCGCGAAACGCCATGTGTTCTTGTGCGTGCGCCATGCCCGGGAAACCAGCCGGCGTCTCATCGGCGCCGACGAGGTAATTGTCCATGACGGTGACGACCGGCGCGAGGGAATTCTGCACGACGATCACGCGCAGTCCGTTCGCAAGCGTAGCGCGCGTCACGCCGGTCTCGGCGAGCGCGGCGCCGGGCGCGTATGTGAGCGAGAGTGTGAAACCGAGAGCGGCGACGATCGACACAGGACGGAGATTCATGCGTGCTCCTTCGACCCGAGCGAGTGCACGGCCGAAACGGAAGAGAAGGGACGCTTCGCGCGATTCTTGTAGGCCTGCGACGTGGAGATCACGGCGCTGGCGGACCGCGTGGGCGGGATGCTCATGATCGGTTTCGACGGGACGACGATTCACGAAGCGCCGGCGGAATTGATTGCGGACCTTGGCGGTGCCATCCTTTTCCAACGCAACCTGCAAGACGCTGAACAAACGCGCGCGCTTGTGGACGGCCTTCAGGCCGCGCGACGCTCCGGCGCGCCACCCTTGCTCATCGCGATCGACGAAGAAGGCGGGAGCGTCTCCCGGCTGCGGCGATTCGGCACGCCGAAGCCATCGGCGATGGCGCTCGGCGCCGCAGGCGATCCAAGTCTCACCGAATCCGTCTACGCGCTGAGCGGCGACGAACTCGCGTCGCTCGGGATCAACCTGAATCTCGCACCGGTCGCCGATGTGAACAGCGAACGCCTCAATCCCGTCATCGGAATCCGCTCGTTTGGTTCGCAGCCCGACGCGGTCGGCCGGCACGTCGCTGCTGCCATCCGCGGACTTCGGCGGTCCGGAATCGCGTCGACGGCGAAGCACTTTCCCGGTCATGGAGGCACGACGGTCGACTCGCACGTCGACCTTCCGGTCGTCGTGTGCGACTTGGAGCACCTGCGCGCCATCGAGTTGCCGCCGTTTCGCGCCGCGATCGACGCCGGCGTCGACGTGGTGATGACCGCGCACATCGCCTTTCCCGCGCTGGATCTCAGCGGATTGCCGGCCACACTTTCGCGGAAAGTCGTCACCGGTCTGCTGCGCGAGGAACTGCAGTACGACGGCATCATCTGCACGGATTGCATGCAGATGAATGCGGTCGCCGCTCGTTCGTCGGCCGCTGCGTTGGCCGTCAAGGCAGCCGGCGCCGGCGTCGATCTCCTCGTGTATTCGAATTCCGGCGATGCGCATTCCGCGCGCGCCGCGTTGCGGGCGGCAGTGCTCGACGAGACGCTCGATGCGAAGCAAGTCGAACGCAGCCTTGCGCGAGTCGAGGCGCTGCGCAGCGCCGTACCCAACGGCGCACGAGACGCAAACGCGCTCCATCGTATCGGATCACCGGCGCATCGGGCGCAATCGCATGACGCAGCGCTTCGGGGAATCACGCTCGTCCGCGATCCAGGCGCGTTGGTGCCCTTGCGGGCGGCAGCCGGTGAGCGAATTCTTTTGGTTCATTTCTCCGGCGATGCGAGCGCGCCTCACGGCAGCGCGCACACCGAGACCGCGCTCGGCATGGCACTCGCCGCCGGTCCCGCCCGCATCCAGGAACAGCTGCGCGGCATCGATCCGGCCGGTCACGAATACAAACAGCTGCTCATGGCGGCAGGAGCCGCGGCCGCTGTCGTGTGCGTGTCGTATCGCGCGGTCACGCATCCACTGCAGGCGCGCGCGGTCGCCGATCTCGCCTTGATCGGGAAGCCAGTCATCGTCGTGATGGCGCGCGAGCCGTACGATATCGAAGTGTTGCCGCCGGAGGCGTCGATCATCGCGGCGTACGGCGATGACGATTGTACGATGTCGGCGGTTGCCGACGTGCTGCTCGGCCGCGCGCAAGCCGCGGGCCGGCTTCCCGTATCCTTCGCCGATGCAGTGCCGTGACGTCTGAACCGACGCCGCCGGCCGCGCCGTCCTCCGCTCGATTCTCAGATGCGCTGGCCGTGCTGCAGCGCGGTCTCGGCGAGACCTACAGCGCAGCCGTACTGCATGTCCGGCTCGCGGGAGAAATCGTGGTCGAAGCGTGTGTTGGTTCGATCGCACCGGACGGGCCCGCAATCGATGCTGCCGCGGTCTTCGATTTGGCGTCGCTGACGAAGCTCTTCACCGGAACGGCGCTGCTCGTGCTCAACGACCGGCGCGCGCTCGCGCTTGACGATCCGGTCACCTCGATCTGTCCGGAGTTCGCCGGCCCGGACGCGCGGCGGCAGCGCGTGACGATACGGAATCTGCTGACGCACACGTCGGGTCTGCCGGCGCACGTCAACTTCCGCGATGAAGTCGGCGCGGCGGCCGTGATCGGCCGAGTCTGCGCGACGCCGTTGGTCGCGGCACCGGGCGACGCCGTGCAATACAGCGATCTCGGATTCATGTTGGCGGGCGACATCATAAGCCGCGTCACCGGTTTGCCCCTCGACCGCGCGATCGCGACGCTTGTGAGCGAACCGCTGGGCGCGCAAGATATCTGCTATGTTCCGGATGTTGATGCGCGTAGCCGCATCGTCTGCACGGAAGACGATCCATGGCGCGGACGCCTGTTGCGCGGCGAGGTCCACGACGAGAATTGCTGGGCGATGGGCGGAATTGCCGGACACGCCGGCCTGTTCGGCGCCGCCGCAGGCGTCGCTGCGCTCGGCGAACTGTACCGCACGCACGGCGATTCGGCGAACGGCCGCGTGATCTCGCGAGCGGCCGCGATGCTCGCCGTGCGCGAACATGCCGCGAGCGACAGCGAGCGTCGAGGACTCGCGTGGGCGCTCAAGGCGGACGACGCGCATTCGTGCGGCCAGCGCTTCTCCGCGTCGTCGTTCGGTCACACCGGTTACACCGGCACATCATTGTGGGTCGATCCGTCGCGCGAGCTCACCGTCGCATTTCTGACCAACCGCGTGCACCTCTCGCGCAACGGCGATTCGATTTTGCGCTCGCGCGGTCACCTGCACGACGCGGTCGCGGACGGCGCCGACCGCGCGCGACGCTAGATGCAACGCATGCGCGTGATAGGTTTGATGTCGGGCACGTCGATGGACGGCATCGACGCCGCGATCGTCACGATTCAGACGGGCGTGAACGCAGACGATATTTCGGTCGAGCTCGAGGCGTATCAGACGATCCCGTATCCAGAACCGGTCCGGGCCGCGTTGCTGGCGATCATCGCAGGCGACGTCGCCTCGCGATCTGCGAAAGATGTGCTGCGCGATCTGTGCGCGCTGAATTTCGCGATCGGCGACGCTTTCGCATCCGCAGCGATCGCGATCGCAGGCGCGGGCATGGCCTCGATCGATCTCATCGGCTCGCACGGACAGACCATCTACCATCTTCCGGACGACGACGGCCGGCCCGGCTTCGTCCGCTCGACGCTGCAGATCGGCGAAGCTGCGGTCATCGCCGCGCGGACCGGAATCACGACCGTCGCCGATTTTCGCGTCGCCGACGTCGCCGCGGGCGGCCACGGCGCGCCGTTGGTCTCCTACGTTGATTACCTCTTGCTGCGCGACGCGCGTGAAGACCGCGCGGCTTTGAACATCGGCGGCATCGCCAATCTCACCGTGCTGCCGGCCGGCTGCGGCTTTGACGAGGTCCGTGCATTCGACATCGGACCCGGCAATATGCTCATCGATCAAGCGGTCTCGTATTTCAGCGGCGGTGGAACACGCTACGACGACCGCGGCGCGATCGCGGCGAGCGGCGGCGTTTGCACACCGCTGCTCAAATGGCTTTCGAGCCATCCGTACTTCGCGCGCGGTTGGCCGAAGACAACCGGGCGCGAAGACTTCGGCGACGCATACTTCCGCTCGGTGCTCGATCAAGCGCGCGGATTTGGAGCGGATGCTGCCGAGACGATCGCGACGCTCACCGAGAGCACGGCGCGCTCGATCGCAGATGCGGTGCCGGCTAGGACCGAGCGCGTGATCGTCAGCGGCGGCGGCGCAAACAACGACACGTTGCTGGCAGCGCTCCGGTCGGCGCTTGAGGATCGTTCTCCGTCGCCGCCGGTCGTTTCGCTCTCCGGCGAATTCGGGATACCGCCCGACGCCAAAGAAGCGCTCGCATTCGCACTGCTCGCCCATCAAACGGTGCGCGGGCAGTGCGCGAATGTGCCGGCGGCCACCGGCGCCGGGCGGCCCGTGATCCTCGGCAAGGTCGCGCCGGGCGAAAACTTCGCCGCACTCGCTTCTTTGGCGGCTCCCGTGACGCGGCCCTCAGGGGCCCAATAGGTCCAGCCTACGCCGTTTTGGGACCTTTTGCGCTTGCCCGGCGCAAGAATTTCCGCTATTGTCTATCAAATCGGTAGAGTTCCTAGAGAACCGATGCCGATTCGACCCGGGATTAAGAAAATCGCCCCAACATTATGCGGTGCTTAAGCCTTGGTTAACTCGTGCACCGCGCAACAGGAACCGGCCCGTATTGCCGCAAGGAATCGTCCCGGTTGCGTTTGCTTCTTGAACTTTCGCTGAATAAGGAAGATATCAATCGTGAAACACTGGATACGATACGCTGTTGCGGCGTTGCTCCTGGTGCTGTCGATCGGCCGGGCATTGCCGGCCGTTGCCGACGACTCGAGCAATCCGTTCAATGACGTATCTCCCTCGGATCCGGCATTTCAAGCCATCGTTCGACTCCACGACGCGGGTTATCTCCAAGGCTATCCCGACGGTTACTTCCACGGCAACCGCCCTATCACGCGCTACGAGATGGCGGTGCTCGTCGACCGCGTGGTCAGCGAGTTGGAGTTCCAGCTGAATAACCCGGCCGGCGCGATGAAAGTCACGCAGCGATCCGTGGCGGATGCCAAGCTGCTGTTGGACCAGTACGGCGCCGATATCAAGGATCTCCAGACGAAGGAGGCGGCGCTGGCCAAGACCGTTTCCGGGCTGGCATCGACGCTCGACCGCCAGCAGTTCCATCTCTACGCGTACGTCCGCGCACCAGGCACCTATACCGAAACGGTCAACGCCGTCGGACCGACCGGCACACCGTTCAAACGCAGCACCGCGGTTTCCGACGGCGTATCGAGCTATAACCAAGGCACGAACGCGCGCGGCACCGGACTTCAGGTGGTCCGCATGAGCTTGACCGGCAATCTCGATAAACAAGCGAGCTATGTCATCCGTCTTGAGAATAAGAACTACTACGGCCAGGCCAACGTCAACGGATTCGACAACGTCACCCCGTCCACAAATTCGTACAACGACCAAGGCGTGCTGCGGATCAACTACGCGTATCTGAAGTACAACTTGAAGAACTCCCCCCTGTACGTCATCGGCGGCAAGTATGGCGCCAGCGGCGATCTCGGGCTGGCGTTTTCCAACGACTATTTCAACGGCGCGCAGCTTGGTGCGACTGGGCGTGTGAACGGATTTGTCGGATTCGGTCAACAGAACGGACCAGATCTCGGCAGCAATTCCCCGTTCGCATACGTTCCGACGGGAACGGCTTCGACCGGTTCGACGCCGCACACGCAGTTCGCGTGGATGACGCACGTCGGCTGGACGGCGACGCCGCAACTGAGCGTCGGGGCCAACATCCTCGATCAATCGGCGTTGCCGCAAAAGATCTGGTCGACCGCCAAGCAGAACTTCCTCAGCTTCAATCAACCGCTCGCGGCCGGTTCGCTTGCGGCGACGTACAAATTCTCGCCGATGGCGACGGTTGCGGTCGAAGGGCTCGAACGCTTCGGCAAAGATCCGACGACAAACGCATCGTGGCAGGACCGGCGCGCCCTGTGGATTCAGGGGCTCTTGGGCAACAGCACCGCCGCAGACGGCAACACGTACGGCGAGTTGGGCTACGCCGGCACAGGGTATAACTCCGTGATCAACGGCAACACCGGGCTCAACGGCACGCCGTTCTACACCTACTACTACACGGGTCAGGCGAACGATCGCCGCATGACGTACGGCAGCGTGTTCCATTACCTTGGCAACAACATGCGCGTGGGGCTCACGTATCTGAACTGGGGCCTTAACGTTCCCGAACCGCTCGTGCCGAGCTCGTCCATCCCGCAAGGCTCGTCGCTTCAGACCAACGACAACCGCGCGCTGTTCCTACAAACGCTGGTACAATTCTAGCTGCTCCACCCGTTCGCTCTGTTAGGGCCGACCTTTATGGTCGGCCTCCTTTTTCTGTCGTGTCGAAGTTTATCATCGGCCAGCCGACCATGAAGGCCGGCAAAACAGACGAGGGTGAGCGTCGCTTGCCCTAGTACAGAGACGTATGGCCGAGTTGCCGCTCACCGAACAACAAAACCCCTCGACGTCGGATCTCGACAAACTTGGGACCGCGGATCTGCTGCACCGTATCAACGACGAAGACCGGCGCGTCGCCTGGGCCGTCGAGCGCGAGATCGATTCCATCGCTGTCGCGGTCGACGCCATCGCAGAAAGGCTTGGCGCCGGGGGCAGACTTCATTATTTCGGCGCCGGCACGAGCGGCCGGCTTGGCGTCCTCGACGCGTCCGAGCTCCCGCCAACGTTTTCGACGGCGTCCGATCTCGTCGTGGGTCACATCGCCGGCGGCCAGCGTGCGCTGACCGCCGCCGTGGAAGCAGCGGAAGATGACGAGCGTGCCGGCGCTGACGAAGTTGTCGCGAGCAACATCGGTGCGGCCGACGCCGTGATCGGTCTGTCCGCAAGCGGCACAACGCCGTACGTCTTGGGGGCACTGCGTGCTGCGCGCAGGCGGGGTGCGATCGCGATCGCCGTGGCGAACACGTCGGGCTCTCCGCTCTGCGAAGCGGCGCAGATCGCCATAGTGCCGCTTGTCGGTCCCGAAGTGCTCACCGGTTCGTCCCGGCTCAAAGCCGGCACCGCACAAAAGCTCGTGCTCAACATGATCAGCACCGCCGTGATGGTCAGACTGGGAAAAGTCTACGGCAATTCGATGGTCGATCTGCAGCCTGTCAATGCGAAGCTGCGCGCGCGAGCGACGCGGCTCGTCGCACAGCTGAGCGGGTCCACTGAGCTCGAAGCACAGGCGGCGCTGATCGAAAACGGTTGGCGCGTGAAGCACGCGATTGTCGCGCGCGTATTCGGATGCTCGCCGGATGCTGCAGCGCGACGCCTCGCGGCGGTTTGCGGCTCGCTTCGCAAAGCGCTCGAGAGAGGTGCCGCCGGCTCGACGGCGAAGTAGAGGCTTGCCAGGAAGCAGTGCCGCCACGGCGGCGCGCTCCCGGGTTTTTTTATGTCGGACCGGCTTGGCCGGTGCGAATCGAGGCGTCCGTGCCGCTCCTAGCAATCATCGCATTGACTGCCGCCCTCACGGCGACCCCGTCGCCGGGCGTTTCGCCGCTGCCGGTCGCTACAGTGACGCCGGAACAAGCAACTTCGGCGCCTTCGCCTTCGCCCTCGCCGTCGCCCAGCGGACCGAATGCCGCGGCGCAGCCCGAATACATCTTGGCGGAAGCGGAATTCAAAGCGGGCAATAACGCGGCGGCCGTCAACGACTTCAATCAAGCGATCCAGCTCGACCCGGCCTTCCTTGGATCCTATCTCGACCGCGGCAATGCCGAAGTCAAGCTCGGGCAGCTCGAGGACGCCAGCGTCGATTTCTCGCGGATCATCAAGGCAGAACCGAACAACGCATCCGCATTCGCGGACCGCGGCGCCACGTACGGTCAGCTTGGCCAAAATGCGCTCGCCCTTTCGGATCTCAGGCGGGCCGACACGCTCAAGCCGAACGATGCCGGCATCGAATACAATCTTGCATCGGCCGAAGCGCAGTCGGGGGATCTGAAGCGCGCGCTGGCAGATATGAATCACAGCGTCGCACACGGGCCGACCTCTTACGCGTATCGCGCGCGGGCGACGTTGGAAAGCGCGCTGAACGACCAGGCTGCGGCCATCAAGGATATGACTTCAGCGATCAGACTCAACGCCGCAGACCCGGGTTTGCTCGCCGGCCGGGCATTGTATTATCAGCGCGCGCACCAGTACAAGGCTGCATTGGCCGATGACGACGCCGCGATTCGCCTCGCGCCGTCGATTCCCGATTTCAGATTGATGCGCGCGGAGACGCGCGTGCTCGCAAAGGATACGGCCGGAGCCATCGCAGATCTCCGATTTCTGCGCCGGATGTTATCCGATGCCGGCAACGTCGATGCGGCCGCCAGGATCGATCACGCGATCTCGACGCTCGTCGCGCAGTCGCACGAGTCCGCAACACCCAAGCCCAGCCCGCACTCGACGCCGCACGACTGACGTCTCGCTCGCGCTCACGTCGTCGATTTCGCGAACCGGACGCTGGCGACGACGAGCAACGCGGTGCCGAGCGCAAGCATCGCGGTCACCGATGGCCACAGCGAACTCATGGTCTCGCCGCGCAGCACGATGCCACGCAAGATCTCGAGGAAATACGTCAGCGGGATGGCATAGCCGATCCACTGCATGACGAGCGGCATCGCGTCGCGCTCGAAAAAGAAGCCGGAGAGCAGAATCGACGGCAACATCACGCCGAACGCCATCAGCATCGCCTGCGCTTGCGTGCGCGCGACGCTCGAGATCAGCAGACCCAAACCGAGCGACGCTATGAGGAACCCCATCGCAAGCAGCAGCAGCAGCCACACACTGCCGGCGATCGGCACGTTGAATATGAAGCGCATCGCGCCCAACACCGCGAGGAAATCGACGAAGCCGATGACGGCGTACGGCGCGATCTTGCCCAGCATCAGCCCGGTCGTTCCGATGGGCGTGACCAAGAGCTGATCGAGCGTCCCCCGCTCGCGTTCGCCGACGATCGATAGCGCCGTCAAAAATATCGTGATCAACTGCATGATCACGCCGATCAGGCCGGGCACGAGGAAGTTCGCGCTGCGCAGACTTGGGTTGAACAGCATGCGCGGCCGCACGTCGATGAGCGGCACACCGCCGCCGTGCAGCTCCAGCGAGACGGCCTGACCGATGCCCGTCGCAGCCGCAAGCGCTTCCTGCGCGATGGAAGAATCCGAGCCGTCGATGAGCACTTGCAGTTGCGCTTGGCGGCCGGCGCGGACGTCAGCCGTGAAATTTGGTGGGATGTCGATCGCGACGCGCACGCGACCCGAGACGATGCGGGTGCGCAAATCGTCGCGAGACGCTGCCCGGTACACCAAGTCGAACTCGTCGGACGCGCGCATCGCATCCAGGAGTTGCACTGCAGCGACGCCGTGGTCCTCATCGAAGTACGCGGCGCTGATGTGTTCTACGCGGGTGTTGATGGCCCAGCCGAAGAGAAGAAGTTGGATCAGCGGCAACATGAGGGCGAGGATCAGCGTGATCCGGTCGTGCACGACGTGAATGACTTCCTTGTAGAGCACCGCGCGGAACCCACGAACGTCGAACGACCGTCTCATGCCGCGCCATGCTCGCGGGTCAAGGCGACGAAGACGTCCTCAAGCGATGGTTCGATGCGTGCGATCTCATCGATCCCGCCGGCCGCCGGGCCGAGCTCGGTGCGGAGCCGCGCTTCGTCGACCGACGCCGCGGCGACGATATGGAGGTCGCGGCCGAAGATCGTCACGTCGCGGACGTCGTCGATCGAGCGCGCGCGGGCAAACGCCGCCATGACATTGTGTGTGCTGACTCTAAATCGGACGGTGCCGGGCGGCGCGATGCCGGGCAGCGCGCGCAGTTCGTCCAACGTGCCGAGCGCGATCAAGTCGCCATCGAAGATGTAGCCGAGCCGCGAGCAGCGCTCCGCTTCATCCATATAATGCGTGGTGACGAACAGCGTGGCGCCGTCACTTGCGAGTTTGAAGAGCAGGTCCCACAATTCGCGGCGCGCGACCGGATCGATGCCGGCCGTCGGCTCGTCCAGGAAGAGCACGCGCGGTTCGTGCAGCAGCGCGGAGGCAAGGGCGAGCCGCTGTTTCCATCCGCCCGAGAGATTGCGCGCAAGCGTGTCCGCGTAACGCGCAAGGCCGGTCAGATCGATCACAGCCTGTTTTCGTTGCGACCGCCGCAGCGCATCGAGACCGTAGGCGCGTCCGTAGAACTCGAGGTTTTGTCGGACCGTCAGCTCCTCGTACAGCGCGAATGATTGCGAGACGTAGCCGATCGACCGCCGGACACCGTCATCCTCGCGCTCGATGTCAAAGCCCGCAACGGCACCGCTGCCCGAATTCGGGCGCACGAGGCCGCACAGCATTTTGATCGTGGTCGACTTGCCGCTGCCGTTTGGTCCGAGAAAGCCGAAGATCGTGCCGGGGTCCACCGTGAAGGAGAGATCGCGGACGACCGTGTGATCGCCGTAACGCTTGGTCAGCTTCTCGGCGGAGATCGCGGCCGTCACGGCACCGCTACGCTGGCAGTCGTGCCTCCGCGCAGCGCGCCGTCAGGATCGTGAATCCGTACCTTCACGCCAAAGGTGAGGTCCGCCCGATCTTCGGGCGTTTGGACGTCGCGCGGGGTGAACTGCGCGATGGTATCGACTTGCGCGACCTTGCCGTCGAAGGTCTTGCCCGGCACGGCGTCCGAGCGGACGTGCACGGCAACCCCGGAGGCAAATCGCGCGAGGTCGGCCTGGCGCACGTAGATCCGCACGTACGGATCGAGGAATTCGTCGATGGTCGCGACGGATGCGCCCGGCGCGACGAGATCGCCGCGATGGAGGTCGAACGAGCTCACGACGCCGTCGCCGGGTGCGCGCACCGTGCATTCCGCGAATCGAGCTTCGGCGAGCGCGAGATCGGCTCGAGCGGCGAGCACCTGCGCGCGCAGACTCTGGAGCTGATCCGGCCGCGTGCCTGCGCGAATCGTCGCCGCTTGCGCGGCGGCAGCGGCATACGCTTCCAACGCAGCTTGCGTCTGTTGCGGAACCTCAGCGTGCTGCACACTCGCAGCCTGCGCTTGCGCCGCGTGGAGCAGTGCGCGAGCGGTGGCGACCGACGCGATTGCTGCCCGCGCTGCCGCATCGGCATTGTCGGCGCTTTGCAACGCGACGGCGCCGCGCGCGTAGAGTTCGCGCTGGCGTTGCGCCGTGCGGGAGGCGAGACCGGCATCGGCCTGTGCTTGTGCCAGTCCGGCGGCGCTCGCGCGGACTTGCGCGAGTGCGCTCGCCGTCCGCGGACCACCAGACAAGCGGAGCTGTTCGAGTTCCGCCTGCGCCTGGGCGGCCTGGGCGTCGGCCCGCGCGATATCGCTTGGTCGCGGCCCGGCAAGGGCGTCCTGAAACGTCGCCTCGGCTGCGCGGGTCTGCGCTTGTGCCGCTGCCACAGCCGCGCGCTGCTGCGCGTCGTCGAAGGTGACGATGACCTGCCCCGCGCGAACTTTGTCGCCGCTCGCGACGGGAACAGACGTCACGCGACCGCCGAGCGTGCTCCCGACCGCGGCGGATTCTCGGAGCACGGTGCCGCTGTAGGGAAAGTCGACGCCGCTTCGGCCGCACGATGTGAGCGTTACGGCGATCGACGCGACAACAAAGGCCGAGAACCGAAGCGCGCGCGAGTCACCCATAGCGGGCCGCTTCGCGTCACCTTCGTCGGATTCTTCGCGACGTTAGGCCGGATGCTTCTCGGCGTTGTACTCGAGCGCAAATGCGGTGAATTGGTCCGCCGGCATGGCCTTTCCGAACAAGTAGCCTTGCGCGGTATCGCACCCTTCGGCTTGGAGCCAATGCGCCTGATCGACCGACTCGACGCCTTCGGCATGGACATCGCGGCCGGTGCACAGGCCGAACGCGATGATCGCCCGCACGATCGCGGAGTCGTCGTTGTCGGCCGGCACACGAGCCACGAACGAACGATCGATCTTGATGATGTCGACGGGAAGGCTCTTGAGATAGGCAAACGATGAGTATCCCGAACCGAAATCGTCGAGCGCAACCCTGACGCCGAGATTGCGCAAATCGGTCAGCACGAGCTGCACCGTTCCCGGATGTTGCATCGCGATGGCTTCGGTGATCTCGATCTCAAGCAGTTTCGGATCGGCGCCTGCCTGCGCGATCGCCGAGCCGATCTGACGCGCGAACGACGGCGCCTGGAATTGCCGCGCCGAAACGTTGACCGCGACGCGCATCGGCGTGCCTGCATCGGCCCAACGGCGGCATTGCTTGCATGCTTCGCGCACGACCCAATTGCCGATCGGGATCATGAGACCCGTCTCTTCCGCAAGCGCGATGAAGTCGCCGGGCATGACGACGCCGCGCTCGGGGTGATTCCAACGGATGAGCCCCTCCGCCCCGATGATCGAACCCGATGCGAGATCGGCGAGCGGCTGGTAGTGGAGCACGAATTCTTGACGGTCGAGCGCGACCCGCAGCGCCTCGCGCAGCAAACGGCGCTGCTCAAGGCTCGCGGTGATCTCGCCGCTGAAGAAGGCGAGCGAACCCGGACCCATCTGCTTGGCCCGATCCAGCGCGGCGCGCGCGTTGGCTTCGAAGGACTCCGCGTTGGCCGCATCGCCGGGAAAGACCACGATCCCGACGCTCGCCGTCACCGCGACATCGTGACCGTCGATCGTGTACGACATCGAGAGCATTTCCCGCACGGTCTTCGCGAGCTGTTCGGCATCGGCCGCAGACGTGGCATCCGAGACGAGCACGCAGAACTGATCGCCGTCGAAGCGCGCGACGACGTCGGCCGACGGCGCGGCATCGCGGAGCCTGCGCGCGGCCTCAGCAAGAACCCCGTCGCCGACATTTCGTCCGAGGTCGTTGACGCGTTTGAAGCCGTCGAAGCCCGCGAGCAGGAGCGTGAATTTTTCGGTCCGTCGCGCGGTGGCGGCGAAGCGCTCTTGCAGGCGCGCTTGACAAAATGCGTGATTCGGAAGGCCGGTCAGCTCGTCTTCGAACGCGATCTTCTTGATCTCGGTGGATTGGGCGCTCTGCGCCAACAGACGCGCGAAGTACGCGCCGAGCATCTCGACGTAGACGCTGTCTTCCTCCGGAAAGTCTCGCGCTTGGGCGGCTTTCGCCGTGAAAGTGAGGATATATTGTGTGTTGCCGGCCTTGAAGGTGGTGCCGATACCTGCACCGCGCCCCTTCGCATCGCCTCGAAAGCAGAGAATGCCCTTCGCGTCGAGGACCAATGAAGAGAATGTGGAGCGCAACGGGATGCGCGCGCCGCGACCGCGCTCCGGTTCGTCCGGCGATGAGAAGTCGACGATGAGCTGCGCACCGTCGACGTGACCGAGCGCCGCGTAATCCATGCCCAACGAGCGCTTGCCTTCTTCGAGAACGGCTTTGCCTTGCGCGTCGAGATTGAGGTCGGCGCCGACGATCAGCCGCCAAAGCGCGTCGAGGCGGTCTTTGCGCACCGATGCACCGGCCTTGTCGCGGACGACCCACAGATATGATGAAGGACCGCTCGTCGAACGCAGTTCCAACACGCCGACGTCGAGATTGAACGGATCGCCGCTCCGGCGCAGACCGACGCCTTCGAAGTCCGTCGTGGGCGCGGCGGGTGCGGGCCGCCCGCGGTCCTCGATGATCGCGCCGATCTTTCGCCCGTCGAGCGCCCCGCTATCAAAGCCGAACAGCGCCGCGGCTGCGGTGCTGCAATGCGTGATGTTACCGGATGCGTCCGTGACGATGACTCCGGCGCCCGTCGCCTCGACCAGTGGATTGACCATCCCTAGCGGGACGGGCCGTGCCGTGGATTGCTTCATCGTGCCTGCCTTCTTAGTCTATGTATCGGCCCCCGCGGCTCCAGGTCCAGGGGTCGGCGGCTGGCAAAGCTCGATTAATGCGCCTCCCGTCGCGGACGGATGGATAAATGCGATCAAATTGCCGTGTGCGCCGCGGCGCGGCCGGTCGTCGATAAGGCGGATGCCGGCGCTCCGCAGCAGGACGAGCTCAGCCTCGATGTCGGCGACCCTATAGGCTATATGATGAAGCCGGGTCGGTTTGTCGCCGCGGAATCGTTCGAGGGGTGAGTCCGCGGCCAGCGGCTTGAGCAATTCGATCGTCGACTGGCCGGCACGCATGCCGACGATCTCCACGCCTTGCTCCTCGACGCGTTCGCGGTAGCGGACTTCGAATCCGAGCGAGGCATAGATCCGCTCCGCTTGCGAGAGGTCTGCCACGACCAGCGCGACGTGATCGAGCGGGCGCTCGGCCATCAGACGCGAGCCGCCGGATGGTGGACGGAGAATACCTCGCGAAGGGCGTCGGACATCTCGCCGAGCGTGCAGCCCGCATCGGCCGCTTCGATGAATTCCGGCATCAGTGGTGCGCTTGACTGCGCGGCGTGCTTGAGCGATGCAAGGCGTTGCGCCGCAATCGTGCTATCCCGGTGCGCGCGGAACGCGGCGAGCGACGCGCGCTGTTCGCGTTCGAGCGCAGGGTCGATGCGATGCACTTCGACTGCTTGTGCCTGCGCGGTGGGATCGACGTACTTGTTGACGCCGACCACGATCGACTCACCCGATTCGATGCGGCCCTGCGCGCGGTAGGCGCTGTCCGCGATCTGCTCTTGCATCCAGCCGCTCTCGATCGCTGCCACCGCGCCGCCGCGTTTGTCCACCTCGATCATGATGGCGCGCGCCGCGGCTGCAAGATCGGCGGTGAGCCGCTCGACGAAATAGGAGCCGCCGAGTGGATCGGCGGTGTCTGCGACGCCGCTTTCGTAGGCGATGATCTGCTGGGTGCGCAACGCGAGCTTCGCGGAATCTTGCGTCGGCAGCGCGAGCGCTTCATCCTTGCCATTGGTATGCAGCGACTGGGTGCCGCCAAGCACGGCGGCGAGTGCCTGCAGCGTCACCCGAACGACGTTGTTGTCCGGCTCTTGCGCGGCCAACGTCGATCCACCCGTCTGGGTATGGAAACGCAGCAGCCACGATTTCGGCGAGTTCGCTTTGAATTGGTCGCGCACGATCTCTGCCCAGAGCGCACGTGAGGCGCGGAACTTCGCGACTTCCTCGAAAAAATTGTTGTGCGC
>DATBOZ010000099.1:0-22421 GCA_036561585.1 Candidatus Eremiobacteraceae bacterium | reverse complement strand
ATTTCAACGAACTAAGAAGGCCCTCCGCTGGGCTTCCCCCCGTCGAGCGTACGTGCTACTAGCGAGACGGCGGGCGACATCGGAATTTAGGGCAAGCTAGTACAAAAAAAATGGCCGACCGTAAAGGTCGGCCCTACACTTAAAAAAGTGGCCGACCGTAAAGGGCGGCCCCACACTAGGCGGCCCAGAGCGAGCGGTCGAGTGAGCGATAGGCGATCGCCTCGGCGAGGTGTTCGGCGGTCACGCGATCGCAAGCAGCGAGATCCGCGATGGTGCGCGAGACGCGCAGGATGCGGTCGTGTGCGCGCGCCGAAAGATGCAGCCGCGAGACCGCCGCACCTAAAAGCGACCGACCGGCATCGTCCAACGCGCACGCATCGCGCAACGATTTGACCTGCATGACCGCATTCGATCCCTCGCCGCCCAAGCGGACGCGCTGGCGCAACCGGGCTGCTTCGACGCGCGCACGCACCGCCGCGGATGACTCCGCGCGCGTGTGACTCGCGATATCTTCGTACGGAAGGCGCGGCACGTCCACGTGCAGATCGATACGGTCGAGCAAAGGTCCTGACACTTTCGACAAATACTTGCGCACCGCGTGCGGCGAGCACGTGCAGCCGCGCAAACGATCGCCGTTGTAGCCGCACGGGCACGGATTCAGACTTGCGATCAGCATGAACTTTGCGGGATAGGTGACCGTGGCCGCCGTGCGCGTGACCGTCACGGTCCCGTCTTCAAGCGGTTGACGCAACACCTCCAACGCGCTGCGCGGAAATTCGGGCAGCTCGTCGAGGAACAGCACCCCGCCGTTGGCAAGCGAAACTTCGCCCGGCCGCGGCACGGATCCGCCGCCGATCAATGCATGCGCCGACACGGTATGATGCGGTGCGCGAAAAGGACGTTGCGTGACCAGGCGCGATGCGTGGCGGAGCAGCCCGCTCACGCTATACAATTTCGTTACCTCGAGTGCTTCTTCGCGCGTCATGGAAGGGAGGATGGACGGCATGCGCCGCGCGAGCATGGTCTTGCCGCTGCCCGGCGCACCGACCATCAACAGATTATGGCCGCCGGCCGCCGCGACTTCCATCGCGCGTCGCGCGCGCAGTTGACCGCGCACATCTTCAAGATCTTCGGCGTACTCCGCGTGCACATCGAGCGGATCTGCATGCGCGACCTCGCCGCCCGACCGGACGCCCGGCTCGCCGCGGCCGAGCACGATATCGACGGCTTGCTGCAGCGTCCGCACCGGGTGCAAGGTGAGACCGTCGACCAGCGCCGCTTCAGCCAGATTTTCCGCCGGCAGCATGAGCCGCCGGTAGCCGGCACGCTTGATGCCGATCGCGGAGGGCAACACACCGGGCACCGATTTCACCGAGCCATCCAACGCGAGCTCGCCCAAACAGACGACGTCGCGCAAGCGAGCCGCGTCGATCTGCTGATCCATGCCGAGAATGGTGAGCGCGAGCGCCAGATCGAACATGGCGCCCGCCTTGCGGATGTCGGCGGGCGCCAGATTGCAGACGATCTTGTAACTGGGAAAAAGAAAACCGGAAGAGCGCACTGCCGCATTCACGCGTTCCTTCGACTCTTGGATGGAACGATCCGCAAGACCGATAATGTGAATTCCGCCCTCTGCGACCGGAACACCCACGACTTCCACACGAACCACGAACGCGTCGATGCCGCGCAAAGCGGCGGCATACCCGATAGCAAGCATACGATGGTTGTCACCCGAGGCAGAGCATGAGTCTAGCAGCGCGGATTGGTGCTGAAGGCCCTTTGCGTAGGATGTGCCGAGACATACACTCCTAGACAAGTGGGCTCGGAGAGGTAGGGCTATGCTGTATTTGCGCATGACGGCTGCATCGATCGCCGTCGCCATTGCATGTGCCGGATGCTCGGGCGCGCATCCGTCGACCTCATCGCTCTTCAATATCCCAACGCCGGAACGCGCCCAGGGAGTCGGCCAAGACGTCCTCCAGGGCGGCGGCAATCGCGAGCACTGGGTCCGGCTGACGATCAACGGCAACAACGACTATTTTCAGGGCACGACGATCGGTCCCGACCGCACCGTCTGGGTGGCCGACTACATCGCTCAAGACCTCTTCGGATTCTCGATGGATGGCAAAGTGCGGACGATTTCGATTCCGGGCGTCAGCCCGAGCGAACTCACGATCGGCGCTGACGGCAACTTCTGGGTGAATGAGGATTCGGGGGCGGTGATATTGCGGATCACGCCAACGGGAAACGTCACCGCCTTCAACCTTCCGCCGACGCAACGAGCGTACGGAGGAATCGTGAAAGGCCCCGACGGCAACGTCTGGTTCACGGAGCAGACGGAAGTGGCGAGCATCACGCCGAGCGGCGGGATCACGCAATACAGCGTGCCGGCCGGTTGCGGCGTCGCCATGAACGGGATCATCGTCGGACCCGATAATAACATCTGGTTTGCGGCGGCCGGCGGTTCGTGCACCGCCCTCGTGAGGATCGATCCCAACACGGGCGTGGAAAAAACATTCGTCGTGCCGCACAATCAGATGTGTGGGCCAGATGGGCTCGTGACCGGTCCCGACGGGAATCTATGGTTCAGTTGCAATTCGTCGCCGCCAAGAATCGGAAAGATGACGCTTGGTGGAACCGTGACCACGTATCCGGTGCAAGGACCGTACTCGTCCGCGCCGCTCAATCTCGCAGCCGGCTCCGACGGCAAGATCTACTTCATCCAAGATCAGGGTGTGTCGTCGCTGCTCGGCAGAGTCGAACCGCGAACCGGTCACGTGAAAATGCTGCAGCCGCCGTCGTACTTCCCAAGGATATGGGGCATCATACTCGGTCCGGACGGAAACATGTGGACCGACGGCGGCAAGTCGATGGGCATCTACGTGATCAACGTCTTGCATGCGAGCCCGTCGAATCTCACGTTCGGCAATCCGGGCGACACCAAGACGATCACCGTCACCGAGCGCGAGACGCACAAGTGGAGCGCCGCGAGCTCCGACCGCAATGTCGTGCTGGTGCAGCAAGGCAGCGCGCCGGACAAATTCGTCGTGAATGCGGTCGGCCCCGGACAATGTGTGGTGCGCGTGAAAGATGCGATCGGCAACATCTTCGACGTCAACGTCACGGTGATGTGACGCGATCGCGCGACACGCGAATGTCGTTCGCGCGTAAAGGCCGTGACACTCGCGAAGGCGTATTTTCAGCTTGGAACGACGCCGATTCCGGTCTAGACCGTGGCGCACCGACGTTTAAGGTACGTTAACGGGTACGAGCGTGTTATGCACATATCCACACGCAAAGCGATTCGCAGTGTGGATAGCGGTGTAGAATCGTGACGGTTGGCACCTGCTACGTAGCACAGCGGACCGGATGGCAGTACGCGCGATGAAAAAGGGGGATAACCTTGTGAGACGCTTCGGATGGACGTTTGCGGCATTGGCAAGCGTATCGTTGCTCGCCGCCGGGTGCTCCGGCAGTGGCGGCGGTCAGAATGCGAGCAGCAGTGCCACGGGTTCGCCGGCCGCCGCAGGCACGAAAACGATCGGCGTTTCCATTCAGGATCTGCAGGCGCAGTTCTATGAAGACATGGAGCTCGGCATGAAATCCGAGGCGGCGAAGTTCGGTTACGCCATCACGTTTGTCGACGCCAATCGCGATCAAGCCAAGCAGACATCGCAAGTCGAAGATTTCATCAGCAAGAACGTGAACGCGATCGTGCTGACGCCGGCCGACTCCAAAGCCGTCGGCTCGGCGATCGTCGAAGCCAATCAGGCGAATATCCCCGTGTTCACCGCAGATATCGCGAGCTCATCGGACAAAGGCGTGGTGATCGCACACGTCGCCTCCGACAACGTCGCCGGTGGCAAAGTCGCAGCGCAGATCATGTGCAAGGCGCTCAACGGCCCGGCGACCGTCGCCATCATCGATCAACCCGAGGTGACGTCGGTCCAGGATCGCGTCAAAGGATTCAGAGCCGGTCTTGCGTCGTGCAAAGGCGTCACCGTCGTCGCCGATCAATCCGCCGGCGGCGATCAGACCAAAGCTGCAACCGTGATGGACAATTTGCTGCAGACGTATCCAAATCTGCGCGGTGTCTTCGGCATCAACGATAATTCTGCGCTCGGCGCATTGTCTGCCGTGAAGTCGGCGGGCAAGGGCGGCAAGATCGTCATCGTGGGGTACGACGCCAGCCCGATCGCGAAACAGGCCATCGACGCCGGCGACATGGCCGGCGATCCGCAGCAGCATCCCGACCAGATCGGCAAATTGACGATCGACGCGATCCACGACTACTTCAGCGGCAAGACGCCGGCAAAACTCATCCCGGTCGCAGTGGGCTCGTACACGACGCACGGCAAGCCGTAAGCGCTTGGCAGATCAGGCGCCGTATCTGGCGATGCGGGGCATCGCCAAATCCTATCCGGGCGTTCGCGCGCTCGACGGCGTCGATTTCGACGTGCGCGCGGGCGAAGTGCACGCGCTGGTGGGCGAAAACGGCGCCGGTAAATCTACGCTCATGAAGATCCTCGCCGGTGCCGTCGCGCCCGATGCCGGCGAGATCGACGTGGAAGGCAAACGCGTCGCTATCGCCTCACCCCGCGACGCGGAAAAACTGCGCATCGCGATCATCTATCAAGAGTTCAATCTCGTGCCCGGGCTCGACGTCGCGGCCAATGTGCTGCTCGGCCACGAACCCGTACGAACAGGCGTGCTCGATTATCCGGCGCTATACGCCCGCGCGGGCGCTGTGTTCGATCGGCTGGCGGTCAGCGTGCCGCTGCGCTCGGAAGTGCGGCTGCTGTCCGTCGCGCAGCAGCAGATGGTCGAGATCGCGAAGGCGCTCTCGCTCGACGCGCGCGTGATCGTCATGGACGAGCCTTCTGCTTCGCTCACGCCCGACGAAGTCGCAAAACTCTTCGATGTCATCCGCACGCTGACGCGCGCCGGCGTCGCCGTCGTCTACATCTCGCACCGGATGGAGGAGATCTTCACCATCGCCGACCGCATCACGGTGCTGCGCGACGGCAAGCTTGTGGAGACCGGCGATGCGAAATCGTACGACGTCGCCACGGTCATCCGCCTGATGGTGGGCCGCCCGCTCGATGCACATTTCCCGCCGCCCGCGAAATACAACGCACCGGATGCCGTTGCGCGGCCGCGCCTTGCCGTGCGCGATCTCTCGCTGCCCGGCCGCATCGACAACGTGTCGTTCGAAGTCGCGCCGGGCGAGATCTTCGGCCTCGCCGGTCTGGTGGGTTCCGGCCGCACGTCGTTGCTGCGCGCGATTTGCGGCGCCGACATCCCAACTTCCGGAAGCGTCGCGCTCGACGGGTCCGTATTGACGATACACGGTCCGCACGACGCGATCGCGGCCGGGCTCGCGCTCGTGACCGAAGACCGCAAAGCGCAAGGCCTCGTCCTCGGCATGACGATTCGCGAGAATGTCACACTACCGCATCTCGATCGCTTCGAACACTACCTCGTCGTCGACAAGCGGGAGGAGACCGACGCCGTCGCCAAACTCAGCGCCGACTTGCGCATCCGGACACCGTCGCTCGAACAACTCGCGCGCAACCTCTCGGGCGGCAACCAGCAAAAGGTCGTGCTCGCGAAATGGCTGCTCGAGCAATCGCGCGTCATCTGTTTCGATGAACCCACGCGCGGCATCGACGTCGGCGCCAAGGCGGAGATCTACGAACTCATGAACCGGCTGGCGGCGCAAGGCACGGCCATCGTGATGGCGTCGTCGGAATTACCGGAGGTGCTCGGGATGTCGACGCGGATCGGCGTGATGCGCGGCGGGAGGATCGTGCACGTATTCACGCGTGAAGAAGCGACGCAAGAATCGATCATCGGGTATGCCAGCGGAGCGACGGCGGCGTAGATGACAGCAGGCCGGCGCAAAGCGCTGTTCCGCCTCGGCATCTTCCTCATCGGCATGACCGTGCTGCTGCTCGCCCTGGATCACTGGACGCACGGCGCATTCCTTCGCCCATTCAATGTCAGCAACGTGCTCAAACAGATCGCGGTGTACGCGGTGCTGGCGGTCGGTCAGACGCTGGTCATCATCACCGCGGGCATCGATCTCTCGGTTGGTTCGTTGATCGCGCTCACCGGTGTGTTGATGGCGGGGTTCATGGCCGGTCAGGCATCGGATGCGCTTGGCTTACTGATCGCCGTCGGTGTGGGTGTGGGCGTGGGCGGCTTGGCGGGCGTCGTCAACGGGTGGCCGGTGATCAAATTCAATCTGCCGCCGTTCATCACCACGCTCGCGATGATGCTCATGGCGCGCGGATTGGCCTTCCTCTATTCCGGCGGGCGGCCGATCGAGATCAACAATGCGGCGTTCAACGCTATTGGCGGCGGCACGATTTTTCCGGCTTTAGGGAAGCTCATCGGGTTGCCCGGGATTCCAGTACCGGTGATCGTCATGCTCGGCGTCGTCGTGGCCGGCCACTTCTTACTGACGCAGACGCGCTTCGGGCGCTACGTCTACGCGATCGGCGGCAATGAGGAGGCGGCGCGGCTGTCGGGCATCAATGTCGGCGGCGTGAAATTGGGCGTCTACATCATCTGCGGCGCGCTTGCCGGTCTGGCCAGCCTCCTGCTGGCTGGGCGCTTGAGCACGGGCATTCCGCAGTCCGGGCAGGGTTACGAACTGCAATCCATCGCGGCGGTTGTGGTCGGCGGCACGTCGCTCATGGGCGGCCGGGGTTCGATCGTGGGAACATTCGTCGGCGCGCTGCTCATCGGCGTGCTGAACAACCTGATGAATTTGCTCAACGTGCAGTCGTATGCGCAGGAAGTCGTGCTCGGTGCGGTGATACTCATTGCGGTACTGCTCGACGAGCTCCGCAAACGCTACTTCGCGCCAGGATAAGGAGCATGGGAGACCAGATTTGGGAGCGGCTCGATCCGCTCATCGCGCGCTGGAAAAAGTTCGAGCCGCATACCGATGCCGAGCGATTGTCGGCCCTGGAACATGCGCCCACGTCGGAGTTGCAGCGGCTTCTGCGCGAAGTCGACGGGGCCAAAGAAGACATCGATGCGTACTGCGCGGCGCTCAAGAAGAAGTACGGCGTGTTCGATAGCGGCGAGCTCGGCGCCGATGCCCCGCCCGACGAAAAAGACGAGAAGCGCTACGATGCGCTCGAAGCATTGAAGCGCGCGTACGAAGAAGCGGCCGAAGAGATCACCGATCGCGAATCCGCTGGCGAATAACCCAAATGTAGGTGCCGACCTTAAAGGTCGGCACCTACAAACGATTAGTCAAAGCTTCCAGGTGGAGTCCGGAATCGCCACGTTGCCTTTGTAGTCCGAATAGCGGACGTGATTGACATTTTTCGTGCCGACATACTGGTCGTATCCGACCGGCAGATGATCGGCGCCGAGGATCAAGACTTCGCTCGTCACGCCTTGGTTTGACGCTGGATCCAACACGTCGGCCGTCACCGTCGTCTGGCCGGACGCCATCTTCGCATCAAGCGACGACGTCTTGAGATCCTTGAAGCGCTGAAGGAGCGCGCCGAACGAGGCCTGCGCAATGGTGGTGCCGCGCAAGCTGATGGCCTTGGCATCGTGTATATTCAAGTGCAGCCGGATGAACGACAAGAATCCGCCCTGGTGACCGTAGACGGTGTCGCCGCCATTCCAAATGGCGGCGCCGCCCTTGCCGGCGCCGCTGACGATGTCCATGCGTACGTTGTTCGGGCGCTTGAACACAGCGTGGTACACACGATCCTGTACCTTCGAACCTTGCACTTCGTGCGCCGTGATCGTGCAGGTGTAGGTGTGCACGCCATTCCATGCGCTCGAAAACGCCGAAATCGCTGCATCGCCCGCCGGTGACGCGAGCGCGGCGCCGGCACCCAACAAAAACGCGGCTGTGGCGGCCGCGGCGACGATGCGGATCGTGGTCACTTCTTGTGAGACCCTCGAGCGGTGGGTGCTTCGACCGAGCCCAACGCAAACATGCTGCCGGTGTCCGCCGTGCTGGCGACACCGATGAGCACATCGAACTGCGTGTGCGTGGTCACGTACTCGATCGCGCGCGCGAGCGGTGCGCCGGCATAACGATTTTCCCGGTACGTACCCATAACGATGAGGCGCGCGTGTTCGTCGCGAGCGGCTTGGATGATGGCGGGACCCGCCTGCCGGTCCCGGATCGTGTGCGTATGGATTTCTAGGCCGAACTTGCGGCCGATCTCCTTTGCGGCGGTGAGCACTTCGAGCGCCTCGCGTTCCTGCTTCGGCAGATCGGCTCCCATGGGCAGCGTCATCGGGACTTCGATGACGTAGATCGCGACGACGTCGATGTGTTGGCCCTTGGCCATTTTCACGGCAAGTGCCATGAGCACTTCGGATTTGATGTCGGCCGAAAACACGACGAGCACGTTGCGCGTGATATGGCGGGCGGCAGTCGCCGCGCTTTCGGCTATGCGCACGGTGCGATTGGATGGCGGATGCAGCATCCAGAAGAGCGTTGCGATGATCGAAAGGGCGATGAACAGCGCCAGCGCGATGCCGATCGGGCTGAAGAACGCGTCACTCATCGGCGGCGACCGAAAACGAGCGCACGGCGCGCAGATAGATGATGCCGCGCCACACGCCGGCAACGGCGAGCAGCGCCAATAGCGCATACACGAACGCGCCCTGCGCGGACAGCTGCGATTGGAGCGCCAGACGCGCGATGCCGACGAACGCACACACAGCGATCGCGAACGATGTAAAGACCTTGTATCGAAGGCGGTTAGCTGATTGCACCATGAGAGCCGAGCGTGCTTCGCGGCTCCACGGAGGTGGTCCTCGGGTTTGGCGTTATATGGCGTCGAGCGCGTGCAAGTGCGCTTCGGCGTCTTTGACGTCGGCGAACATGCGTTTTTCACGAAGCACCGGCAGCGCCCGGTTGAGATATTGGCGCGCGGCGGTGATATCGCTGGGCAGCGCCGTCGAGGACGCCTTGATCTTGGCGCAATAGAGCGCGCCAAGGCGAGCGTACGTGCGCGCGAGCTCGGACGGATGGTTGAGCGGCATGAGCATGCCCACGGCCGCCTCGTAGTGATCTTCCGCCGCGCGCCAATCCTGTTCGCGCGCAGCGATCATGCCTTGCATCGCGCGCGCGATTGCCGCAGTGAACGTCTTGCTCGTAACCAGGTCGCCTTTCAGATAGCCGCCGGTGGGCGGCTCGCGCTTGGGCTCTTCGGGCTTCCCTTGCGTGCCCGGCGTTTTCGGCTGCGGCGGTGCGACCGGCGTATGCGCGGCCGTCTCGGCCGGCTCGCTTTTCGCGTCTGCGCCCGCGGCTTCGACCGGTTTCGCGGCGGCGCGCGCGAGCGCTTCCTGCACGACTTTCAAATCGACGATCAATGAGCCCGCATCGGAGTAGCGGCGGGTCGGATCTTTTTCGAGCAGGCGCATGATGATGCGATCGAGCGACGCGGGGACGAGCGGATTGATCTGGCGCGGCGGTTTGGGCCGGTCATTGACGTGCGAGAACATCACGGCGACGAGGTCGTCGGACTCGTGCGAGAACGGAAGTTTGCCGCACAGCAGTTCGTAGAGCAGCACGCCGACGGAGTAGAGATCGCTCGTGCGATCGCCCGATTTGCCAAGGAACCGTTCGGGCGGCAAGTACGCGATCGTGCCGACGATCTCGCCGCTCTGCGTCAGGTTTGAAACATCGGACATCCGCCGCGCCAACCCGAAGTCCATGACCTTGAGCGAATGGTCTTCCGTGAGCATGATGTTGCCCGGCTTGATATCGCGATGGATGATGCCCTGGCCGTGCGCGTACTGCAGCGCTTCGAGCAGCTGCACCGTGATGTCGATGGCGTCGTCGAACGAGATCTTCGTGCGGTCGATGTCGCGCATCGTCTTGCCGCGCACGAATTCGAGGATGATGTACGACATGTCGCGATCGACGCCGACGTCGTACACCGCCACGATGTTCGGATGGTTGAGGCGCGCCATGCTTTGCGCCTCGAGCAAAAAGCGGCGGCAGACCTCATCCGAGCGTTCGGTGAGGACTTTGACGGCCACGTCTCGCTCGAGAACGTGATCGGTGCCACGATAGACATCGGCCATGCCGCCGCTGCCGATCTTCTCAACGATGCGGTAGCGATTGGCGAGGACGCTGTCGGTTGCGATCTGCATCTGGCGGGGCTAGAGGCTACGAGGCAAAGGCGGCTTTCATATGGGTAATATCGGTGGTTTTCGGAGTTTTCATGATGCAAATGACGTCGAATCGGATTCGGCCGAAGACGCGCCCGCAAAATCCCAGGTACTGCTGTGCCGCTTTGCGGACCCGCGCCTGTTTCAACGGCGTCACCGCTTCAAGGGGTGAGCCGCGCGCGAGCGTCCGGCGCAACTTGACCTCAATGAAGACGAGGGTGCCGCCGTCGAGCGCGATCAGGTCGATTTCGCCGCCCCTGCAGCGAAAATTGCGTTCGAGGACGTGGTAGCCGCGCTCGATGAGGTAACGGGCGGCCGCCGCTTCTCCGACCGTGCCTTCAGAGAATCGGACTGGTACGGTTTTTTTCATTCGTCGACCTGAGCGGTGAACGCGAACAGCGACGGCTGCATGACGGGCGCGAACGACCTCCGGTGCGCCGCGCACGGTCCCAGCCGGTCGAGCGCCGCGAGGTGCTCTTCCGTGGCGTAGCCGCGATTGTGACGGAAGCCGTAGCCCGGGTGCGTGTCGTCGAGCGCTTCCATATATTCATCGCGCGCCACCTTGGCGACAATGCTCGCCGCTGCGATGGCGGCGGACTTCCCGTCGCCGCCGATGATCGCGGTCTGCGGGGCGGTGCATTGCGGGATGTGCACGGCATCCACCAAGACCTGGCACGGCGCGACCGTCAGTTGTTCGAGTGCGCGCGCCATCGCGAGCCGGGAAGCCACGAGGATATTGAGCGCATCGATCTCCTCCTCCGATGCCCAGCCGATGGCGAAGCACGCCGCTTGCGCGCGGATCTGCAAGGCGAGGGCCGCACGCCGTAGCGGCGTGACCAATTTGCTATCGTTGAGGAATTCGAGCAAGAGCGGTTGCGTGATGACGACGGCGCAGGCGGTGACGGGACCGGCGAGCGGGCCGCGACCGACTTCGTCGACGCCGCAGACCATTTGCGCGCCGCCTTCCCATGCGGTGCGTTCGTAACGATGAAGCGCGCTGAGGCGGCGTCGTTCGCGTGCGGTCACGGGCGCGATCACCCCGGTGATTCGAAAGTGACTTTCAAGTTGGCGCCAGCGCGGAATTGGGCAACGAGTTTACGCGCTGCGTTGCGCGCATCGATTTCGCCCCCGCGGCGAATCATCCCGTGCCGCCGGGCAAATGCGTTCAATTCGTACTCGTCTGCATCGCCGGGACGGTGGATGCGCAGCCACGACTCGAAATGCGCGGCGACTTCCTCAGCATCGAACGCGCTATCCGGCAAGCTGCCGCACAGCGCGAGCTGCCAAGCTGCGGCTGCGCTCGTGATGCGCGGAGCCAGCACGCCGGGCGTGTCGAGCAATTCGACGGAATCGCCGATCGAAAGCCAGCGCACGTGACGCGTGACGCCGGCTTTGTCCTGCGTCTGCGCGCGTCTGCGCCGGCCAAGCGCGTTGATGACCGACGACTTGCCGGTATTCGGGGCGCCGATGACGGCGGCGCGCAGCCTGCCCTCGCGCGGCCTTTGTGATACGAGCGCGTTGCGAAGACCTTTGAGCGAACCTGCGTGCGTACCGATGCCCGCGAACGCGGTGACGCCCGCGCGGGCGAGCGAAGCCAGCCAAAGGTCGGTGGCCTCCGGATCGGCGAGATCCTCGCGGTTCAGCAAGACGATGCGCCGCTTGCGCGCGAGCGATGGATGCAATCCGGTCGCCGCGGTCGCGCGCGGGATGCGCGCGTCGCGGACTTCGATCACCGCATCGATGACCGCCGCGTTCTCGACGACCGCGCGAAGCCCCGCGGCCATGTGGCCGGGGAACCATGAAGCCTCCGCCTTGGGTGGTTTAGCGGAGCCGCTGGGCACGGGTCGGAGGCCAGACGACGAGCGTAGCGCGCCCGATCACCGATTCTACCGGCACCGGCCCGAACGCGCGGGAATCGTCGGACTGCGCGCGATTGTCGCCGAGGACGTAGATGCTGTCCGCCGGCACTGCGACTGGTGCGAGGTCCTCGCGATCGTTTGAAGGATCGGCCATACGGTCAGCGGCGACGCCGTTGACCAACACTTTACCGCGCACGGTTTCGACCGTATCGCCCGCGAGTCCGATCACGCGCTTGAGCAAGATCCTGCGGTCGTCGCCGGCGCCGTGCTCAAAGGCGACGAGATCGCCGCGCGCGATCGGATGCAGGCGGAGTTCGACAATAGGCCTGTCCGGCGCCATCGGGTTCGCGACACGGAAGTCGAAGGCAAGCGTATCGATCAGCACGTGTTCGCCGCCGGTCAATTGCGGTTCCATGCTCTGCCCGTCGACTTGCGGCAGACGATAGAAGAACAGCGAAATGAGGATGAGGAGGAAGGCCGCTTGGAGCGCGAGTCCGGCGAGATGTTTCAGACGGAGACGAAGAGCCAAGCGCCTTCGATCGGCGCGGAGGAGGTCGTCGAAGACCGCCGTGGGTTCTCGCGGCGGATCGGGCGTGTCTGGTAGGCGTGGGCTATACGCTGACACGGACTGTTGTGTTCACGTAGTGAGCGGTGTTGACCTACTCTGTGGGGCCGATGTTTATCAGCGGCCGGCCGATCATAAAGGTCGGCCCCACAATAATAAAATGGGCAAGCGTTGCTTGCCCTAATACGAGATGGAACTATTTTAAAACGCGGGCGTCGCTGAGCGGCCAGAACACGAAGAACGCGTGGCCCACGAATTGATCGCGGCGCAGAAAGCCCCACAGATGGCCGTCATCGGAATTATTGCGGTTGTCGCCCATCATGAAGTACCAGCCGTTTGGAATCCGGTCGGGCGCTTGCCACTGATTGCGCGGCGGGATCTGCGCGCGCGACGGATCGAGCGGAATGCCGTCGACCCAGATGTCGTAGTCTTTGATCTCGAGTTCGTAGTTCGGATGGTTCGATGCCGGCAGGTACGGTTCGGGCACGGTTTTGCCATCGCGGATGACGACGCCGTTATGGATCCGGATCGAATCGCCGGGCACACCCATCACGCGCTTGATGAAATCGGTGGTGCCGAGATCCGGCGGCGGCACGAAAACGGCGATCTGCCCATCTTTTGGATCGCTGAACCGGTATTCGATCTCTGAGGCGAGCAGCACGTCGTTGATGTTGAGCGTGGGCTCCATCGATCCGGACGGGATGTAGAACGTCCGCACGACGTAGTGCATGAGCAAGAGCGCGACGACGCCGGCGATGAGAAATGCGTCGAGGTATTCGCGGATGATGCCGCGGCTCTTATCGTCGGTGACCGCAGACGGCGCAATCCAAAGGATGAGCCGCGCCAGCGCCAAGACTGCGAGGACGGCGATGAGGATGGTGGGAGTCATCCCGGGAGCGTCAGCTCTTTCTCTCTTTGATGCGGGTGGCTTTGTTGCCGACGCGATCCTGCAAGTAGAATAGCTTCGCGCGCCGCACGAGGCCGCGGCGGGTCACTTCGATCTTCTCGACGCGCGGCGAATGGACGAGGAACGATCGTTCGACGCCGACGCCATGAGCGATCCGGCGGACCGTGAAGCTTTCGGAGAGGCCGCCGTTCTTGCGCTCGATGACGACGCCTTCGAACACCTGGATGCGCTCTTTATTGCCCTCCGTGACTCGCGAATGGACCTTCACCGAATCGCCCGGGCCGAATTCGGTGATTTGCTTCTTTTTTTGCTCGTCGCCGACGAGGCGTGCCATATCCATGAGAATCTTTGTCCTAAGACGGCCGCTAAAAAAGCGTCGGCCACCTTCGTGGAGGCCAGACGCCGCTGCCGCGTCGCGTGGAGCCGGACTTCGTCCGGTAGAGATATTAAAAAACGAACGCAGTCAAGTATATCACAGGCGCGGCCGGCGCTTCAAGACCGAAGGTCAGGACGGCGTCGCATCGTCCGTTCGGCTGCCCGATCCTCGCGCCATTTCGCAATCTTGCCGTGATCGCCCGAGAGCAGGACTTCCGGGACACTTGCGCCGCGAAATTGGGCCGGCCGCGTGTAGTGCGGCCAGTCCAAGTCTTGCCCGCTGAACGACTCGTTGGCGGCGCTCTCCGCGGCGATCGCGCCCGGCAAGATGCGCACGCACGCGTCGATGATCGCAAGCGCCGGGATCTCGCCGCCGGTCAGCACGAAATCGCCGAGCGAGATCTCCTCCGCGCGGACGAGGTCGAAAAAACGCTCGTCGATACCCTCGTAGTGACCGCACACAAGGATGAGCCGATCGAGCGCGGCCAACGCGCGCGCGCGCGCTTGCGTGAACACCGGCCCGGCCGGTGACGGCAAGACGACGCGCGTGCCCGCAGGAACGTCGAGCGAGCCGCCGAGCGAATGCTCCATGCACGCGATGAGCGGCCCAAGGCGCATGACCATGCCGGCGCCGCCGCCATACGGCGCGTCGTCCGCTCGCTCACCGTCGGGCACGAACTGCCAGAGGTCAACGACGGTGATGTCGGCCAACCCCTTTGCCTGCGCGCGGCCGACGATGCTGCCGCGCACCAAAGGTTCGATGAACTGTGGGAAAAGGGTAACGACATCGATTCGCATCAGCTTGCGCACGATTTTCACGCATGAAGGTACGCTCCCCCTTCGCCGACGGCATGCGCGCGTT
Source organism: Candidatus Eremiobacteraceae bacterium (assembly GCA_036561585.1). Lineage (GTDB taxonomy): Bacteria > Vulcanimicrobiota > Vulcanimicrobiia > Eremiobacterales > Eremiobacteraceae > JABCYQ01. Next base: position 7,686 of record DATBOZ010000099.1, on the reverse strand, counting down.
CGAACTCGGTAGACTCGACGAAGCCAAGGCGCACTTCACCGAAGCGGCACTCGATCCGGCGCTCGCTCCGGCCGCGCTCTCCAAACGCGGGGTCTGCAAGGTGCTCGCAGGCGATCGCGCGGGCGCGCGCGACGATTTCCAAGCCGCGATTGCGCGCGATCCGCGCTGCGCCGCCGCGCTCGTCAATCTCGGAAACCTTGCGCAAGAAGCGGGCGAAACCGAAGAGGCGCGCGGGCGGTACGAAGCGGCGATCGCCGCCGATGCCGACTACGCGCCTGCGCATCACAACCTTGGCGTGCTTTACCGCGCGATCGGACGGATCGACGACAGCGTTCGCGAACTGCGCAAAGCGGCGTCGCTCGAGGCGCGGCCGAAAGCGCTGATCGAACGCTTCAAGGGTATTTTCCGGCGCCGCTGACCGGCGCGGCGGTGGGTGGTTACGGTTTCTTGGATTCCGAGCCCACTTCGACGACGTCGGCCTGCGTGATCTCCTGCAGATAGTCGAAGAGTTGCGGCAACGTGATCTTCTCGAGCGCAGTGCGCTTGGGCGAACGGTCATCCTCGCCTTCGTCGCGGACGTAGTAGCGCACGTCGAAATCGGCCGCTTCTTCGGCGTAGAACGCGACGGCGAAGCCTTTGCTCGGATTGTCGTCGTAGATGCGCATCGCGTGCGGGTTGACGATCTCCACCGAATGTGACGGGTTCATCGCATCGAAAAACGTGATGACGAGCTCTGCTTGGCCCGCGACGTCGACGTCGCCGACAGTGAACGCATGCTTTACCGAATAGAGCTCGTGCGACCGGCGGCGCCGGGCCGACAGCTCATAGAACACGCGATGCCGGACAAACCGGCCGAGAATCTTGCGCAGCGTCGCAAGGGTAGCTACGGCCTCTTCCCGCTGGCTCTTGGTATAGATGATTTTCAAGGAGCGCCTCGCGAGGACGTACGTGGCCGGTCGGGAAAACTTTTGCTTCAGGCGGAAGGGAGCCCTTTGTAGCGTGATGTTCCTGTGGCTAGGTCCGACCGACATGGCGGCGATCTTCGCGATCGCCCTATTGCTGTTCGGCCCCGATCAACTGCCGAAGGTCGCGCGGCAACTGGGCGATGTCATGCGTCATATGCAGAACACGACCCAGTCGTTCATGCTCGAGATGGATCGCGCGGCGCGCGATGCCGAATTCCGGCCAAACGTCGAGCCGGACGAGATCGGCAGCACCGGCGAAAAAGACGAGACCGGTGGCGAGGGTTGGCCCGAAGAAAAACAGAGTCCGGTCGCGCCCGAACCAGAACCGCCCACCGAAGAGGTCAAGTAGCGGAGAGACCGGTCAGCCGGCGCCACAAGACGACGACCTTCATCACGTAGTGCACCGTCTCATCGTACGGCGGGATTCCGCCGTATTCGTCGACCGCGCCGCTGCCCGCGTTGTAGGCCGCGATCGCATACAGGTATTGCCGCTGGACATCGAAGCGCGCGTAGTGTTGGAGATTGCCCTTGAGGGTCAGCACGGTGCCGCGAATGTTTTGATCGATGTCGTCGGCGTTGTTGACCCCGTCGTCAGCGGCGGTGCCTGGCATGAGTTGCCCGAGGCCCATCGCTCCGGACGAGCTCCGCGCGGTTCGGTCGAACGAGCTCTCGGTGGCGACGATGGCGACGACGAGGCGCGGGTCGACGCGCTCGTCGGCCGCGTCGCGCAAGATCGCGTCGACGATGCGTTGCGCTTCGTTCGCGTCGATTCCGGCGTTGAAGTATCGGATGGCGGCGACATACGCGCTCATCACTTCGCGGCTGCTGGCCGGCGTCGAAGCCGCCGAAGCGGCCTGCGCAAAAAAGGCCAGCTGGCAGACTGCAAAGGTCATGGCAGCCAAAAGGCGTCGCATAGTCAGGTTATCGGCTCTTTGTGGACAATATCGACCTGGAGTAGGGCGAGCATCGCTCGCTCAAAAACTTGGGTGAGCAGCGCTCACCCAAATGGGCAAGCGATGCTTGCCCTCTTACAAATTGGACTTTGAATCACAGTTTGAACTGCGCGCGCGCCTCGCGCATCTTCTCTTCCAAGAACTTCATGACGGAATTGCGGATGGTCTCTTTGTGCTCGTCTTCCAACCGGCTGTAGATGAGATAGCCGGCGGAGGCGACCAGCGCCCCGAGGACACCGGCGACGACCGTGCGCCGAAGATCGGCGGAATCGCCCTGCTCATCGAGCCGGCCCGAGCCGTTCGTGGCGCCGTCGATGCGCGTTTCGCTGATGCTATCCATGATCGGACTCCTCACGTTGACGGGCGGAGGAAGAAATTTCGCCGGGCGACGCTACTTTCCCGCGGATCGCACCGCGAGATGTCCAGGGTGTTTGCGCGCGATCGCTCGCAAGCCGGAGAGCGCGGTTTCGAGCACCGCCTGCGCTCGAACGCCGCCGCCGCGAGGGACTTCGAGAACGTAGTCGCCGTCGGGATCGTCGCGCACCACGACAAGAGCACCACAGTATGTCGCGACGCCGTGCGCGGCGGTCAGCACGAGCGCGCTTGCCGCCGCGCAGACGATGTCGTCGCCGCGAGCGGCGAAGCCGGCATGACCGGACACGGTCAAGCGGACGATTGCGCCTCGCGAACGTTCACAGCGGACGACAAGACTGGGTTTACGCGAGTGAGATCTTCTCAATCCGGAGTTCGGTGATGGGCTGGCGGTGGCCGTGACGGGTTCTCACGCGCTTTTTCGGCTTGTAGCGGAAGGCCATGACCTTGGCGGCGAGACCCTGCCGCACGACGCGCGCGGTGACCGAGGCGTTCTGGACGAGCGGCGAGCCTACGGTGAGCTCTTTGCCGTCGTGTGCGAGCACGACGCGGTCGAAGACGATCTCGGCGTTGGCGTCGCCGGCGATGCGGTCGAGGCGAAGAATCTCGCCTTCCTTTACTTTGAGGTGTCGGCCATTGGCTTCGATGACGGCGTACATTGGAGTCGATCGTGACCTTTCGGGTTGATTGCTACACAGAAAACCAATCGTACCATGCGAGGCCGTAAAGCGTCAAACGCAACCTGTCCCGCTGCTGACATTAAGCCGCTATTTACAAAGCTGAACAAATGCCCTAGTATTTGTTGTTGGTGACCGGATGTCTGCGATGCAGAAAAGTTCACCGGAGGTGGGGACTCCCCAATATCAAGCTATTGCTGCATGGGGGCTGAATGGTTGAACGCTCTTGGAACGCACATAATCGTCGAATTGTCTGAGTGTGACCCCCGGATCCTCAGCGATGTCGACACCGTGACCAACATCCTCGTCAAAGCCGCGAAAGAAGCAAACGCGGAGGTTCTCCAAACCGCATTTCACCGCTTTAACCCACAAGGGGTTAGCGGTGTCGTCGTTATTGCGGAGTCGCACTTGTCCATTCACACGTGGCCGGAATACGGTTATGCTGCGATGGATATCTACACGTGCGGCGACCACACCGATCCCTGGAAAGCCTGCCGGTTCGCCGCCGAGCAGTTCCAAGCCAAACAGATGCTGACCACAGAAGTGCGACGAGGTATGCAGGACGAGGCGGGCGTCTTCAGCCACGTCGTCGGCAAAAAGTCGACAGGGATCGAGCCGGGTGCCAAAAACCGAAAACTCACAGTGGTACGTTGAGCAAGTCGCCGACGGCGAGCTGCACAGCCACGCGCTGAGCAACACGCTCGCCCAAGGCCGATCCAAGTACCAATCCTACGCCATCGTCGAAAGCCCGCTCTTCGGTAAGATGCTCGTCCTCGACGGCGATACGCAAAGCGCCGCCCTAGACGAGCATATCTATCACGAATCGCTCGTGCACCCGGCTTGCGCGACGGTGGCTGCCCCGCGCGCTGCGCTCATCCTCGGCGGCGGCGAAGGCGCGACACTGCGCGAACTGCTGCGCGTGCCGTCGATGCAGCGCGTGGTCATGGTCGATATCGACGGCGAAGTCGTCGACGCGTGCCGGCGCTTGATGCCGGAATGGAGCGCGGGCGCCTTCGAGGACCGCCGGACCGAATTGATCGTCGGCGACGCGAAGGCGTACGTCGAACGATCGAACGAGCAATTCGACGTCGTGCTCAGCGACCTCACCGAACCGCTGGAAGATTCACCGTCGTACGGTCTGCACACGACCGGATTCTATCGCGCGACGCGCGCGCGTGTGGCGCCGGGTGGCGCATACGCGATTCAAACGTCGACGGCGGGTCCGCATAATTTCGCCCTCCATGCACGCATGATCGCGACGTTGCGATCGGCATGGCCGGCAGTGGCTCCGTATACCGCGTACGTGCCGGCATTCGATACCGAGTGGGGTTTTGCGCTGTGCGCAGAACGGCTCGACGTGTTCGCCGGCAGCGCGTCTGCAAAGGCTGACGATCTCGCGCGCGCTTGCAAGCTGCGTCACTACGACGGCCAGACGCACCGCGGCGCGTTCAATCTGCCGCGCTATCTCCGCGACGCGTACGCGGCGGAGACGCGGGCATTCGAGTAGTACCCCTGTAGTGCCGACCTTTACGGTCGGCCGTCGTGATTTTGTACTAGGGCAAGCAATGCTGGCCCTAAATTTTTTCCGGGCGAGCTCGCCCAACCGCAAATTCGCTTAGTCGACCTGCACCAACCACTTGAAGCCGAATTTGTCGGCGCACATCCCGAACATCTTCGCGAAGAACGTCTTCTCAAACGGCATGATCACGGTTCCGCCGGCTGCGAGCTTGGCGAATGTCGTCGCGGCTTGGGCTTCGTCTTCCGTCCGAATGCCGATCGCGAAGTTGTCACCGGGCGTGCCGGCACGATCCGGCGGCGCGTCCATGACGTTGACATTGCCGAGCGGCGAGCGAAGCGACCCGTGCATCACTTTTTCCGCCCAATCGGGCTCCACCGGACTGCCGGCGGGTGCGTCCGCGTAGCGAGCGATTTCCACTTCGCCGCCGAGCGCTGCGCGGTAGAGCGCGAGCGCCTCTTCAGCGCTGCCGCTGAAGATCAAATATGGAGTCGTTGACATTGGGTGGTTTCCTTTCGACGCAATTCAGTGTAGTGCCGATGTTTATCATCGGCCGGGTCTCTTCGGTGGTATGGTGAGCAACGCTCGCCCTGTTTTTTCGGGCGAGCCGTGCTCGCCCTACTACATCGGATCATCGGCAGGCAGACCAAATCCTTGGCCGACCATAAACGTCGGCACTACAGAGCAAGTCGGCGCTACAAGAGATTAGCGGACCAGGTTGTTCGAGATCGCGTGGATCGCGGCTTGGGTGCGCGCGGTGATCTTCAATTTGCGGAAGATGTGCGAGATATGATTCTTGATCGTCTTCTCGCTCAGGCTGAGTTTGTCCGCGATTTGCCTGTTGGTGAGGCCGAGCGCGATCAGTCGAATGACGTCGGTTTCGCGCAGAGAAAGGTCGGGCCGCTTCGGCGGCGGTCCGGCTTCAGGCGTCTTGAGCAGCAAGCTCGCGATCTTTGGATCGATGAAGACCTGACCGCGCGCGACGGACTGGACCGCGCGGTGCAGTTCCTCGATCGTGCAATCCTTGAGCAGAAATCCGTCGGCGCCCAGGCTCAGGCACTGGCGAACGGTCGCGGGCAGCGCACGAAACGCCAGCACGCAAATCCGTAGATTCTGGCCGGCTCCGAGCAGGTGGCGCATGAGGTCCCGATGGTTTTCGGGCTGGAAGTCCAGATCAAGAATAACGGCATCGATTCCAGGGCCGAAACCGGCTTCTGGAATATTTGGCACCCCGAACGGTTCGACGTCCCCGTAGTGCTCAAGGGCGGCGCACAGCGCCGACCTGAAGACCCCTTGCGGAACGATGACCGCGACTCTTAGCGCGTTTCCCATATCGCGTTTCCCGAGCGTCGAACTCCATCGCCGACGCCCTGCAATCTCGGTCGGGAGCCGTGGTTCGAAACATCTTCAGTGACAGGCGATCGCCCCCAAAAAGCAAGCCCCGGCCCGCTCGTTCGCCCGATGTATTCGTAACACCATAACATGATGGCGAACGAACGTCGAGTTGCCGCGAGCCTCATTTCAGCGGCGGACTCTCGACCTAAGTGCAAGAGCACAAACCGCGCGTTCCGTCTAGGACCGCAGCCCGGTACGGTTGCTTGCCCTATGGGACTTGGCGGGGGTCCCAGATTCGCCTGTGGACTACGGGGAAAATGCGAAGGGCCGGTATTACTGCCGGCCCTGCGAATTATGCGGTAGGACGGGGCTTTCGCCTAAACGATACCGCTCTTGATCGCGTAGATGGCCGCTTGTGTTCGCGCCGTGACGTTGAGTTTGCTGAAGATGCGGCTGATGTGATTCTTGACCGTCTTCTCGCTCAGGAACAGCTTCTCCGAGATCTGTTTGTTGGAGAGGCCGAGCGCGATGAGACGGATGACATCGGTCTCGCGCTCCGAGAGCTCGGTGGGATCGTTGCGATAGCGTTTGGTGCTCAACCGGCGCAGCATGTTTCCGGCCAGACGCGGATCGACATACACGTCGCCGCCATGGATCATGAGCAGCGCGCGTGTGAGATCGGAAGGGCTGATATCCTTGATAACATAGCCTTCGACGCCAAATATAAGGCTGCGCGACAGCAAATCTTGCTGTGCGTGCATGGACAAGAGACAGATGCGAACGCCCGGATGCGATTCGCGAAGCGAGCGAACGGCATCGACGGGATCGCCTTTATGGAAATCGACGTCGAGAAGGACGATGTCGGGTTTGGCTGCGGCGATGCGCTGCAGATCGCATTGTTCGATGCACTCGGGAACAATGCCGAACCGTTCATCCTTCGCAAGGAGTTGGCAGAGCGATTTACGGAACAGCGCTTGCTGTTCGACGATTGCAATGCGGACGCGATCCATACTATTTCCTTCCGGCTGCGGTGGAGTGGTGGATTCGATCAAACATTGGCACAGACGGGATTGAGGAGCACTCCAAAGTCCCGACATCCGGCTGAAGAAAAATTGAGCCCTATAGTCGTCTAGATTAGTTCTTTAGGGCTCGATTACAACGTTTCCGGTCCTAGGGTTATACCATAGTTCCTAAAGGAGAGTCCACCCCGGGAATCAGGGTACGTCCCATATAACATTGTCCTGCGTTCTATAGGACCTTAGGGGAAACCATGCGACACCCGGCGCCGGCACGAGGCAAAAGGGTGCGCGACGTACTTTTGTGCTTGCGAGAATGTGATGCCAAGTCCGAAGCCCAGGCCGGAGATCCCACCCGAACGCGCGTCATCGATCCCAATCGGCGCGGCGCAAAACCGCCAAATGCCGGCGGCGATCGTGATTGACGGCGAGAACCGGGTCGTTCTGGCGAACGACCGCGCGCGCAAGCTCTTGCGCGAAGTCGCCGGCGCCGCGCTGTTCGAGGAGAGCGCCGAGCTCCCGCCCGTCCTCAAAGCGCTCGTACCGGAGCTGCGCGCCCGCGTGCGCGAGCGGCTCGACACGTCGACGGTCGCGTTGCTGACCATCGATAATTGTGTGCGGGCGTGTCTCATGGACGGATCGGCCGGCAGGCACCTCCTGCTGGTGTTCGAGCGCGTCGAACGTAAGGACGCAGTACAGCATAACCTCGAACGCTATGCGCTGAGCCCGCGCGAGTGCGAAGTCGTGATGCTCGTGCTGTACGGCTACTCGAACCGCCGCATCGCGGACCAACTGTTCCTCACCGAGTACACCGTCGAAGATCACTTCAAACGCGTCTTCGCAAAACTCGGC
>DATBOZ010000098.1:0-26566 GCA_036561585.1 Candidatus Eremiobacteraceae bacterium | reverse complement strand
GCCTGTCTTATGGCGTATTTCGTCGGGCGGCGTGCGTTTCGCGGGGACAACACAATTAACTATTCGGCGATCATCGAAGCCGCCGCCATTCTTATCGTCGCACTGACGCTCAATTCAGCCTTCGGCGAAATCCCCGCAGGTTATCGCGGTGTGGTCACGCGCTTTAGTGCGACCACCGGCGAGGTGAAGCAACCAGGCTTCTATACCGTCGTGCCGTTTGTAACCCAAGTCGTACCGATGAGCGTCCAGGTCCAAGCGTACACCACCGATGCGTCGTCTGCATCGCATGACTTGCAGGATGTCGCCACCACGGTGACGCTCAACTACAACATTGATTCAGATCCGATCCGGCTGGTGGACATCTATAACCGTCTCGGACAGGATTATCAGGACCGAATCATCGCTCCCGCCATCCAGGAAGCGACTAAGGCCGCGACCGCGCAGTTCTCCGCCGAAGAGCTCATAACCAAGCGGCCTGCCGCTCGGGATATGTTGCAGAACAACCTCGCTGCGCGCCTCGAATCGTTCGACATCCACATCGCCGCGATGTCCATCACCAATTTCAAATTCAGCGATCAGTTCACGCAAGCCATTGAGAACAAAGTCATCGCGCAACAGAAATTCTTCCAAGAGCAGAACACGTTGAACCAGATCAAGGTGCAAGCCGCAGAGGCGATTGCTTCGGCCAACGGAGAAGCGCAGGCAAACCGGCTACGGCGTCAACAGATCACGCCGCTCACGGTCGAATACGATGCCGTGCAGAAGTGGGATGGCAAGTTGCCGGGCGTGATGGGTACTGGCGCGGTGCCGTTCTTCAACCTCGGCAACTTAGATTCGGCGACCGGCAGCAAACTCTAAGCATGCTCGATCGCAATAAATGAGGCGGGTCGTGCCGCGCCCGCGGGAGGCAGCAGAACATCGCGCGGTGAACGCGCGCACCGCGGAGGGCCTTTTTTGAACTTTAGCGTTCTTGCAATACCATTTTGTGCGCTCGTCTACGGCCTCGTCGCTGCTCCTCAGCCCGCAGCCGCACAGACGATCCCATTCTGGAAATCATCATTTTTCTTCAACAGCACGACGTATACGATCCGGCTGGTCGGCAGCGACCCTGCTCAGGGTGCGATGACGACCCTCGTCGCGAACACGATCGTGCCTATGAAATTGATCTTTTCCGACGGCAATGTGCTCGATGCACAGCGCGAGGTCGCGCCGCTCCTCGCGTCGCCGATCTTCAGCAGCGCGGTCTTCCCAAGCGGTACGACGCAATATGCAGACGCCGTGTTGCGCGCGGAATTGTGGCCCGCAGTCCAGGGCTCAAACTATCACGTCTTGCTCGACACACCGTCCGTCGCGCCCGAGTATCTGCTCACCGTGCCGAGCAACGAGGGATCAACCATGACGGGTCCGCACGGCCAAGTCACTGGAACGGTCGACTACCAATGGTTCGTGAAAACCGTCCAACCGACCGTGGTCACGCAGCTTGGAATCGCTCCCACATCGCTCACCATTTTCGTCACGCACAACCTGCTGCTGAAAAGACCCGGAAACGCCTGCTGTTTTCACGGCAACCACTCTGCATTCGTCGTCCACGGACCGGCTGGGAAAGATCTCTTCACGACCGTCTGGGCCGGCATGTCTCCCGGTAATGCGGACACGATGTCGCACGAGATCAATGAGTGGGCCAACGATCCGTTCAACGACAACGTGGTGCCTTCGTGGAGGATACCCGGCGTGAACGACTGCAACACGACGCTCGAAGTCGGCGATCCCCTTGTCGGCGCGACCTTCAGCGCAGGAGGCTTCATCGTACAAGATGTCGCGTATGTCGAATGGTTCTCGCGTCAGCAGCCGTCGATGGCTCTGGGCGGCCAGTACGACGTGCTCGGAAAGTTGACGACTCCTGCGCAAGACTGCCTTTAGTGGTGCGTCTGTTCGATTTGCTCGAGAAAGCGCGCAGCTCGCGGAATTCCGGGATCTTTACGGATGCCGCGCTCGTAGTCCGGATACATCTCCGGTCCGAACGGCGGTTGACAATCGCCGAAATGGTTGTCGATGTTCCATCGCAAGAAGCCGTTCTTCTTCCAATCTGACATCACGATGATCCGGCCAGATGGCATCGTGAACGCGATGCCGTGCGGCGTCGGCGCAAACGTGCTTCCGCCGGCGCGGGCGACGTCGCGGATCCAACTGAGGATTTCGACTACTGCCACGATTGCACGCTTCCGTTTGCCATGCGATGCGGATTCGCGCACGGCAGCGCTGTCGCCCCCCGCGTCCTGGAACAGGAGAAAAGCGTTCTCTCCGCACAGCAGGCGGTCATGGACGGCATCTCATTCGTATGCAATATCCGCGACGATGGCGCGCAATATCCGCCGATCGGTACGTTCATCGGCTTCGCCCTCACCAAAATCGAAAAGGGGTACCTGGAAGCGGTCGGTACGCCGACCGCCGCGCACTACAACCCGCTCGGCGTGGTGCACGGCGGCTTTTCGTCGACGCTGATGGACCTCGCGCTCGGACTTGTTTCTCTGACGACGATGCCGTCGATGGAGAACCACGTCACCACTGCGGATCTCACCCTTCGCTATCTGCGACCGATCTTCGCCACAACCGGACAGATGACCGTGGCCGCATCGGTCCTCCATGCCGGCAGACGAACGATCGTCGCCGAAGCATCGCTGCGCGACGGCGATCACAAGCTCTACACGCTCGCTCAGTCGACGCTCATGGTTGTCGCACGGCGGTAAAATCCCGGCGGCGAAGATCGGCGCCCGAAAAAATTGGCCGACCATAAGGTCGGCCCCACATTGCAAAAAAATAGGGCAAGCGTTGCTTGCCCTACTACAAACGACCTTAGTACAGGTCTACTTCGCTCAGATTCTTCTCGATCTTCCGCTTGACGCGCTGGAGCGCGTTGTCGATGGATTTGACGTGCCGATTGAGATCGCGCGCCATTTCCTGATACGACTTGCCCTCCAAGTAGCTCAGCAGCACCTGCGATTCGAGATCGCTGAGGTTCTCCTGAATCCGCTCTTTGATGTCTTCCGAGACTTCCTGGTTGATGACCAGTTCCTCGGGATCGGACATCTTCGCGCTCGCCATCACGTCGAGGAGCGTTCGCTCGCTGTCCTCGTCGTAGATGGGTTTGTTGAGCGAGATGTACTGGTTCAGCGGAATGTGCTTTTGGCGGGTGGCCGTCTTGATGGCCGTGATGATCTGCCGCGTGATGCACAGCTCCGCAAACGCGCGGAACGACGAGAGTTTGTCGGCGCGGAAGTCGCGGACGGCCTTGTAGAGGCCGATCATGCCTTCCTGGATGATATCCTCACGGTCGGCACCGATGAGGAAGTAGCTCTTTGCCTTGATGCGTACGAAGTTCTTATATTTGTTGAGCAGGAATTCCATGGCGAGATTGTCGCCACATTTCGCTGCATTTACGAGTTCTTCGTCCGCACGCTCGCTGTAATCTAAAGTTTCATCGGCCTGGTGGAGTGCCCCCAAGTTTTGTTCGTACCCCCGGTTTGATAGAGCGGCGATTGCCCTCTTTTTTCGTCCTCAATGATTATAGGGGTGCTATGGCCCTAAGTCAAGGATTGACGGGGGTTTGACCGCTTGTACTGGTTGTCACAAGCTGCTTTTCGGTGCGTTGGCGCACCGCTTCAAACAGCACGACCGCCGCCGCCGAGGATGCGTTGAGCGACGCGATTTTGCCGCGCATGGGTATTTTGGCGAGTATATCGCATCGCTCCAACGCTAGATGCGACATGCCTTTGCCCTCCGCGCCCAGCACCAATGCGCAACGGCCGGTGAAGTCGACTTCGGTATATGGCGTCGCTTTTGGCGTTGCCGCAGTGCCGACAACCCAGCACCCGTCTTCCTTGAGTTCCGTAAAAGCGCGCACGATGTTCGGGACACGCGCGATGGGGAGATGTGACGCCGCTCCGGCTGCGGCTCGTCGCACCGCGGCGGTCACCGTGGCGGACCTCCGCTCCGGTAGCACGGCAGCAGTCGCACCCGCGCATTCAGCGTTGCGCAAGATCGCGCCCACGTTTTGCGGATCTTCGATGTGGTCGAGCACGACGATCAGTGCGTTTTCGTTCGCGCGCACTGCGGCTCGCAGCGCGTGCCATTCAGCGTATCGAAAAGGTGGCGCGAGCGCGACGATGTGTTGGTGATGCGCGTCGCCGAAGCGGCGAAATGCGGCTTCATCTTCGACATCGACGCGAATCCCTCGCGCTTTGGTCGATTGCAGGAGCGGCGCGACGTCTTTGTCGGCGGCGCGCCGGCGGCCGACGATCAGTCGCGCGAGCGGCTCTCCCGCGGCGATCGCTTCGGATACCGCGTGCACCCCGAAGATGTATTCTCGTTCGTCTTCCGGGTTTCGTGCAGGCCGTCGAGCCGCTTTGCCTTCAGGACGACGCACCGACGCTCCACTTCGTCTCACCCTTCGCATCCTGGAGACTGATCCCGGCGGACGTCAGCACATCGCGCAACCGGTCTGACGCCGCAAAATCCTTCGCAGCTCGAGCGTCCAGCCGCATGGCGACCACGCGATCGATCAGCGCGCGATCGTCCGCATGGCCGTCGCCGGCGATGGCTGCCAACGATTTGCGCGCGTCGTCGGAGAGGTGAACGTCGAGCTGCGCTGCGACCAGCCCGGCGAGCGTCGCGTTTGGCGGAAGCCCGAGCACGCCGAGGCAGCGTTCAGCGAGCGCGACCGCGGCCTGCGGCGATCCGTCGCGACGGGCGGCGGCGGCTCGCTCGGCCTTGAGCCGCTTCTGCAGCCAGCCGATCGCGCCCGCGGTGTTGAGATCGTCGTCCAGCAGCGCGTCGAATTCCTCGGCATCGAGTGCGCCGGTTGCGCGCAGCGGCAGTTCGGCCGCCGCGGCGCGCAGCGTTTCGAGGTCGGTGTACAGTCCGCGCAGGCCTTTTGTCGCAGCTTCGAGCGCTTCATCCGTGAAGTTGGTGGGCTTGCGATAGCCGGTCTGCAAGAAGAAATAGCGGATGGCCGCCCACGAATGGCGATCGAGCAATTCGACCAACGGCACGAAGTTGCCGAGCGATTTGCTCATCTTCTGCCCATCGACGTTGAGCAGGCCGGCGTGCATCCAGATCACCGCCATCGGGTGTTTGCCGGTGAAGCTCTCCGTTTGGGCCACTTCGTTCTCGTGGTGGGGGAAGATGAGGTCGGTGGCTCCGCCGTGGATGTCGATCGTATCGCCGAGATACCGGCGCGCCATCGCCGAGCATTCGATATGCCAACCCGGCCGGCCGGGACCCCACGGGCTTTCCCACGTCGGTTCGCCCGGCTTCGCCTTCTTCCAAAGCGCGAAGTCCAACGGATCGTTTTTTTGTTCGCGCACTTCAAAGCGCACGCCGGCGCGTAGCTCCTCGATCTGGCGGCCGCTCAGCTCGCCATACCGCGCGAATGACTTGACGGTGAAGTAGACGCCGTCGCCGGTCTCGTATGCTGCGCCATTTGCGACGAGCCCCGCGATCATCTCGACGATATCGGCGATCTCTTGCGTCGCCCGCGGTGCCACGTCCGCCTCGAGCAATCCCAAACGCCGCGCGCACGCATCGTATTCGCCGTAGAAGCGTGCGACGACTTCGCTCCACGCGATGCCGTCCTTTTTCGCGCGATCGATGATCTTGTCGTCGATGTCCGTGACATTTTGCACGAAGCGGACCGCGAAGCCGCGCGCGGTCAGATGCCGGCGGAGCACGTCGAACGTGAGAAACGTGCGCGCGTGACCGAGGTGGGGATGCGAATTGGGCGTCATGCCGCAGACGTAGATCGTGACCGAAGGTGGCGACAACGGCTGGAGCTCGTCCAACCGGCGCGTGCGGCTATTGTAGACGCGGACCGCCATAGTGCTCCTCGCTGCTGACTTTCCCTTCGAGCGCCTCGACGCGGCGCGCGAGAGCCTGAATCGCTTCGTCTTCTGGATCCGGCATATCGACGTGCGGAACCACCGCTTCGACGACTTTCACGCCGTCTTGATGCACGACGCGCCCGGGCACTCCGACCACCGTGCTGTTCGGCGGCACGTCTTTGACGACGACCGCGCCCGCTGCGATCTTTGAATGTGAACCGATCACGATCGCGCCGATGATCTTCGCGCCAGCGCCGACCACGATCTCGTCTTCGAGCGTCGGGTGGCGCTTGCCGCGCTTGAGGCTTGTTCCCCCGAGCGTCACGCCTTGATACAACGTGCAATCGCGTCCGATCTCCGATGTCTCGCCGATCACAACGCCCATACCGTGGTCGATGAAACATCCTCGCCCGATCTCCGCTCCCGGGTGGATTTCGATGCCGGTGATAAAGCGAACGATCTGCGAGAGGACCCGTGGCAGCACGGGCACGCCCCACCGTTGCAGCGGGTGGATGAACCGGTGTGCGAACAACGCGTGGAAACCCGGATAGCAGAGCAACACTTCCGGCCAATTGCGCGCGGCGGGGTCGCGCTCAAAGCACGCCCGCCAATCGTGCGCTATCTGGGTGAAGATCGAGTCGTGACGCATTGCTCCGTCCTGCCATCGCTCTTAGGATATCGGGCGCATCGCGCGCCCTCTATAGCAACGGGCGCATCGCGCGCCCGGTCAACAGGAGCAACGGCAGTTCGAGGGCCTTCCCTGCATCACGAATTTCATCGACGCATGGTTTCAATCCGACGGCGGCCGGTCCTTCCCCGCAAGCACGCGCCGGATGCGCGCTGCGCAGCGCGATGGTCCGAGCAAGGGCATCAACAAGGGCAACTCGTGACCGTGCTCCGAGCCCGTCAAGGCGACACGGATCGGACGGAAGAGCGCGCGGCCTTTGATCCCGTGCCGCGCACCGAGCGCGGAGAGCGCGTCGCGGGAAACCGCCGCAGTCCATTCAGCTGACATGTCCAATTTTGATTCGGCGATCTGCGCAAGTTCGTCGAGCATCGCGCGCGCAGCGGGCGGATCGAGCGCGTCGGCCGACGCCGGATCGATCGCGAACCCGTCGTCGAAGATCGCCGCCGCCTCTTTGGGAAGTTCGGACAGCGTGTGGACGTGTTCGGTCAGCGTACGGTCGAGCAGCGCTCGCCAATGCGGCTGGTTGAATTCCGGCAGCGCGGCGATGCGCGGTTCCCGGGCCGACCATTGCGCGACGAGCGCGATCCGTTCGGCGTCCGGCAGACGGCGCACGTAGTGCGCGTTGAACCATCGCAATTTGCCGTGGTCGAACACCGCCGGACTTTTCGCCACGCGTTCGAGCGAGAACGCATCGACGAGTTCTGCAAGCGAGAACGTTTCGCGGTCGTCTCCGGGCGACCAGCCCAGCAGCGCGAGATAATTGAGCAGTGCGCCGGGCAGGTATCCTTGCTCGCGGTATTCCGCGACCGCCGTGGCGCCGTGGCGCTTGGAAAGTTTTTGGTGATCCGGCGCGAGGATCATCGAGACGTGTGCGAAGAGCGGCTGCGCCAACCCGAGTGCCTCGTACAGGACGACCTGGCGCGGGGTGTTCGGGAGGTGCTCGTCGCCGCGTATGACGTGCGTGATCGCCATTTCGCTATCGTCGACGACGGCCGCGAGGTTGTAGGTCGGCAAACCCTCCGATTTGACCACGACGAAATCGCCGATGGTCCCGGCCGGAAAATGCACCGAGCCGCGGATGAGGTCTTCCACGTAGACGTCGCGGTCCGGCATCGCAAAACGAAGCGCGGGTTTTCTTCCGGCGCGCTCAAGGTCGGACCGCTGCGCCGCCGTCAACGTGCGGCACTTGCCCGAGTAGCGCGGCGGCAACCCCTTCGCCTCCGCAGCGACCCGTTCGGCGTCGAGCTCCTGCGGCGTGCAGTAGCACGGATATGCTTTTTCCAGTTCCAGGAGCCGGGCAGCCGCAAGCGCATATCGTTCGCGACGATCGGTCTGCCGGTACGGCGCGAACGGGCCGCCGACGTCCGGACCTTCATCCCAGTCGAGCCCGAGCCAGTGCAGGTCGTCCTGGATGACCGTTTCGGAATCCGCGGACGAGCGAGCGGTATCGGTATCCTCGGACCGCAGGACGAGCGTGCCGCCGGCCTTGCGCGCATATAGGTAATTGAAGAGTGCCGTCCGCGCGCCGCCGACGTGGAGCGTGCCGGTTGGCGCCGGGGCGAAGCGGACGCGCACTTTTGCCGAGCCGGTTGTCATGCCGGCTCTCCGGGAAACGAAATCTCGCTTGCTTGGCGGATAGTGGCGACCGCGTACGCCGCGATTCCACGCCCTTCGCCTTCGAAGCCGAGCCCCTCGGTGCGTTTTGCCTTCACGCTCACCTGAGCCGCATGCACCCCGAGAGCGCCGGCCAGATTGGTACGCATTTTGTCCACGAACGGTGCGAGCACCGGATGCTCCGCCACGACGGTGCAGTCGACATTGCCGACGTCGAAGCCCGCGGCTTTGACGATCGCCAACGCGCGGCGCACGAGTTCAACGCTGTCGGCGCCTTTGAAGCGTGGATCACCGGCCGGAAAGTGGGAACCGCAATCCCCGAGCCCTGCGGCGCCGAGGAGCGCATCGATGAGCGCATGGGCCACGACGTCGCCGTCGGAATATCCGTCCAGTCCGCGCTCGAACGGGATCTCGACGCCCGCCAGCACCAACGGCCGGCCAGCGACGAGCGGATGCGCATCGTAACCGAAGCCCACTCTCATCGCACCGCCCGGCGCTGTGCGGCGATGTGCGCCGCGGTCGGCAGGTCTTCCGGAGTCGTGATCTTCATGTTTTCGTACGAACCTTCGACGATGTGCACGTCCGTTTCGCCCGCCGCCTCCACGAGCATGGCGCAATCGGTGCCGACAAATCCGTCGCGCTCGGCGGCTTCGTGCGCACGGACGAGGATCCCGTATGCGAACGCCTGTGGTGTCTGCGCGGTCCACAACGTCTCGCGCGGCACCGTTCGAAGGACGGCGCCGCTGTCGCTCGCCTGCTTGACCGTATCCTTGACCGGCACCGCGAGGATCGCAGCGCCATGCGATCCGGCCGACGCGATGACGCGTTCGACTTGCTCGGCGGTGACGAACGGCCGCGCACCATCGTGCACGACGACGATGGCCGAATCGGGCGGGGCTGCGCGCAGTGCTGCAGAGACGGAGTCTTGCCGGCGCACGCCGCCCGCGACCACCGCCCGGACTTTGCCGCCGCCGTGCGCGCGCGCGAGGCCGGCGAATGCCTCGCGCTCATCGGTTTCGCATGCGATGACCACGTCGGTGACGAGCGCGCAGCCGGCGATCGTCTCGAGCGACCACGCCGCCACCGGTCTGCCGTCAAGTTCGAGGAGCTGTTTTCGCATGCCGAGGCGAGCGCCGTGACCCGCTGCCGCAAGAATTGCCGTGACGCGCGCCGGCGCCATCGCGGTCAGCGCTTCACCTTGGCGAAAATCATGCGTCCAGCCGAAGTCTGCAATACCGACGTCACGTCGACGGCCACGGCTTCGCCTTTGAGTGCGCGACCGTTCTCGACGACGATCATCGTGCCGTCGTCGAGATACGCGACGCCTTGATTCTGCTCTTTGCCATCCTTGACGATCGTGACGCTCATCGTCTCTCCCGGGATCACGACGGCCTTGAGCGCGTTCGCCAGCTCGTTGATGTTGAGGATCTTGACTCCCTGCAAGCTCGCGACCCGGTTGAGATTGAAGTCATTGGTCAGGATGTGCGCACCCATGTCGCGCGCCAGCACGACGAGCTTGCCGTCGACGTCGCGTTCGGGAACGTCGCGGTCGAGGACCTCAAGCGATTGCGAAACGTCGCGCAGCTGCGAGAGCACCTCCAAACCGCGGCGTCCGCGGCCGCGTTTGAGGCTGTCCACCGAGTCGGCGATGGTCTGCAGCTCGCGCAGCACGAACTTGGGTACGATGAGGCGCCCATCCACGAACCCCGCTTGCACGATTTCGAGGATGCGCCCGTCGATGATGACCGACGTATCGAGCAACTTCGGCGGCGCATCGCCGCCGTGCATCGCGCCCCGGGTCCAGGTGGAAAGCCGCTGGCGCAATCCGACCCGCACGCCGAGATAACTGAAGAACAGCGTGATCAGCGTATATAGCACAAACGAGAGCATCGGGCCGTACCGAGGCAGTTGATTGAAGCCGCTGAAGATATCGCGGACGAAGAACGAGACGGTGAGCCCGACGATCAATCCGATCGCGCCCGAGAGGGCTTCTGCCGGCTGCAAACGCGCGATGCTGTCTTCGATCGCGTAGACCAACGATTCGAAAAGCCTGAAGAACACCGGCGAGACCGCGATGCCGACCAGGCCGCCGAGGATGGGCAAACCGAAATCGCGCAACAGCGCCATCATGCCGATAGCGCCGATCAACGAGGCGAAGTGCAGCGAGAGTTCGTGACCGCCGATGACGCCGAGGATGCAGAATAGGGCGGCGAACGTGCTTCGAAGAGCGATTTTGGTCACGTTGACTCGTTTCCAGGCAGATCGGGCGTGAGGAATTCGGCGCAGACCGTGTTGGCAAGCAATCGGCCCCGGCTTGTAAGACGGGCTCGTGCGCCGTCATCTTCGAGCAACCCCGCCGCCGAGCATTTTTTTCGCGCCGCGCGAAAAACGGTCGACGCGTCGACGCCGAAGCGCCGGGCGAAGTCCGCGTCGACGATTCCCGCGCTCGTCCGAAGCGCTAACATCGCCGCTTCGCCGATGCGTCGCGCGTTCGGCAGGCGTTCGACGAACGCGCGGGCCGATCGGCCCGCTTCGATCGCTTCGCAATACGCGAGCATGTCGCGCTGATTCGCGTAACGCACTCCGTTTTCGTAACCGGCCGCCGATAGACCAAACGCGATGCAGTCGCGCTGGCGCCAATAGCCGCTGTTGTGCGCGCTCTCGCGTCCCGGCCGGGCGAAATTGGAAATCTCGTAGTGAAGATATCCGGCGTTGGTGAGAACCGTATCGGCGGCCTCCAAGAGATCGGCCACGAGTTCGTCGTCCGGAAAGGCGACCGGATCCCGCGCATACCAAGATGCGTACGGCGTGCCGGTTTCGATGGTGAGACCATACACCGAGATATGCGTCACCGGACTTGCGATCGCCGTGGTGAGCGACGCGGTGAAACTCGCGCGCGTCTGACCGGGCGCTCCTGCGATCAGATCCAGACTTACGTTCTCAAATCCGGCGGCGCGCGCTGCGTCGAGAAAATTCGCGGCGTCAGCGGCCGAGTGTTCGCGGCCTAACCGGTGCAATTCGGCATCGTCAAAGGACTGCACGCCGACCGAGAGACGGTTGATGCCCGCCAGGCGCCAATGCTCGAGGTCGGCAGTTCCGCGCGATGGATTGGCTTCGAGGGTGCATTCTATGGCGCCCGGATCGAACGCAAATCTCGCGCGGAGCTGCGCGGTCAGCGCGGCAATGCGGGCCGGAGGCAACGCTGACGGAGTGCCGCCGCCGAAGTAGACCGTTGCAACGCCGCCTGCCGTCAGCGCCGCGCGTTCGATCTCGTCGTGGAGCGCCGCGCAGTAGCGGGCGATCGCGTCGTGGCGCGTGCGCACCACGGCGAAATCGCAGTATGGACAGATGCGATCGCAAAATGGGATGTGCACGTAGATACCGGCGGCCGTGTCGGGTATGGGATCGCTCCAACCTCTCCCGGACATCGCTACGGGATGAAGCATACGCCGACTGCGCCAGGGCCTGCGTGCGTTCCAACGGTCGGACCGATATCGCAGGTGATTTCGAAGACCGGTTCCGTTTCGATTCGGAGACGCTCGCTGATCGAAGCCGCCAGATCGGGCGCCACTGAGTGCAGAACCGCGACGCGCGCGCGCCCCTTCACCGGTATGCGGTCGATCGCGGTCTGGGTGAGCAGTTCGACCGCGCGGGCGAACGTGCGGACTTTGGCGTGTTCGGTGACTTCACCGCCCTTCACCACGAGGATGGGCACGATCTTCAGCACGTTGCCCACCATGCCGCGAAGCCCGCCGATGCGGCCGCCGCGCGCGAGATACGTCAGGTTGGGGATGGTCGCGAAGAGCTCGATGCGCGGGAGGTCGGCGCGAACGGCCGCCTCCACAACTTCGAATTCGGCGCCCGCGTTGAAGCGGCGTCGCGCGTCGATCGCAAGCATCGCTATGCCTGCCGAAACGCTTCGCGTGTCGACGACCGAAATGCGGCGTGCGTCGACCATCGCCGCGGCGATCGAGGCCGCGTTGTACGTGCCGGATAGCGCGCTTGAGATGTGCAGGGAGAGAATGCGTTCGGCGCCGGCGTCCAGCAACGCCCGGTACGTTTCGACAAATGCGGCGGGCGACGGCTGCGCCGTGATCGGCGGCTGCTGGCTCGTCTGCAGCTTGTCGTAGAACTCGGCGCTCGAGAGATCGACGCCGTCGCGATACTCCTGATTCCCGAAGCGGATCGTGAGCGGCACCACCTGGATGTCGTTCGCTTTGGCCAGCGGCCCGAGATCGGCGGTCGAATCGGTGACGATCGCGAAACGTGCGCTCATGGCGCAGCTCCGGTCGCCACGGCGATCGCATCGACGACGCCGTGACGCACGGCCATGAGCGCAGCCCGGCACGCGCTTTCGACGGCGAGCGCGTCCGCTCGTCCGTGTCCGATCAAGCACACACCGCGCACCCCGAGCAACGGTGCGCCGCCATATTCGCGGTAGTCGAGCTTGGCCTTGACGCTCCGCAGCGCCGGACGCATGAGTGCGGCGCCGAGCCGCGCGCGTATCGATTGGTTGGAAGCGCTGCGAACGCTGTCGAAGAGATATTCCGAGGTCGCCTCGGCCAGTTTCAGGGCGACGTTGCCGACAAATCCGTCGCAGACGATCACATCTGCCTCGCCCAGCAGCAGATCGCGGCCTTCAACATTGCCGATGAAGTCGATCGGGGCCGCCTTGAGCAGGTCAAATGCGGCAGCGGTCAACGCGTTGCCCTTTCCCTCTTCTTCGCCGACCGAGAGCAGACCGACTTTCGGCGCGGTAACGCCGAGCACGCTTCGCGCGTAGGCGGTGCCCATCAGCGCGAACTGCACGAGCCATTCCGGTTTGCAATCGACGTTGGCGCCGGAGTCAAGGAGAAGCATCGGACCTCGCCTGGCCGGCCACGCGGTCGCGAATGCGGAGCGCGCGATGCCGGGAAGCGTGCGTAGGCGGATCGTCGCGATCGCGAGGAACGCGCCGCTGTTGCCGGCGGAAAAAGCCGCGTCG
Source organism: Candidatus Eremiobacteraceae bacterium (assembly GCA_036561585.1). Classification (GTDB taxonomy): domain Bacteria; phylum Vulcanimicrobiota; class Vulcanimicrobiia; order Eremiobacterales; family Eremiobacteraceae; genus JABCYQ01. The sequence goes on along the minus strand of DATBOZ010000098.1, from coordinate 13,404 downwards.
GCTTCGCCGTCGCGCACGAGTTCGATGACTTTGCCCATCGACGTCTGACCGCCGCGACGAAGCGCGGCCGACGGCGCTTCGTGCATCGACACTTCTTCCGACGCGTGGACCACCCGAATGTTTGGAACCGCCGCATCGTGGGCGATCAGCGGCGCAAGTCGCCGCTCGTCGCCGACGAGCAGCAATTGAAAGCCATGCTGTCTCGCCGCTCTGCACGCGCCCACCACGACCTCGTCAGGAGCCAAATCTCCGCCCATCGCGTCGATCGCGATGCGCGCGTCGCTAACGTTCAACGGAAACCAAATAGTCGGACGACGACTGGCCGCCGTAGTAGACCTCCACGGCCATGCTCGGATACGCTTTGCGGACGGCATCGGCCAAGATCTCGGCATCCTTGAGTTTGCGCGAGGCGCCGTAGTAGATCGTCGTCAGCTGCGCATCGCTTGCGCCGCCTTCGCGCACGAGCGCGATCGCGATCCCGGCGGCGTCGGATCCCTCGACCAATCGCTCTGAATGGCCGTTGCGCGAGTCGAGCGAGCCGACCAGCTGATGCTTCTTCACGGCAACGCCGCCGATTTCGACATCGCGGCCTGCCGCAAATATCGAGCCGCTTGCCGCCACCGTCGATTCGGCGGCGAGCGCATCGGGCGCGATCTCCTCGTCCTGCGGCTTGTTCAACAATGCGAACAGCGTGGCGATGCCATCGCCGACGGTTTTCGTCGGCACGACCACGACGCGCCGATCGGTCAGCCCGCCGACTTCCTTTGCCGCGAGGATGACGTTCTTGTCGTTCGGCAGCAGATAGACGACCGGCGCCAGCACTTTGTTCACCGCGACGAGCAGATCTTTTACGGACGGATTCATGGTCGCGCCGCCGAGGACCGTCACGTCTGCGCCGAGCTCCTTGGCGATCTTGACGAATCCTTCGCCCGGCACGACGGCGACGATGCCGCGCGGCTTCGACTCCCGGTCGACGACCAAGACGTTGTGCTGCTCTTCCATGTTGTCGATCTTGAGTTTCGAAACGTCGCCGAATTCTCGGACGCTGTCGGTCACCTTTTGCGGAAAGTCGGTGTGAAGATGGACGCGGATCATGCCGTCGCCGCCCGCGACGATGAGCGAGTCGCCATGCGTCATGAGTTGCGAGCGCAATTCGTCGATGCCGATGCTGGCCTTGGTCAGCACGAACTCCGTGCAAAAGCGATTGACTTCGACCCGCTGCTTGTTCGTGAACGTGATCGCGCGGACCGGCTTGCGCGGAAACGCGGTCGTGCGCGTCATGCGGCCGGGCATCATGCGCAAGATCCCCTCCATGAAGTACACAAAGCCTTGGCCGCCCGCATCGACCACTTTCGCCTCTTTGAGGACCGCGAGCTGCTCCGGCGTTTTTTCGAGTGCGATGTTCGCGGCGACGACGACCGAGTGCATCACGCGATTGAAGTCCGTTTCAGAGACTGCGGCCTTGAACGCCGCGTCCGCGGCGGCCGACGCGACCGACAATATCGTACCCTCGACCGGTTTGAGCAGCGCCTGCCGCGCCGCATGCACGGCCTCGTTCAGCGCCGTCGCGAAGTCGACGGTGCCAATCGTGCTCTTGTGACGGACCGCGTGCGCAAAGCCGCGGAACATCTGCGAGATGATCACCCCTGAGTTGCCGCGCGCCCCCATGAGCGCCCCTTTCGCGGCGGCGGCGGCGACCAGTTTCAAGTCCGCGCTCCGCAACCTGTGGGACTCGAGCATCGCGCTTCGCACGGTGAAAAGCATGTTCGTGCCGGTATCGCCGTCGGGTACCGGGAAAACGTTCAAATCGTTGATGACCGAGCGGTACTTCTTCAGGAAATACGTGCCGGCGACCACGAACGCGGCAAACATCTTTCCGTCGCAACTGGTGATAGCCACGTGCGTCGTTTACGACGTCCCGTAAAGCAGACCCTTGAAGCCTCACTAGCCGCTGTGGTATCATAGCGAGGTTGCTCTATTCCTAGGAGAATTTTTCATGGCCAAGCGATGCGACGTGTGCGCCAAAGGACCCGCATCCGGTAATAACGTCAGTCACTCGATGCGCAAGACCCGGCGTCGCTGGCTGCCCAATCTGCAATCCGTTCGCGTCAAGGTCGGCGGCACGGTGAAGACGTCCAAAGTCTGCACCCGTTGCCTGCGCTCGAAGAAGGTCACCCGCGCGGTGTAATGGAGCCGACCGTCAAGGTCGGCAATCCGATCTGTATGAGGGCAAGCAACGCTTGCCCTCGTTCTTTTCCTGTAGTCGGCCATGTGTTCAGATAGTGTGGGGCCGACCTATTTGTTCGGCCATATTTTTTTGGGCGAGCGATGCTCGCCCTACTACAAACGAGGTCGGCACTACAATCCCAGGTGGTCGTAACCGCGGCGGTCGAGCGGCCGCCGGCCGCTGTCGTCCTCCACCCAGACGCGGCCATCGCCGGGCTCGAATCGACCGATCTGCGTCAGCGGGGTCCGGCAACGATGCAACAGTGCGCGAGAGAGATGAGCATACGCGCGACGTGATACTGCGACCAGCAGTTCGTAGTCATCGCCGCCATGCAGCATCCAGTCCAAAGCGTCGCCATCAACTGCCGCGGCCGCGGCGCGGAGCGAGTCGGACGGTTCGAGCGTGCGCGTATCCACGACGGCATCCAACGCAGACGCGCGCGCCATGCGCGCGACATCGCTCGATATGCCATCCGACACGTCCATCATCGCATGCACGGCCGCGCTCCCGCCGAGGAACGCGCCTTCGCGCAATCGTGGCTGTGGCCGCAGATAGGCGCCGCACACGGAATCACGGACGCGCACATCCAGCGACTCGGCGCATCCCGCGTCGAGCACGCGCAATCCGGCTGCGGCGAGCCCAAGCGAACCGGTCACGGCAAGGGCATCACCCGCTTTGGCACCGCTGCGCAACCGCATCCTCGTGCGGCGCACGTCGCCGGCCACCGTCACGCCGATCGTGAAGGCCGCCGACCGTACGATGTCGCCGCCGACGATCGCGCAACCCGATTCGCGTGCAAGATCCGCCAACCCGCGGTACAACGCGACCAGCCATGCCTCATCGATTTCCGGCGTCAGACCGAGGGCAAGAACGACGACCGCAGCGCGTCCGCCCATCGCGGCGATATCCGATAGATTCACCGCGAGCGCTTTGCGCCCGAGATCCTGCGGCGATGTGCCGGCCAATCGGAAGTGCACGCCATCGACGAGCATGTCGGTGGTGATCAGCGAAAGGTGTGAGGCCGGCGCTTTCCATGCGGCGGCGTCATCGCCGATTCCGACCCGCACGATGGCCGGCGGGTCGCCGATCACCTGTCGGAGCGAAGCGATAAGTCTGTCTTCTGTAAGAGGAACCGCGATCAAGTCGCGCACAAGGCCCGAACGCGTTTGAGGGTCGCAGCGGGATCGGGGGTGGCGTATATCCCCGCGCCCATGACGATCGTGTCGGCTCCAGCGCGCGCGACCTCGGCGATATTCTCCGCGTTAACGCCGCCGTCGACCTCGAGTTCGATCTGAAGGCCGCGATCCTCGATCAGGCGGCGGGCCGCAGCGATCTTCGGCGTCGACGTCGGGATGTACGACTGCCCGCCAAACCCCGGGTTCACGCTCATGATGAGCAGCAGGTCGATGAATGGCAGAATCTCATCGAGTTCTGAAAGCGATGTCGCCGGATTGACGGCCAATCCCGCGCGCACGCCCGCGCTTTTGATCTGCTCGATCAAGCGCTGCGCGTGGATCGTCGCTTCCCAATGCACGGTCACGATATTGGCACCCGCATCCACGAACGCGTCGACGTAGCGCTCGGGTTCGACGATCATCAAGTGCGTATCGAACGTGAGCGGCGAGACCTTGCGTAGATCTTTGATGATCTTGGGTCCCCACGTGATGTTGGGGACAAACCGCCCGTCCATGACATCGATGTGGAAATAGTCGGCGCCGGCGTCGGCGACCAGAGTCATCTGTGCGCGGATGTCCGCGAAGTCCGCCGACAATAGCGAAGGCGCGATCTTTGGGCCGCGACGCTCAGCGGCGGTGGTTGCCTTCATGCCGCGCGAGTTCGCGTCGCGCGCCGTTCATCCCTTAGAGTGCGGTCGAATTCACGAGCGCGTCGTCCACGTACGTGTCGATCGTCGCTGCGCCCGTGACCGTGACGTCGAACGAGAGCGTGAAGCCGCCGGTGGTGCGTTGATCGTAGAGCGTGCGCGACCCGGTCGCGTCGAGCAACACGACGCGGATGTGCGTCGGTGCTGACGACCCCGGGAGCGCCACCGAAACGCGCATGCCTCGCGCACCCTGCGGCGTTGGAAGCGCGCCGCTTTGCGCAGGACTCGGCCCAGGCGGACTTGCTAGTCCGGGAACCGGACTCGTTTGATCGCCGGGACTCTGATCGAGCGGAACCGGCGTCGGCGGAGCGCCTCCGCTCACCTGGAGCGAGATGCGCTGGTTCGGGGAAAGCGGCGAGCCTGCCGCCGGATCTTGTTCGACCACCGTACCCTTCGGCTTCGCACCCGGCGCGATGGCGAGCGTGGTGATCTTATCAAGTGCGATGCCTGCATCTTTCGCCGCCGCCACGGCAAACGCGATCGCTGCGCCGACAAAATTTGGGGCGTATCGCTGCGGCCTGCCGCGAGCGACGACGAGATCCACGCGCGAGCCGGCCGGCAGCGACGAGAACGCTTCCGGCTTCTGATCCAACACCGTGCCCGCGGTCACGTCTACTTGTTCTTTGTCCTGCACCGAGCCGGGGAACAGATGCGCGTTCTCAAGCGCGACCGTCGCGTCGCGAAGCGACATCGCGCCGACACTGGGAACCTTGACCGTCGGCACGCCGTCCGAGATGATGACGTCGATGCTCCGTCCTTCGCGGACCTGCTCTCCGGCCGCGGGCAGTTGCCCCAAGATCCGATCCTTCGGTGCCTTGAAATCGGGGCGATGCGCTTTGACGTGAAGCGTCACCCGGGATTTCGTCGCGAGCGATTGCGCCGCCGGCAACTGCAGCCCGATCACCAACGGCACGGTCACGGGTGCGCCCGCGGGCGCGATGAACGCGTTCCACGTCAAGACGAGCCAGACGATGAGCGCGGCCGAAACCGCAATCGCCGTCCAAAACGCATAGAAATACCACGGCCGCCCCGCGAGGCGCCGGGCCAGCTGCCCGCTTAGCCGCCGCCCGCTCTTCGCAGCCTGTTCGGCGTGGAGTTTCGCGGTGCGCCGCCCGCCGCGTCTCTCAGTGCCGCCGGGCTCGCTCACGCAAGCCGTTCCATCACCGCGTCAGGGATATCGGCGTTGCTCGAGAGGCGGGTCACGTCATCGTGATCTTCCAGCGCGTCGAGGAAGCGAAGCACCGCCGGCGCATCGTCGGCGGTGACCGGTGCGAGCGACTTCGGCACGAGCTCCACCGTGGCCGACTGCACCGCGATCCGTCGCGGTGCGAGCACGCGGCGCTCCATCTCGTCGCGAACGGTTGAGAGCGAACGGGGATCGGTGACGATCTCCGCGCTGTCGCCGTCGACCACAACGTCGAGGACGCCGTCGATATCGGCGCACGTAAGCAGCTGCTCCTCGCTGATGCCCGCCGCCGGAAACCGGATGACGCCGCGCTCTTCGAATTGCCATGCCACGCAGCCGATCTCGCCGAGGCTGCCGCCGTTACGCGAGAACGCGTAGCGCATCTCCGACGCCGTGCGGTTGCGGTTGTCGGTCACGGCATCGACGATCACAGCGACGCCACTTGGACCAAACCCTTCGTAGCGGATCTCTTCGAACGCGTCACCCTTGCCCTCGCCGGTGGCGCGAGCGATGGCGCGCTTGATGTTCTCCATCGGCATATTGGCCTCGCGCGCTTTGGCGACCGCCAACTTCAGCTTGAAATTCGCATCCGGATCGGGCGACCCCGACTTCGCGGCGACGATGATCTCCTTGCTCATCTTGGTGAAGATCTGCGCGCGCTGCGCATCGATCTTGCCCTTGTGCAGGCGGATATTGTGCCATTTGGAGTGACCGGACATCGACTACCTACCCGCAGCCAGCGACAAGCCGAATCGTAATCGAAGGATATCTTTTATGGTCTTGAGGATGACGCCTACGCCGGCACCTTTGGAATAGCCGGTGGTCCTTGGATAATGGTTCACGCCCCGCTCGACGATCGGGACGCCGCGCCGCTTGAGCTTGATCAGCAATTCAGAGCTGATGAACGCACCGTTGGACTCCAAGACAATTCCTTCGAAGACGTCGCGCCGGAACAGCTTGAACGCGCAGTCGATATCGCGCACGCGCAAGCCGAAGACCAGCAGGATGATAAATTTGTACGTTTTTGCGATGAAGAGGCGGTGCGGCGGGTCATTGCGCTTGATGCGATAGCCCACCACGACCGGCGCTTGCGCGGCCATCGCGAGCGAACCAGGCAGTTCCCGCAGATCGAACTGACCGTCGGCGTCCGAAAAGAAGACGTATTCTTTACGCGCGGCGGCGAAACCGGTGCGCAGCGCGGCGCCGTAGCCGCGGTTGCGCTCATGCCGGATCAGACGCACGCGCGGATCGGCGGCAGCCATGCGTTCGACGATCGTGGGGGTTTGATCGGCGCTTCCGTCGTCGACGACGAGTACTTCCAAGTCGTCGGCGAGCGGCGCGCATGCGGCGATCGCATCGGAGACCGTCTTCTCGATGATGTCTTCTTCGTTGAAGGCCGGGAAGAACACCGAGAGCGAGGAGACGCGTCCCCTCGCGGAGGTCATATCCATCCGAACCAATTCGGAACGCCGTAGTGGAACCACATCCGCTGATCCCACGCCGCCCACGGGATCGGCGTGGCATTGAGGATCGGCAAGAAATAGATGAATCCCCAGACGCAAATCGCCAAATAGGCGCCCAGGCCAACCGCGATCACCAGTCTGCTTGTATTGCCGCTCTTCAGTCCGGATTCCCAAAGCCGCAGCAGGACGAAGGCCGTGCACAAGCAGATGAGGGCGGTGTTCGAATAGAAATTATATTGAAAATCGATGCGCGTGGACGAGGCCCACGGCATCCATTGCCAGACGTACATGATGACCACGAACATCATGCCTTTGTGCCGCTCACGCCAGGCGAGGATGCCGGCGATCGGCACGGTGATCACGCCTGCGAGCCACACAAACGGATTCGGCAGCGCGATGATCTCGGCGACGACATGATTCGTGCCGGGATGGTCGTCCCAATAGTAGGAAACGGGGCGGATCTCAAGCGGCCACGTCCACCACGCCGACGCGTACGGATGCGTGGCGACCAGATCGTGGTGATAGTGCCACATGATGCTCTGCAGCCAGATGAGCGCGGCGAAGCCTTGATGCCCTCCCTGACCCGACTCCATCGCGGTATGCACCGCGTGCTGAAAATTGGGTATGTATGACACCACGTAGATGACGAGGGTCGCGAAGACCATGCCCGAGATATAGAGCGGCAACCGCGCGGCGAATGGATTGCCCCAGATGAATCGCGCGCTCGCACTTGTGGCTTTATCCCATGCACCAGGCAGAAATTGCTGCGCCGTGATGAGGCCGGCTATGAACCAAAGGCCGGCGAGATCGAAGAGACCGTACCATTTGCTCGCGATCATCGCTGCGACCGCGAGCGCGGTCAGAACGAACCAGAATGTCCACGGCTGATTGTCGCGGACGGGCGTGCCGCGCCATGTGCCTTCGATCGTGCCGTCTCGCTTGCGGCGCAACGACCCGTCCGGCGTCGTGATCTCGGCGCCGTCGTTCGTCCACGTCACGCGGGTGTCGGCGTCCGAAGTTGCGGCGCCTTTGAGCGGACGCCGCTCGCCCGACGGCAGCATCGCGCCATCGCCGTCGAGCACGACGCCGTCGCCGAAAACGACCGCGTCGCGTGTCCGGCCGAGCCTGGCGTTGCGCGCGAAGAGCCAGGTCGCCACGCCACCGAACGCGGCCACCGCGATCAGATAGGGCACGATCGACGCACTTTCGGTTCCAGGGTTGGCCGAAACGATCTCTTGGATCTTCAGATACGCAAGCACTCCGAGAAACGCCGCGATGCTCGCGATGATCCCGTTCGTCGCGGGGTACGACACGGGTTTGGCGCGGGCGACGATCTGCGAGGCGATCATCAGACGATACGCGCAGTACATCGTCAGCAGCGCGAGGAATCCCATGAAGATCTCGGGCTGTGCGATGCGCGACTGCACGTACCAGTAGTCGCCGGTGACCAGCAGCAGAATTGTCACGAACGCCGCGGGCGTCGACGAGAGCAGCCGTTTCGCAAAACCATACAGCAGTGGAATCGTCAAGACGCCGCACACCGCGCTCGTCATGCGCGCGCCGACCGGATCACCTGCTTTGAACAGCGCGTTGAAGATCCACGCACCTGCCGCGTACAGGAGCTTGATGAACGGCGGGTGCGTCCATTCGTACAGATCTTTGCCGGTCAAGTACTCCTGGGCTGCACGAGCGTAATAGATCTCGTCGAAATAGCGGTTCGACGGAATCCCGATCCGCGTGAACAGCAAGACCGCGGCGAACACCATCCAACCGGCGACGATGAGATAGTCGGCGCGCGTCCAGCCGATGAGCCCTTCGAACGCGGACCGATACGCGCCGCCCGCGACCGCCATCGATTTCTTGAAGCGAGCGAACGATTCTGCCAGCGTCGTATCCATCTCGTCGACGAGATACGACCCCGCGACCGCGAAGAGCACGAGCACGTTGAGCAGCGACAGGAGGTGGACCTCGAACGGGTTGAGGTCCGCGCTCGGATGATAGAGATACTGCAGCGCGTAGGTGAGGTTGAAGATGAACGAGACCGAGAGAATGGCAAATGCCGCTTTGGGAAGCGCGCCGCGGTTCCACAGCAGCGGCGCAACGGCGAGAGCCGAGAACATGTAGCGCTCGTGGACGCGCGTGGTCAGCATGAAGTACCCGAGCAGCGCGATGAAGCACGCGGAGACGAACCGGTAGTCGCGCTCGCCGATCGCGACGTCAGGCCCTGTGGTCCGCCATTGCCGCCACGCGAGCGCCGCGAGCAGGAACACGAAAATCGCGATGCCCCAATCGTACTGCGGGAATCCGAGTCCTGGAACGCACGCGCCGCCAAGCGCCGGCGGAAGACAGACTCGCACGATCTCCGTGTCGGGCTGCCACATATCGCGTACGATCGAATAGAGATTGAATGCATTCGCGGAGTTGACTTGATAGACGCTGATGCCGGTTTGATAGCGCTGGTAGAGCCACGAGAGCACGCCCACGGGGTCGAACGTCGGCGCGAACGGCAGCGAGCCGACCCACGCGACGGCCGCGCCGATGACCGGGGCAAGCAGGATGCGCCACGAGAATTGGCGCCGCAGTTGCCAGGCGATCAGCAGTGGAGCGATGACGAGCGGCTGCGGCTTGATGAGCACCGCGAACGCGAGCGCAGCCCACGCGAATTCGAACCGCTCTTCGAGCGACAAATAGATGGCGAGGACGAGAAAGACCGCTGCGACCGAATCCGCCTGGCCCCAGTATGCCGACACGAACCACGAGACCGGATTGAGGACGAAAACCGCGACTGCCCAGATCGCCCCTGCGCCGGGCCACTGACGTCTGGCGATCAGATAGATGAGGTAGCCGATGCCGATGTCGGACAAGATCGCCGGCAGCTTGACCAAGAAAAGCAAGTGGAAGTAGTCGTTCGTCGCAAAGAACAGCGCGTACAACTGGCCCACGCACCAAAGCACGAGCATGTAGCCAGGTGGATAATCGACGAAGCCGGCCTGTGAATAGAAAGATTTGACGCCGAATTTATTGAGGCTGAGCGTCCAGGACTCGAAGCTTCCGATGTCCGTCACGTGCCCTTGCGACGGCAAAAGGACGATCCGAATCAAAAGACCGGTCCCAAGGATGATCAGCAGCCACCATATTTCGCGCGACGAGAACGGGATGCGCCGCTCGCCGGGCTGCTTGATTTCCGACACGACGCTCACGCTTCGTTACCTTCCGCCCCACGCCTCTACGAAGGCGGCGAGCGCCGCGATGCCGCGCGCACCATCGCGTGCAGCGGCGGCGTTCTCTGCCGCGGCGCGTTCGCTCGCCTCGCGTGCGCCGGCCGCCTCCAATGCGGAGCGCAGTGCGTCGACCGTTGCGTCGTCGATCGCCGGACCGGGCACGCTATACGCGCGTCTGATCGCGGCGCCGGCACCGCTCGGATCGCGCTCCAGCGCCCACACGACCGGAAAGCTCATCTTGCGGCGGCAGAGATCCGCACCTGCCGTCTTGCCGGTCTGCCCGGTCTCGCCCCAGACGCCGGCGATATCGTCGCGGATCTGAAAGTTGAGACCGAACCGCCGCCCCACTTCGGCGCATTTCGCGACATCGTCGCTCGGTGCGCGCGCGCAGAGCGCGCCGAGCCTGGCCGAACACGCGAACAGCGCGGCGGTCTTGCCTTCGATCATCTCGACATACGACGCGATCGTCGCCGATCCGTCGCCTTCCGCCGCGAGGTCGAGCGCCTGTCCGCGGCACATCTCGATGTGCGCGCGTGCAAGCGATGCCGTCATCGCGTACGCGATATCCGTGCCGAGCAGATCTGCGACCGGTTCAAGCGCCCGATAGGCGAGCGCTCCCACCGCATCGCCGCAGTTGACACCCGGCCCGAGTCCGAACGCGGACCAAACCGTCGCCCGTCCGTGGCGCAGGCGGTCGCCGTCTTCAATGTCGTCGTGGATGAGTGAGTAGTTGTGCAGCAATTCGACGGCCGCGCATGCGGGAAGCGCACTGGCATCCTTCGCGCCGAAGGCGCGCGCCGCGGCGAGCACGAGCCGGGGCCGGAGACGTTTGCCGGTGCGCGCGTGTTCGCGTTCGGCGAGTCCGAAATGATGGCGCAGTTGAGACCGAAGCGGTTCGCGGTGCTCGGCGTCTTGGATGACATCGCGAAGATAGTGCTCGAAGGCGTCGAGCGAAGCGTCGGTCTCCTCCAATGACGCTCAGACCTCGACGGTACGCGCTTCCGGGAACCAGTCGCGCAAGCGAGCGATGACGTCGTCTGCGAGAAATCCCGGCGTGGATGCGCCGGTGGCGATCCCGATCCGTTCGTCGCCGCGGAACCAATCTCGCTGGAGGTCGCCCGCGTTTTCAACGAGATATGCGCGCGCGCCCTCGGCTTCGGCGATCTCGGCAAGATGTCGCGTATTTGCGGACTTCGTGCCGCCGATGACGACCATCGTGTCCACGTCGCGCGCGAGATCGCGCGAGGCGTCTTGCCGGCCTTGCGTGTCTGAGCAGATCGTGTTGTAAACGCGCACCTCGTAGTTGATGGCGGCGATCTTGCCGACGAGCTCTTTGAATTTGTCGCCGTTGAGCGTGCTCTGGGAGACGATCGCGATGCGCCGCATGCGGCGGATTTCGGTCTCGTCTTGCGGCCACTCGTTCATGACGAGACAACCCTCGGCGTGGCCCGCAATACCCTTGACCTCGGGGTGATTCGGATCGCCCAAAATGACGACGCTGCGGCCTTCTGCGGCAAGGCGCGCCGCGAGGCGCTGCGTCCGCGTGACCATGGGGCACGTGGCATCGGCGACGCGAAGCCCCTTTTGTTCCGCAGCCGCGATGACTTGCGGCGGCAGGCCGTGCGCGCGAACGAACAGCGTACCCTCGTCGATCTCGTCGAGGCTCTCGACGTTCTTGAGACCTTTTTCGTCGAGCTCGCGCACGATCAGCGGATTGTGCACGATATTGCCCATCGTGTGGACGTCGTCGCGCTCGGACGTCTCCGAGAGCGCCTTCTTATACGTCAGCTCGACGCCGAAGCAGAAACCCTGGGTGCGCGCTTTAAGTATTTCCATCGTTTTGATCGGGCATGAGTCCTTCGATAGCGTTGGCCAAATCGGCCGTCCACTGTTCGATTTCCGCCTTCGTCGCTTTTCGTTCCGTTCCCTGGAACGAGAGCGGTGTGCCGATGCGCACTTCGACGGGCGCGGCGCGGAAACGGCGAAAGGCATGCTCGGTGTTGATGAGCGCGACCGGCACGACCGGACACTTCGCCGTCGCCGCGAGCAGCACCGCACCGCCGCGTGCTTTTGCCGCGCCGTCGATGTTGCGCGTGCCCTCCGGAAAAATGCCGACGCACTCGCCCGCTCTGAGTGTTTTCAGCGCGTGCTTGATGGCGCTCAGATCGGCGATCTCACGATCGACCGGAAACGAATGCACGTTGCGCAAGATCGGCCCGAGCCAAGCGATCTCGAAGAGCTCCTTCTTCGCCATATAGTGGATGACACGCGGAAACCACGCGCCGAGCAGCGGCGGGTCCAGATATGAACGGTGGTTGGCCGCCACGATCAGGGGACCGGTGAGCGGCACGTTTTCGACGCCGCTGACGCGCGCCGCATAGAGCAGTGTGGTGAGCGGTTTGAGCACCGCCCTGCAAAATTTGTAGAAGCTCAACGCGCCGCCCCGACCGCCTGCGCCAACTTTTCCACGACTTCTTCCACGCTCATCGAGGATGTGTCGACCTCGATCGCATCCGCCGCTTTGACAAGGGGCGACGCAACTCGAGTGGTGTCGCGAGCATCGCGGCGTTCGATATCGGCGCGGAGCTGTTCGCGCGTCGTCGTATTGCCGGCGGCGCGCAGATCGGCGAGACGGCGGTCGACGCGTGCATCGACGGTTGCGGTGAGATAGAATTTGAACCGGGCGTTCGGCAGCACGGCCGAGCCGATATCGCGGCCCGCCATGATGACGTCGCGTCCTTCCGCGAAGTCGCGCTGCGCGCCGATGAGACGGGCGCGGACGCGCGGCATGGCTGCGACGAATGACACGGCGCGGGAGACTTCCGGCGCGAAAAGCTCGGCACCGAGGTGTTCGCCGTCGGCCGACACCGAGTATCCGAGCGGTTCGTCCATGTCCGGCGCCGTCTGCAAATCCAGCGATTCTGCAAGCGCGCTGACTGCGGTCTCATCGTCGGGCGCGACGCCGCGCCGCAACGCTACCCATGCGACGGCCCGATACAACGCTCCCGTATCGAGAAAAAAACAATGCAGCTTCAACGCCAGGAGGCGCGCGACCGTGCTCTTGCCGGACGCGACAGGTCCGTCGATCGCGATGTGCAGGGGACCGGAACCCACAGATGATCCTTTCACGTCGGTCCGCGCCGGCGTCTACTTTGATGCATGCGGTCTTCCCGTGGCGGGCGAGCACGGTCCTGCCGAAGAATCGAGTGCGCGATGGCAAAGCGGCAGACGCTCTTCTACTGCAGCGGGTGCGGGTTCGAATCACCTAAATGGCTCGGCCGCTGCCCGACGTGCGACGCGTGGAATTCGTTTGAAGAAGCGCCGCGCGCGACCAAATCGGCGAGCGGTTCCGAACGCCGCGGAAGCGATCGGCGAACGGACGCGATCAAGCTCGCCGATGTCGACGGCGCCACTGCGCGCCGCAT
>DATBOZ010000097.1:0-16554 GCA_036561585.1 Candidatus Eremiobacteraceae bacterium | reverse complement strand
GGATCGCCGTCAGTATCCCGACGACGACGCTGTCGGTGCGGGCGTTGCCGCTTGGACGACGATCGTGCCGGTCATGTTCGGATGATACGTGCAGATGTACGCGTATTTCCCAGCTTTGGTGAACGTGTGCGTCCACGACTGACCGTTGGCCAGATTGCCGGAGTCGAAGCTGCTGTCCGACGCCGTAGCCGTGTGGGCCACGTCATCTTTATTCGTCCACGTCACCGATCCGCCGACCGGTATCACCACTTTTTGCGGTGAGAACGCGAAGTTGACGATCTTGACCGCGACCGGCGCGGCGGTGGGGCCGGGAGTCGGCGTCGCCTGGCTCATCGGGTCCGTGCGACCCGTGACTGCTGCGGTCATGACTGCGGCGACGATCGCCAGCGCTGCGAACACGGCGCGCTTTGAATTGTGGGTATCGAACATAGGTTATCCCCTTTCAAGTGCTATACGTTTCGGTGACCGGACTCGGTTCATCATGCCGTTCGAGCGGTCGTCGCTTTCACGCTGAATTCATTCGGGCACGCGCTTCCACGCGACGGGCGTCACCAGCCCGATGCCCGCGATGCAAACAACGCCCGCGGCGGTGAATGCGACGAGCGGTCCGGCGAACTGCCATAACGCTCCGACGCCGGCGCTGGAAACGAAGTCGCCGATGCCGTTCACCGCAGCCAGCGCACCAAAACCTGTGCCACGGCGGTCGGCCGGCAAAAGCTCGGTTGCGAATGTGCCTTCCATCGGCTCGACGATAGATATCGCGACGGCCGCGAGCGCAAAGCAAGCCCCGACCGCGACCACCGACGTGGATCCGACGGCTAATGTCGCGCACACAACCACGTACAAACTGAAAGCGAAAACGAGCAATCGTCCGCTCCCCAGCCGCTCGCTCAGCACGCTGAGCGGAAATGAAAGCGATGCGTTGATGATGTTATGTCCTAAATACATCGCGCTCGAATAGACGAGCGCCGGGCCTACTCCCACCACGGGGGTGAGTGCACGGAGTGCGGCGAGCACGAGCAGCGTGGCCGAGAAGTTGCCCAATCCGAAGACTCCGGCGCCGAGGAGATAGCGCTTGAATCTATCCGGGAGACCGGCGAGCGCAAGATTCAACGGCTCGCGCGGCGGCACGGTCCGGGGCTTCTCGCGCACAAAGACATACATGACGCCCGCAAGCACGCCGGGGATGATGCCGAATCCGATCGCGGTGGTGAGCGGCACGTGACGCGCGATCATGATCATCGCGGTGGCCGGGCCGATGACGGCCCCGACCGTGTCCAGTCCGCGCTGAAAGCCGAACGCGCGGTTGACGAGCCGCGGATTGGTGTCGTCGACGAGGAGCGTGTCGCGGATAGGGCTGCGAAATCCGCGTGCGAGCCAGGCCACGGCTCGCAACGCGGCGACGCCGACGATTGTATGTGCGAACGCGATCGCCGGCATGAATATGCCGACGCCCAAGTATCCTGCGCTTGCAAGAAGGCGCCGATGTTTGGTGCGGTCGGCGAGCTGGCCGCCCCACAGTTTGAATCCGGCCGCGAGCGCGTCGGCGAGACCTTCGATCGTGCCCAGGGCGAGCGCACCGCCGCCCAACGACGCGACGAGTGCGGGCAGGAGCGGGATGATCGACTCGTAGCACGCGTCCGAAAGTAGGCTTGCGATGCCGAGCGCGACCACGGTGCGCGTCAGCCAGGGTGAATCCGGGCGTCCGCCCCGGCTGCCGGTCTCGGTCATCGCCGCCGATTCGCCCGCGCAAAGATGCCCGCCTTCCCAAGACGAACGCGCTTGCGCATGAAACTTTGGTTCGCAGTCGTCGCGTTGATCGTGAGTGTCTCGTGTGTTGGGTGCGCGCGCGTGCCATCGACTGTTGCGACTCGCGGCGCTTCACCCGCCGGCAGCGCTACGATCGTGTTCAACATCTCCGAGGATCCGCATTCGCTCGATCCGATCCTCGCGCAGAACGACGACGAGCATCAGGTGGCGCGCCTGATGTTCGATCTGTTGCTCGACGTGGATGACAAAGGCCGGTTGATTCCGGCGCTTGCAACTGCGGTGCCGACACGCGCGAACGGCGGTGTGAGCGCTGACGGCCGCACGATCGTCTACCATCTGCGGCGTAGTGTCTTATGGCAAGACGGCGCGCCGTTCACTTCACGCGATGTCCAATTCACCTGGCACGCGATCGTCGACAAACGAAACGACGTGCCGTCGACGCATGGCTACGATCTCATCACGGCAGTCGACACGCCGAACGCTTTGACCGCGGTGATCCACCTGCGCCACGCGTGGGCGCCTGCCGTTGCGACAATCTTCACCTACGGCGCGACGCCGATGGAGATCTTACCGGCGCATCTGCTCGAGCACAGTGCATCCTTGCGCGGTTCGTCGTTCGACCAACGGCCGGTCGGCACCGGGCCGTTCGAGCTGGCGTCGTGGAAACGTGGCGAGGAGCTGACGTTCGTCCGAAACGCGCGCTATTTTCGCGGCATGCCGCGCGCACCAGCGGTCGTTGCGCGCGAAGTGCCCGACATCAACACCGATCTCGTGATGTTGCGCGCCGGCCAACTCGATTGGTCGTTGTTATCGCCTGCGCAGCGTTTGGCGCTCGGACCAGATTCGAAGCTCAAGATCGTGTATGCGCCGTTTGCGGGCTTCGGCGCCATCGCGTTCAACTGCCGCAAACCGCCCTTCGACGACGTCCGCATGCGCCGCGCGGTTGCGATGGCGATCAATCGCCGACGGCTGAGCGACGGCATCACGAGCGGCCAGTATCCGGTGACCGACAGCGATCAGCCGGTCTTCTCCTGGGCGTACGACGCCGCTGCGCGCCTGCCCGCATCCGATCCCGTGGCGGCCGACCGAGCGTTCGACGCCCTCGGGTGGCCGCGCGGAGCCGATGGCACGCGTCGCAAACATGGTGAGCCTCTCACCATTGACTTCGTGACATTTCCCGAAGGTGACACAGCGGTGCGGACGGCGGAATACGTGCAAGCGATGCTTCGCGAGCGCGGCATCAACGTCGATGTGAAGAAGATTTCGCTCGCACAATTCTATTTGCCCAAGACCGAAGGTGGGTTATTGCTGTCCGGTACGTTCGACATGGCGTATATCGCGTGGCGCACCGGAGCCGACCCCGACGACTCGAATATCGTCACGTGCGGCGGCGTTTCGAATTACGCAGGCTATTGCAGCGCGATAGTGGATGCGCTTGAGGCGCAAGCGCTCACGGCGACGAGTCTGCCCGTACGGAAACGGTTGTACTCGGAAATCCAACATACATTGGCGACGGACGTGCCCTACGATTTCTTGTACGCCCCGAGATACGGATTCGCGCAGCAGCCGGGATTGACCGGCTTGCGCCCGAGCCCGTTTTCGCCGACGTGGAACGCGTGGGAGTGGAGCAACGGTCCGTAGTAGGGTGAGCAGCGCTCACCCATTTTTTGGGCGAGCGATGCTCGCCCTACTACATTAACATGGCCGACCGTAAAGGTCGGCACTACATTGATATTGGGCGAGCGATGCTCGCATGGCCGACCGTAAAGGTCGGCACTACAACACGCTAAACGTGCCGGAGTCGGAGTCCACGAGGGCGAGGAGACCGGCATCGGCGAGTGCGTCGAAGAGGGCGCGCGTGCGTTTGCGGTCGTGCTTGTTCGGCATGCCCTGCCAGAGCATCGCGATCTCGGAGACGGTGACGATCCCCGAGCGTGCGAGCACGTTCTTCTCCACGAATTCTGGCGCAAAGCCGAGCTTCTCAAGCACGGGTTGCAGCGCCGCGAGCTTTTCGCTCGTCATAACTGCGCGCGCTCCTGCGATAAGAAGTCGAACTGGCCGTCGCGCACGATCCATATGCTCACAACGGGCGTGGTCACGTCGCCAAGCTTGTTGAACGAGATTGGCCCGAGCGGCGTGTCCGGCGTCGTGGACGCAGCGATCGCACGCAACACTTCTTCGCGCGAAGGAGCGACGCCGCCATTGCGCTCCATCAGACTCCGGATCGCGTCGATCGCCACCTCGGCGGCCGCGTACGAATTCGCGCTGTACGTCCCCAAGAGTTGACCCGGAAAACGCGCCGCATACGCAGCCAGAAAATCTTTCGCCTCGGGGAGTTTCGTCAGATTGGGCGCGCCCTGCGACGCGTATGTGCCGTTGGCGGCGGCGCCGCCCGCTGCGAGGAAACCGGGATCTTTGAGACCGTCACCGCCCATGAACTTCGCGGTGATGCCGAGCTTGAGCATCTGCCGCCGGAGTTGCGCGCCGCCGGTGCTCACAACACCGCCATAGAAGATGAGGTCGGGTTTCGTGGACGCGATCGATGTGAGCAACGCGATGAAGTCCTGCTGGCCCTTGGTCAGATGTGCGCGGTCGATGACCGTGCCGCCGAGCTTTTCGAACGCCGGCACGAAGACGTCGGCCAACCCCTTGCCGTACGATTCGTTGTCATCGATGACGTACGTGCGACGTGCACCGAGCGTTCCGAACGCGAATTGCGCGTCGGCGGCGCCTTGCATGTCGTCGCGCATCACGGTGCGGAAAAAGTTGCGAAGCTCGGGATGGGTTTGACGCAGCGAACGTGCGCCGCTCGCGTCGTCCGTCAGACCTATCGACGTCGCCGACGGCGAGATCAGCGCTAGCTTCGCTGCATTGGTCACAGGGATCTCCGCCCGCGCGACGTTCGAATTCTGCGGACCGATGACCGCAAGCACGTCGGGATCTGCGACAAATGTCTGAACATTCAACGCGCCTTGCTCCGGATTGTGGACGCCGCCGATGCTGTCGTCGAGCGTATCGAGCCGCAGCGTGTATCCGCCCGGCAATCCCTTTTTCTGTTCGTCTTCGACTGCGAGTAGAACGCCGTTCTGCGTGGGAACGCCGGCTGCTGCGTCGGTGCCGCTTGTGGCGAAATCCGCACCGATCACGACCGTTTTCGCGGTCGCTCCGGCGCCATTGCCGTGAACGCCGCATCCAGCGAGCATGACGAGTCCGAATCCAGCAACGACGTGTAACTTTTTGAAGTCGTATGAGTAGTGGTTCATGTACGAACGATGCAGCCTCGGCGCGAACCGAGTGAGGAGACTTGAAATGACGAACCCCCTTATCGTGACCAACAGCAAATCGACGATTATTCTGACTTCGGCGAGCGCCGGCTCCTTCATGGGCTGGGGCGTCCGCATCGGCTAAGACGCGCCACACTTCAGGAGAAGAGTTCGGAAATCTTGTGCCGGCGGTAGGACCAGATTTCCGAGAGATCCCGGCGCACGATCGGCAACACAACATCCCCAAGCGGCGCCCATGGCAACGAATACCGCACCCGGTCGCGCACGATCGTGCCGCCATTCACTCCCGGCTCGAATTCATGACAGTGGCGCCATAGCGCGTATGGTCCCCGCAGCTGATAGTCGACAAACCGCTGTCCAACATCCCAAGCACTGATCAACGTCTTCCACTTCAACAGTAATCCACGCACGGTCACCGTATATTGGATCGTGGCACCGCCTCGCAATTGCGGCGCTCCGTCCATCATGGTGAGCTGCATCGCCGGCGGTGTGAGGCGGACGAGGTTGGATGGATCTGAAAAAAATTGCCACATCTGCTCGAGCGGTCGTGGGACGATGATCTCGGACATGAGTTCGTGGGTGGCTGGACTTCGATGTTCGTTTGGCGCAAGCACGTCGAGCAGCGCTTCCTCGAGGAGTTCGTGCTGCCACACAAAGCCAAGCTCTTTCGCCCTTCGCGGCAAGATGAGCTGGCTGCCGAGCACCGTGTCTGCGAACTCGCCGATGACGAGTTTGAGCGCAGGCGGCGGTAACGGCATGAATGCCGGCCGTTTGATCGCGTGGCCGAGCGCCTGCACAAAGCGCATGTTCGTCGCGAGGTCGGGCGACACGGCGTTGATCGGACCGCGCGCATCGTCGCGATCAATCGCAAGAAGGATGAGCGCGGCAGTGTCCTCGAGGTGCATCCACGGGAACCACATGCCGCCGCCGCCGAACGGGCCGCCGATAAAAGCCTTGAACGGCGGCAGAAGTTTTTTCACCGCACCGCCGTCACCGACCACGAACGCCACCCTGATCTTGGCGACGCGTAGGCCGAGCGGCGCGGCGCGATCGGCGGCTTCTTCCCAATCCTTGACGAGGCCGGCCATAAAATCGGTGCCGGGCGCCGACGACTCGTCGAGCACCTCATCGCCGCGCGAGCCGTAGTACCCGATCGCCGACCCGTTGACGAGCACTGCCGGTCGCGCAAGCGAGCATCTCGCCAACGATGCGACGAGATTTCGCGTTCCGAGCACGCGCGAATCGTAGATCGCGCGTTTTTTCTCCGGATTCCATCGACCGTCGACCGTCTCGCCTGCGAGATGGACGACCGCGTCGAGTCCTTCGAAGATCTCGGGATGCGGCGTGGGATTGTTCGGGTCGTAGCGCGCGGTCCGGACGCCCGCCGGAAGACCATCGATCTTTGCATTGCGGCCGAGCGCGAGGACGCTGTCGCCGCGAGCCGCAAGCGCGCGGACAACGGCGCGGCCGACGAACCCCGAAGCGCCGGTGACCGCGACTTTTTTCATACTTCATGGATACCCGTGGGTTGAAGGCGCGACCTGCAGCTCCGTACAACGATTCGCGTACTATGACGATGCTACTTGCGATATTGGCGGCAGGCTCGATGTCCGCCGGAACACTGACGCTCTCGAGTCCTGCATTTCACAACGGCGGCACGATGGGCGCGACGTACGAATACCGTGGCATGGGTTGCAACGGCTCCGATGTTTCGCCGGCGGTGCACTGGGCCGGCGCGCCTGCAGCCGTGAAGAGTTTCGCGCTCACCGTATGGGATCCCGACGCGCCGGTGCACGGCGGCTGGTGGCACTGGGTGCTCTTCGATATTCCGGCATCAAGCGCATCACTCGCGTCCGGAGCCGGGAGCACGAATCAAAGCGCAGCGCCGGCGGGAAGCGTCGAAGGTAAAACGTCCTTTGGCAAGCTCGGGTACGGCGGCCCCTGTCCGCCAGTCGGGAGCGGCGCGCACCACTATATCTTTACGCTGTATGCGTTGGATGAGGCGCACGTCGCGGGCGCAAGCGCGAAGACCGACGGCCCGGCTTTGAAGCTGCTCATCGCTCATCATACGCTCGCAAGCACCACGCTCGTCGGGCGGTTCGGGCGTCCCTAGCGCTTCGTCGCAACCGCCGAGCGCCCGGACAAGTACTCGATCGCATCGGCCGCGGTGAGCGGACGGCCGAAAAGGTAGCCTTGTCCGGCGTGGCAACCCATGGCGGCCAGCAGCGTTGCCTGCACTTCCGTCTCAACACCCTCGGCCACGACGCTAATGCCCAGCGCCATTGCGAGCGCGATGACCGTCTGCACGATCGGCGCCGATGCCAGTCCGCCATCGGCGCCGCGCACGAACGATTGATCGAGCTTCAGCGCGTCCATGCGGACCCGGTGGAGATGGGTGAGCGACGAGAAACCCGTGCCAAAATCATCCAACAAGATCGGCGTGCCGATACGCCGCAACGCGTCCAGCGTGAGATTGCTTTGTGCTTGACCGTCGAAGATCGCCGTTTCCGTCAGTTCGAGCGCGATACGCTTCGGTTCGAGTTGCCATTCCTCGAGCACCGCCGCCACGAGCGTCGCGAAACCCGGATCCGCGAGCTGCTGCGGCGAGACATTCACATTGATCTTGATGTTGGCGATACCGTGTTCGTCTCGCCACGTCGCGAGTTGTTCGCAGGCCCGACGCAGCATCCGCTCGCCGATCTCGCCCACGAGGCCCATCTCTTCTGCCACCGGGATGAACGCCGACGGTCCGATAGCGCCAAGCGTCGGATGATTCCACCGCGCTAGCGACTCGAATCCGATGCACGACCGGTCGCCGAGTGCGACGATCGGCTGGAATGCGATGCCGATTTCGTGCCTGTCGAGCGCATCGCGAAGGGTCGCGCCGATCGCTCGCCGGTACCCGTCTTCCTTCGCCATCAACGTGTCGTAGATAGCCCATTTGCCGCGGCCGGCGGACTTCGCTTTGTAGACCGCGCTGTCAGCGGCTTGCAAGAGTGCGTCGCCATCGGCAAACGCTGCGCTCCACATGCCGATGCCGATGCTCGCGGAAAGAGTCATGTGACCGGCGTGCAGCGCCAGCGGTTCTTGCAGAACCCGCTGAATCGATTGCGCGAGCGTGACGGCGGTGTCGATGCTTTCGGCTCGCGGCACGATCGCGGTGAATTCATCGCCGCCATAGCGGCTGAACAGGACGTTCGGCCCGGCAATCGCGCGCAGACGGCGCCCGACCTCCGCCAGCGCCGCGTCGCCGACCGCGTGGCCTCGCGTGTCGTTGATGTACTTGAAACCATCGAGGTCGATCATGAGCACCGCGAATGCCGGCGCATCGTCTCGCTGGGATGCGCGAACCGCTTCATCCATCGCACCGTCGAAGTGCCGGCGGTTATGCAGCCCGGTGAGCGCGTCGTGCGTCGCGTCGAAACGCAAACGATCTTCTGCCATCTTGCGGCGTTCAATGTTTTGGATCATGCGGATCACCGCAATGGTCCTTCGGTCGACCCCGATCGCAGGCGTCGTCGTCTGCTCCACCCACAGCGGCGCCGCGTCTTTACGGCGCATCAGCCGCTCGCCGTCGCCGGCCGGTTGCGACGATGCGCCGGCATTCGCGCCGGTGAGCAGTGCGCCGAACGACATGCTCCGCAGCTCATCCGGAGCGAAGCCGAGCATGCGTTGCAGCGCGGGGTTCGACTCGAGGATGCGGTCGTCCAAATCGCACATCGCGACGCCGACCGACGACTGGCCGAACAACGCCTTGAACTGCGCTTCGGCCTCGTTACGGTCGCGCTCTGCGATATGTCGCGCGATGTCCGCCGAAAGGCGAAGATCTTGTTCTTGCGAGCGAGCGCTCGAATCGATCAGCGCCGCAGTCTTGCGGTGCAGCGGCGCGATGAGCGCCACGAAGCCGAAGACCACCATGCCGATGACCGCGCACGCGACCGTCACCACGCGCAACCGCGCGCGAAGAACCGCCGCCTTCGAGAGATCGGTGAAAAATGTCGCTTGCGCGCGCGCGGCATCGACGTAGATCCCCACCTTCGACGCCAATCGCGTCACCGCCGCACTCACTTGGGCCCGTTGCAGAGGATCGCCGCTCTGCGCGTCGGCGACGACCTGGCGCGCGGTCGATGCCATGTCGTCGTGTGCGTCGCCGACTTGCGTCATGAACCGCGATCGCGACGCAGTGTCGATCGCATCGAGATTGACGCCGGTGGCGGCGACGTTCGTCTGCTGCCACGCGTCGTCGCAGCGCTGCACCGACTGCTGCAGATCGATGACCAACTGCACGGGCAACGAATCGGTTGGCGCAGAGCCGATGTCCACAGCGTAACCGAGGACTTGATTGGCGCAGCTCAGTTGAGCGCTTGACGACGCCGCGCTGGACGCCGCTGCGGTCTGCAGCGCGACAGAATCGGCCACCCACGCGCCGCCGGCCCAAAGCGCGGCGACTGTGACGGCGATCACAGTGAGGTACGCCGCGACCAGACGCCGGTGCGCGGAGCGGCGCAAACCGATCAGCTGCGCGGGTGATTTGCTCATCGATACGTAGGACGCGCACCCGGACGAAACGTTACGATGGCATATGATTGAGTGCGCAGTGAAAGTGACGTGTAACAACGTAATTCCAATGATGGTCGAACATACATGGGAGCGTCTGCGGTGACGGCTTGTACGGCGCCTGACCGCGGCTTTAGCCTTGTCGAGGCGATGGTCGCGATGGCAGTGCTGCTTGTCGTCGTGCTGATGCTCGTCGGCGCGGTGCCCGCGTCATTCGCATTCACCAAACAAGACTCTCTGCGCGTGCAGGCGGTCTCCGCAGGGCAGAGCTACCTCGATACGATCCGGCAATACGTGAAATCCTCGGGCGTCATCACCGATCTCCCGCCCGCTCCCGTCATCGGCATCGATCAAGGCTATGGCTTCGTCTCGAATCAAACATCGTCGCCGACCGACGACTTCAACATGACGCCGAATTGCGCGGCACGTTCTTTGTTCAGTTACGATTGTACAGTCACCGTGAGTTGGAGCGCAAATGGTAATCCGCAGAGCGTCGTTGTGGAGACATACATTGCGTCGCAAGCCGGGTTTTAGACGGCGGGGCGTTTCGCTGCCCGAGTTGCTCGTCGTCGCAGGCATCGCAAGCCTCGTCGGGAGCGTCGTGGTCGCGCTCTGCCATCCGATGCTCTCCGCGGCGCAAGCCGAACATGCTTCGCTGCAAGAGATCCAGACGATGGATTCAACGCTGTACCGGCTGCAACGCGATGCGCGCCAAACCGATCCGAACGGCGTATTCGTCTGCAGCGGCTCCGGTGCGAACTTGAGCTGCGCGCAGGCCTCGAGTCTGACGACACCCACCGACGTCTCCTGTCTCGCCATGCTCACCGCCCGGCCGAACGATACGGGGCGAACAGCGTGGGATGCGAACGGTCGACCTGCATGGGTCGGATTCAGCGTGTACTGGATGACTCCCGACGCGGTCGGGACATCGACGTTGATGGGCGGCTTCGGGTCGGCAAACGTGCCGGCGGGCGCGAATCCAGCCATATTGAACAGCGACGTCATCGGCGCGGTCAATGAAGCGATGGCGTCAGCGGGCGCCGAGACCGTCGCGTCCGGCATCAAAGAGTTTCAGACGATGGTCGACGTTTCGACCGATCGCATGGTGCTCCGCCTCGTCGGTCAGAATACCAACAACGGCTCGACGGCCGAACTCTCGGTCGAAGGGGATGCATATGCGCGCAATTAGACGGCCGCGCGGACACGGTTTCGTGCTGCCATACGTCTTAGGATTCGCGGCGGTACTCGCCGTAATCGCGATGATGTTGCTTCAAAGCGCCAACAGCGCGAGCGAAAGCACGTCCACGATTCAAGACAAGAACGCCGTCTTTGATGCTGCGGAGGCCGGGCTGAACGCCGCGCTCGACGACCTCGACATCTCGCTGCTCACAGGCGCAAACCGATCGTCCACGTTGCCGAACGGTTACAAGTTCACGTACACGATCTATCCGAACTTCTTGGGCGGACTCTTGAAGTTCATCAACGATCCCATCACCGGTTCGGGCCAAATCGAATTGCCGATCGGCGGCGCGATCATCGACAGCACCGGGTACGACCCGACCGGCCAACGCTCGACGACGGTCGAAGCGGCCGTCACCGTAGACACGACGCAGTTGACGTATCCGCATTTGGCCGTAGCGGCCGGCCTTGATATCCAAGGCAGCTACGATCCGCTTTCGATCACCGACCCGACCGGCGGCAACGGCGCCGCATTGCACGCCAACGGAAATATCACCGCGAGCGTCGGCGGCGGCGTTCAGGGTCCGGCGACGGCGAGCGGGCTGGTCAACTCGCTGCCGCCCGGAACCACTAGCTCGGCGACGGTACCATTGCCGACCGTCGGTCAATTCGATTTCGTGGTCGCGAGTGATAAGAGCCAGGCGCAGGTCTTCGGCGGCCCGACCAACGTGTACGTGCCGGCCGGCGGGTCGCTCGCGTCCTCATACGTCTGTTCCGGGCTCGGCGTTCTCCTGGGCTGCCTCTTGTTCTACGATGGCTCGCTCGATCAATACGCGCAAGGGGTCACGTTCGATGGCCCGTGGACGATGGTCGTCAACGGCGATCTCCACGAAGCGGGCACAAGTTACATCAACTTCGGGACCAAGCCGAGTATGCTGATCGTCAACGGCAACGCGCACTTCTCCGGCAGTGCACACGTCGACGGCTATGTCCAAGTGAAGGGTAGCACCGACCTCGGAGGCGACGGCCTTTTCGACGGCGCGATCATGTCGCTGGGGACGATGACGTTCTCAGGCGGCAGCGGGTCGGGCGGCATCGTCTACGATCCGTCGGTGATTCCGCCGCCGCACTTGCTCACGGGTCTCGTCAAGATCGTGACGTACGCCGAGTACTAATCGGCGTATGCCGCGTTAGCTTCTACGGCGCGAGCTCGAAGATCGCGCCGAATCCGTCGAGGCCGCCGTAGGTCGTCGCGCCGTAGAGCCCGCCGCCGGGTCCGGGCACGAGATTATAGTAAGGATACGAGCCGTCCGGCAAGACGCCGAAATAATGCACGATGCTTTCGGTCCACGGATTGGGCTTCAACTTGAAGATCGTTCCGCAGTCGCACGATGGACGGCCGCCCGTCGACGTGGTTCCGTAGAGATTGTGGTGCGCATCGAAGACGAGCGTCGTCGTCGGCAAACTTCCGTCGGTGCCGCCTAGGAAGTTGTACAGCACCTGTTCGGTCCATCCGTTGCGGCCTGGGCTGAGCTCATAGACCGATCCTTGTCCGGCCGAACCGCCGTAGTAGGTCGTTCCGTACAGATTGCCCGCCGCGTCGGCTATCAAGCCGCCATAAGGGAAACCTGCGTCGGGTTGCCCCTTGAACGTGTAGATCGAAGTGAAATTCCACGCTCCGCCGTGTCCTCTTGCCAATCTGAACGCGATGCCGGCAGAACGTCGGCCGCCCAATTCGGTGACGCCGAAGAGTCTGCCGCTTGCGTCCATGAGCAGCGGGCCGAGCGATCCAACCGAACCGCCGGCGCCGCCCGTGAAGGCGTGGATCGTCTGGAGCTGCCAGTTCCCATTCATGAGCGTCAACTCGAACACGGTGCCCATGGAGAACTGGCCGCCGTCCGGCGTCTCGCCGAAGATATCGCCGGCTCCGTCAACGATGAGCGGGGAACCGGGGCCGAAGCCGTCGTTACCGCCGGTGAAATTGTAGAGCACTCGCTCGCCGGTTGGTGTCAACTCGAACACGACGCCGCAGCCGTCGCCGGAACAGATGCCGCCGTTCCCGCCGGCGACTGTGGTGCCGACGAGGTTGCCCGCCTTGTCAAAGGTCACGCCGCTATGCGGGTTCTTTCCGTCGCCGAAGCACGTGAAGCTGTAGAGCACGACTTCTTGCCACTGACCGTGCGCAAGGCGTTTGAGCTCGAACACCGTGCCGCAATTATCCACGCCGCCGGCCACCGTCGTGCCGTAGGCATTACCCATGGCGTCGAAGATCAGGCCGGTGGCGCCGTTGCTTCCGTCGTCATCGTCGTCGTTGATCTCGTCCTCGCCTTGGAAGCTGTAGAGCATCTTGTAGTCGCTCGCAGCCACAGATGGACTGCTCGTCGTCAGCGCGATCGACGCGACGCACGCAAAAAGGATGCTCAGGAAATACCAAAATAGCCGCTGCGACATATGTTCATTCCTCCGGTCCGGCATTTGTTCGGACGCGACGCAAAAGTTACCTAGAACAATACGGCTCGGCGAGTATGCGAGCGCCCGATGAAAAAACGTCCCGCCATTCCGGCGCGTCATATGCCAAGGTTTTCGATTGTACAAGCCGCAAGTCGGCGCTCTATGGGCGTCCAAACGAGCGCGCCGATTCGAGAATCGGGGCGCCACAAGACCATCCTCCCCGAACCGCAAGGCTTAGCGTGGTTCGGCGAGCAGCTGCTCGTGAGTTTCCGCGCGAACGCGCAGATCCACGCGCTCGATCTCGCCACATCGTCGTCTCGCGTTTGGGCCACCATCCCGGGCACGGCGTGGGGACTCGCGGCCTCTCCGACGCGGGCGTTTGCGGTGTGCCCGTTCGGCCCGGACGAAGACCGGCATTTGTTCGAATTTGACAGCGACGGGCGCCAGATGCGGGATCCGATCCGCTGCCCGGACGGCACGGGATCGTACATCTCGCATGATGGGCGCGATCTCTACCTTTGCCAGTGGTACGCGCAGCGCGTCTTCAAGATGACGCCGGGCGGCGCGTTTGAACCGCTGCTCACCGCGAAGCGCGGCATCTGCGGCATCGCCGCGGTCGACGGCTCGCTGACCTTGCTCACCACTTCCGACGAGCATTCCACCGACTATTTCCTCGAGCGGTACGATGCCGCAAATCCGGCAGCCGGCGGATACGATCTGGCATCGGTCCCGATCCGGGCGCGATCGCTCGTGTGGACCGGGTCGGAATTTCTGACGAGCCATCGCGAAGCCGGGGAGATCGTCGCCTTTACGCTCGCATGATTCAACAATAGCCGGTGATGAGCGCGCCGGTCTGCACCACTTCAAAGGCACTTCCCGGAATATTCTTGAGCTGATTCAAATCGTTGTCATCCCAGCTCGTATTCGTCTCGCCCGTGATGTACCAATCCGAGCCGTTATCGGCGAGCAGCATGCCGTATTTCTTGAGCGCGATCGCGATCGCGTGTGCGTCGCCCGTGACATGGGAGATGTCGTAACCGGCTTTGAGCCGCACACGCAACCCCATCGGCGGATAGTAAGGATATCGACCGTGCGGGAAACCCGAGGTGCAATGCTGCGCTGGATGGATGAATGCCGATTGGGTACTGCTCATCGTGAAGCGGAACGCATGATCGATGACGCCGGAGTCGGCTTCAGACTTCTTGACAAGCCCTGGAAGGATGGCCAATCCGGCTGCATCCGCCGACGTCCAGCCGTCCGTGCGCTGCGGATTTTTTTCGTTGAATGCGAAGACCGCTCCCGAATACGCGTGAAAGCCGTTTGACGGCGGCGGACCGAGGTACCTCGTCGCGTAGGTCTCGTACAGCGTGCACGTGCCGGTGTCGATGACGATCGCGTGGCGGTCGCTGCCTTTTTCGATCGGCACGTTTGGCGGGAACGGATATGGACCCGGATCGCTCTCCTGCGAGTCGTCAAAGGAGATCGGCAAGAACTGCTGCGATCCCGGCACGGTGATCCACGGAATGCCGTAGGTCGGATCCGATCCGAAGTCCGGGTGTACGTGGGTCGAAGGATGCATGTTCGCGAGATAGTCGGCCGAGTGGGGATCCACCGGATACTGCGAGATGTCGGTGTTCCACGGATCCTTCTTCGGGAAAACGCGGCATCCGCCGATCTGCACCTCTCCCGTCGACGTAGTGCCGAGGTTTATCATCGGCCGGCCGACCATAAAGGTCGGCAATACACGCTGGTTTTGGCTGGAGCAGCCGGACAGAGCCACGACGCACGAAAGCGCCAGAACCAATGATCGATGATTCAAAATATCCATACGTACGATATTCGCTTCTGGCGCTGTTGTGCATCCTGCACAATGAACTACGTCATCCGTGCGCGGAATCACATGTATGATCTTTTTGAACGTGACACTCACCGTCTTCGCAGCTGCTTCCTTGCACGTCGCAATGCCCGCCATCGGTCATGCGTTCGAGACGGCGCACCCAGGCGTCGCCGTTTCCTTTGACTTCGATGGCAGCCAGGTGTTGGTCGCTCAGATCGAACAGGGAGCAAGGGTCGACGTGCTGGCGACCGCCGATGTGAAGAACATGAAAGCAGCGCAGGACGCCGGGTTTGCAGGGGCGTCCACCGACTTCGCCCATAACGTCTTGACGATCGTGACGCCGGTATCGTCGCCGGTCAAGATCGCTACGGACTTGGCGTCGCCAAACGTCAAGGTGGCGGTCTGCGTCGCAAGCGCTCCCTGCGGCCGCTATGCGAACCTGGCGTTGAGCGCGATGAATATTCCGGCGCATATCGTGACGCAGGAGATCAACGTCGAGGGCGTCATGGAAAAGGTGGAATTGAACGAAGTCGACGCGGGCATCGTGTACGTCTCGGACGCGGCGACCGCGAAGCGCGGCACCGTCCGCACGATCGTGATTCCTCCATACGATCAGTCGCCGGTGACGTATCCCGCCGCTGTTGTCAAGGGGAGCGCAAACGCCGACCTCGCAGCGCAATTCGTGACGTTCCTCACCGGCCGCGCCGCCCAAAACATCCTTCGCCACTATCGGTTCCAGGGAATAAAATCGACGTAGCCTGTACGGCAAGCAACGCTTGCCCAAAACATAAAAATGGGCGAGCGATGCTCGCCCTACTACAGCGAAACGTCAGGCAAGGTACTTCCGCAGCGGATCCCAGTAGCGCTCGTGCCAGCCGGGCCCGAGATGCTCTGCATGTCCTTCCGGAAATCCGGCGTGATCGAGGATTACCCTAGTCCCACCGTTGTGATCTAGCAGCTCAAACTTGACGATGGAATAGGTTCCTTCATCCCAGTTGGCGACGCGCCAAGCCTGCACGATGCGCTTGTTCGGAACAAGCTCGATGTTCCGGCCGGAAATCGCGCCGTCATGGCAGGTGAACACCCCGCCGGGCTCGCGGCTGATGTCGGCGACGCCATTTGCGGTGAAATCGGCGTGCTGCTTCGAGTCCATCAATGCTTCGTAGATGCGTTTCGGGCTGGCCGCAAAATCGATCTCTTGATGGATGACTTCAGCCATCACGGTACTCCTTCGTATGGTCACGGCTTTGGGCGAGCGATGCTCGCCCTACTACAGATAAAGGTCGGCACGACAGATGGGCGAGCTCGCACTATTTCCGGAAGTCGATGCCGGCGTCTTGAACCTCTCGGTACGGCAGCAGCCAGACGAGCGATTCGTCGTGGAGATCGACGACTTGGATGCGATTGCCGAACGGATCGTGGAAGTCGCAGCGGAAACCCGGAATCGTCTTCAATCCGTACTTCTTCACGATCTTC
>DATBOZ010000096.1:0-2486 GCA_036561585.1 Candidatus Eremiobacteraceae bacterium | reverse complement strand
GTCGAGAACTACGTGCCGTTCCGGCAGCTCGCGCCGCACGACGTCCACGTCGCGTATTACGAGAATTTCTGCGAGCGGCCGAAATTCGAATTCGACCGGCTCTTCACATATCTGAAAAGACCGTACAGCCGCAACGTCTTCTCGCAGCTCTACCACCCGACCGTGCTCAGCCGCGAGGAGAGCGCGATCGTCACGGGGTCGAACCTCATCGACGCATGGCGCACGTGGATAACGCCGGAACAGAGCGAGCGCGCGTCGGAAATCCTCGCCCTCTTCGGACTCGATCGCCTCTACGGCACGGAATCCATGCCGCGATTGACCGACCCATGGGCGGCCGACGAAGCGCGGCCGCCATCGCTGCGATCTTGACGCCTTCGGCCCGCAGTGTCGTCCGCCGGACCTATCGCGCGCTGGCCACCAGCGTGGCGCGCGCGAGTCACGAGTTCTTCATCGATGCCGGCGGTGACCATCGCTCGTCGGTGTTTCTCTCGGGCAGCGGCCGGGGCGGCACCACATGGATCGCGCAGATCCTCAATGCCGACAACGAATACCGGATGATGTTCGAGCCGTTCTGTCCGGCCGAAGTGCCGCTGTGTCGCACCTTCGGCTCGTCGCTCTATCTTCGGCCCGACGCGATGGACGCGCCCCGCCGCACGATCGCCGGCCAGGTGCTCGCCGGGCGTATGAAGAGCGGCTGGGTCGACCAGTACAATCATCGCTGGTGGGCGACGACCCGGCTCATCAAAGACATACGCACCAATCTCTATCTCAGGTGGTTGAACGTCAATTTTCCCGGAATGCCCATCATCCAAGTGTTGCGCCATCCACTTGCGACGGTGGCGTCGCGGATGAGCTTGGGCTGGAACACCTACATCGACTCCTACTTGGCGCAGCCGGCGCTCGTCGAGGATCACCTGGCGAGCGTCGCAGAAGAAATGCGGGCGGCAACCGATCCCTTCGAGCAGCAGGTCTTCCGGTGGTGCGTCGAAGCGTATGTGCCGCTGCGGCAGTTCGCGCCCGGCGAGATCCACCTCGCGTTCTACGAACGGTTCGTGACGCATCCGTACGCGTCGATCGCCGGCATCTTCCGGCATATCGGCCGCATCTTCGACGAGCGGGCGTTCGCCGCGCTCCGCGCGCCATCGACGCAGACGCGCCGGAAAAAAAGTGCCATCGCCGTCGGCGGCGACATCATCGGACAGTGGCGCGAAGTCTTCTCAGGGGAGCGCGTCCGCCGTGCGCTGCACATCTTGTCGCTGTTCGGCCTGGATCGTATCTATAGCGACGCGATCATGCCCGACGTCGGCGCGGCGCACGCGATGCTCGGCGCGAAGAACTGACCCGTGAAGAACGCCCCCCGATCGCCACATCGTTTGACGTTCGCCGGCCGCGTCGGCCGCCGGCTGTCGATCATCGCGCACAACATGTATCTCGATCTCAACCACGACCATCGCAAGACGGTGCTCCTCTGCGGGTCGGGGCGGAGCGGTACGACGTGGCTCGTCGACGTCGCGAATTTCGACAACCACTACCGCCTCATGATCGAACCGTTCAATCGCGGCCGGGTTCCCGCGGTGAAGAACTTCCGCCGGCGGCAATACTTGCGACCATTCGATGTCGATCCCACGTATCTCGGACCGGCGACGTCGATCTTCACGGGTGCCATCCGAGACGGTTTCATCGATCAATTGAACCGCCGCGTCATCTCCTCCACACGGATCGTGAAGGACGTGGGCTGCACGCTGATGCTCGGCTGGCTGCGCGCCCGCTTTCCCGGCATGCCGATAATCTTCGTCCTGCGCCATCCGTGTGCGGTCGCCGCTTCGCGCACCAAGCTGGGTTGGGACGACGTGCGCGAGGATTACCTCGGGCAGTCAGACCTCATCGCGGATCACCTCGCACCGTTCGCGCGCGCGATCCGCGATGCCAAGCCCGGATTCGAACAGCACGTGTTCACGTGGTGCGTCGAGAATTACATCCCATTCCGGCAATTCGAAGCGGGCGACGTGCACCTCGCGTTTTACGAAAACTTCTGCGTCGACCCGAAGCCCGCACTTGACCGGCTGTTCGGATTTCTCGGACGCTCGTACGACGAGCGGATCTTCGCGCGGCTAACACGCTCGGTCGTCTCCGGCCGCACGCGCGGCCGCCTGAGACCCTCTGCGGTCATGAGCGTCGAAGCTTTGAACGAACCTTGGCGCAGGGATGTGTCGCAGGCCGATGTCGACCGTGCCCACGAGATCCTGGCACTCTTCGGCATGGACAAGATCTACGATCGTGTCGGGCTGCCCGACTTGAATGCAGCGCAGGCGATGTTCGCCGGCGCGAGCAGCACCGCCGCGGCCGGGCCGTAGCTAGAGCGCGCGGACAAATTGCGACGGGGAGTGCGCGAGACCGCGCAGGAAGTTGATCGCGTAGCCGACATGGATGACGGGAAACACGATGCACGCGCAAAGATTGACGCCGATCGGCGCCTGCCGCGCTCC
>DATBOZ010000095.1:0-18716 GCA_036561585.1 Candidatus Eremiobacteraceae bacterium | reverse complement strand
TACGATAGCTTAATGGCCGAACGGCCAACCAGCGCGCTTTGGTGAGAGCGACCTCTGATAGTGCGAATGGTCTAAAGGCGAGAATTTTCTGTTTTAGCTTCTCATCCGGAGCGATGCTCTGGTAGACTAAGCAGATTCACGTTGAATTGACAGCCGAGGACATCGCGATAAAACGTACAAATCCTGTGACCTTTGGTCGGCGCCGTCCGGCGTACGATAGTCACTCGAAAGGAGCAGATCCAAGTTGGCGGTCGCGGCGCACCGAGACAAGCATCTGATCTTGGGCGCGCGCGGCGTATGAGCCAGAGCGTGCGCACGGCGCTGCTTTTCGCACTCGTCTGTTGGATTTGGGGAACCACGTGGTTCGCAATCCGCTTGGGGCTCGACGGGGTGCCGCCGTTTGTGGGCGCCTCGATTCGAATGACCACCTCCGGCGTGTTCCTCATCCTGGTCGCGCTTGTCTTGCGCGAACGATGGCCGCGTGAACGCATCTATTTCATCCACGTCGCCGTGCAAGGATTCTTTCTCTTCGGCGTTCAGTACGCGCTGATCTACTGGGCCGAGCAAGTAGTGCCGAGCGGTCTCACGGCCGTGCTTTTCGCCGTGGTGCCGATCGCGACCGCGATCGTGGCCGCATATGGCTTCAAGATCGAGCGCTTGACGCTCACCAATATGTTCGGCCTCGTGATCGGCTTTTGCGGGGTCGGGATCATTTACTGGTCGGAAGTCGTCAAGGCCGCACACGCGCCGGCGATGGGCGTCGCGGCGGTGCTGCTGGCCGCGATCACTGCGGCCTTCGCAACGGTTTTCGCCAAACGGTACGCGCACGGAATCTCTCCGCTGGCGACGGTCGGTCCAGGGCAGCTCATCGGCGGAATCACGCTCGGAATTCTTGCATTGATCACGGAACGCACCGATCCGGTCTACTTTAACGCGACATCGATCGGCGCGCTCGTCTATTTGACGTTTGTCGGAAGTTCCGTGGTCTTCATGGCGTATTTCTCGCTCGTGCGCCTGATGTCGGTCACGCGACTCTCGCTTTCTTCCTACATCACCCCGGTCATCGCGGTGACGCTGGGCGTGGTCGCCGCGCACGAGCAGATCGCTCGCACGACATTCGTCGGAGCTGCGATCGTCCTGGCCGGGGTTTGGCTCGTGCAGCTGCGCAGTTGGGGCTCAGCCGCGAGGCTCCAACCATGAACGTGACACTTAAGCTGGTTGCAATAGCGGTTTCATGCGCGCCCCTGTTCGCATGTTCCGGTCGATCCGTCGGCCAAACAACGGCGTTGGCGCCGAGCCGGCTTGTCGCGCGTTGCGATTACGGACGGCTCAATCTGTGGGCATTCGATCGCGTTGTCAAGGGAGCGAACAACCTGAACGAGATGCCGGCCAATGAAAACCTCCAATACGCGCCGCCGGAGGCGCGATTACAATGGGTACAAGAGGGAGCGGTCGCGTTCTATTCTCCGCCAATGAAGTATTACAATCCCGTGCTGATCCACGTGCACCCGTTTTACGCGTCCGATGTTTACGTGGACGCGATCGAAATCTCGAACTCGCCAAGTCCGAAGCCTAACCGAAGAATGATCGTAGCGCTTCATTTTGTTTCGAACCGCGGCAGCGGCTATTGGATCGATTTCTTTTCAACCGACGCGGAAGACGTCTGCACATGGTGGCCGTTCTAGCAATCGCAATGGCACCATCGGCAACGCCCGATTCAGTTGGCTGCCTCAAACGTGCGGCAGCGCTACGGCGTTGGAATGATCGTTGTCGTGGGTTGGGCGTTCGGCCCTTGTGTCGTCACGCGGAGAGGCACAGCCGGCGGATGCGCCAGCCAAGGCCGCCAGACGAACATCGCCACGATCACGACGACGAATGCGGCAACGAGCACGAAGAATTGTGCAGATGCGCCGGTCTTTTGCTCGCTGACCTCACCGCCCGTGTCAGGCTCGTTCATGGTAGTTCACCGATGTTCACCGGGCTTGTAACACGCGCTCGTCTAAGGCTGATAGCCATCTTTCATCCACGAAGAGAGCGTCTTCAACTGCTCTTCGCTCCAATATGGGCCGCCCGGCGGCATCCGCGGTTTTTCGTCGCCCGATAGGAAGTCATAAACCCGCTTCGCGTTTTCGGAATTGGACATCCACGCGTGATCCGCGAGTAGGACGCCCATACCTTCCATGTGATCGATATCGACATCGCGAAACAATGGACGGATATCTCGAGCAAATGAAACCGATCCACCCTTATCTTGCATGAAACAGATCCTCAAAATTGTGCGCTAGGGAAGTCCATATATACGTACCCACCCCAGCCCTACTTACACCGGCTGCCAAGTCGAATCGCACCGCGGAGTTCAAGGAATTTTAATAATTAAAACGCGAAACGTCACCCGATGGCGCGGGAGTTGTTCACGATCGGACACGGCACGATTACGGCCGATGAATTTGCCCGGCTCATTCGCGAAGCCTCCATCGTGTCGCTCGTCGACGTTCGGTCCTTTCCCAAGAGTCGTCGTCATCCTCAGTTCTGGCGAGAAGAGATGGAGCGCTGGATCCCGGAGCTGAGCGGAAGCGCCTATCGATGGGAACCGAGGCTGGGTGGTTTTCGCAAATCAAAGAACGAGAGTCCCAACATTGCGTTGCGTCATCCATCATTTCGCGGATACGCCGATTACATGGAGACGGACCCATTCTTTTCTGCCCTAACCGAATTGCTCGCGCCGGCGAAGGCGCGCACTGCAATCATGTGTTCCGAAACCCTTTGGTGGCGTTGCCATCGCCGGTTGATCGCCGATGCAGCCGTCTTGTTACGCGCCGTGGACGTACGACACGTCATGCACGATGGCAAACTGCGTGCGCATCTTCCGACTCCCGGGGTTCGAATCACTGGGGCCGGCAGACTTCGGTATGACGTGCTCGCCGAGTCCGAGGGAATCAATTGACTTCGGTCCGGTACTCAGAGCCGTATTGCTTGAGCGCTGCAAGTTCCTTACCGCCCCACGGCATCACGCGGCTTGCGGTCACGCATTGGAACGGTTCGACGTGGGCGAACGAACCTATGCAACAGATGTCAGGGCGCTTGGTGGCGATGACGCCAATAGTGGAAGGGGTACTACGATCGGTTCATTCCGCTGCTCGGGTAATCTGCGAACGCAGTAAGATCGGCTACGAAGGCGGTTTTGCAGTGATCAGGCACTCGATGTGCTTATTCGGATCGGGATCGGTGATATTGTAGGCCTCGTCCACCGATCCAACACCAACCGCATAACCATATCCCTTGGGCGCATCGAGCAAGACGTTGCTTCCTTCAAAATACGCGTCAACCGTGTAGGTCCCAAAGACGGTGGGAAGGCTGTGTTCGGTACAGCAGAACACCCGCTGCACGGTGCCGCCGTTTTGCGAAGGATAGTCGTACGTGGTTCCGTCCGCTCCGGGCGCCTGCGCGATGATGACGGTAGGGGAGACGATCGGCGACGGCGAGGCGCCGGGCGCAGCCACGTACCCGTACAAAATCGTGTTACCGGCAGCGTCATTGGCAAGCAATTGGATCTGCGTCGTGCTCTGCGTCGGAGAGATCGGCGTCTGCAATTGGTACTCGTACGTGGTTGTGCCGTTCACGGTTGCGGTTCCGATGACGGCGTTCGTCTTCGGAAACGTCGACGGGCCCGGCGACGGGCCGAGATAACACGCGTACGTCCACGAGTCGCCGAGCGCCAGCGGCAAGAAAGGTATTGGGCTGGCCGAGGGTCCGCTTGAGGGCGACGGCCCAGGCACTCCGCTCCCACCGCCGCCCCCGCAAGCAGCAAGGCAAACAACCGCTACGATCGGGGAAATGCTCGCAGCTATCCGTTGAGTCATATTCACAGAATAGCAGATGAACGACTGGCAGTCTTAAAGTCGGGTTCAACGGTGCCTCAAGAGGTTTTCAACGGCGTGGCGGTCGGCCGCGTACGGGCGGATTGGGCATACTGGAATGTCGTCATCGGCAAGTGTCTAGCATTGATCCCGTCAACGTGAGGCTAGGCCAAGTCGACGTTTGTGCCGTGCCACAGGCGTGCCGGCGCCAAATCTCATGCTGCGGACGGATTCGCACGCGCCGCGAACGGCCGCATGGTACGCTTCTTTCGCGCCGTCGGGTCGCAGCATTCGCGCGCTCCGATCGTGCCAAGGGAGATACACGATGCATCATTGGAAGGCGCGTCTCGCGCTGTTATCGGCGGTCGCCGCCGCGGCAGCCGTCCTGTTCGCTTCGGCGAGTCCATCCGCGGCGCGTGAGCGGACGTACTACGTCGCGGCGGATGAAGTGGTGTGGAATTACGTTCCGAGCGGCAAAGATCTCATCGCGCAAAAGCCGCTGCCGCCGCTCATGCCACTCCAGCTCGGATGGTCGTTTCACAAAGCGATCTATCGCGAGTATACCGACGCGACATTCCGGCACGTAAAACCCCGCGCACCCGAAGACGCATACCTCGGCATCCTGGGTCCGGTCATACACGCTGAAGTCGGCGATACGGTCACCGTCGTCTTCCGGAATAACGCCCGGTTCCCGTTGACGGTGCATGCGCACGGGCTCTTCTACACCAAGTCATCGGAGGGCGCGCCATATCAGGACGGCGTCTCCGCCTGGAACAAAAGCGGCGACAGCGTGCCGCAGGGCCATACATTTACGTATACGTGGCAAGTCCCCGCGCGCGCCGGCCCGGGGCCCGGCGACGGAAGTTCGGTCGTGTGGATGTACCACTCGCACGCGGACGAGGTGAATGACGTCAATACCGGTCCGATCGGACCAATCGTGGTGACGGCAAAGGGCATGGCCAGAGCCGACGGATCGCCGAAGGATGTCGATCGAGAGATCTTCGCGATGTTCGCGCAGTTCGACGAAAGCTCGAGCCGGTATTTCCCGCTTAACATTCGCGATCCGCATATCAATCCGCGGCACGTCAAACCAGTCGGGCAATTCCTGTCGGATGAACAGCTGTGGACGATCAACGGTTACTCGTTTGGAAACATGCCCATTCCAGCCATGAGGATTGGAGAACATGTCCGCTGGTATCTCTTGTCGACGATGAGCGATTTCGATTTTCACGCACCGCACTGGCATGGCCAAACCGTCGTCACCAACGGGATGCGCACCGATCTCGCGCAGTTGGGGCCGATGGCGATGGTCGTCGCCGATATGACGCCAGACAATCCGGGAACGTGGCTCTTTCACTGTCACGTCAACATCCATCTCGCCGGCGGAATGGAAGCGCGCTATCAGGTGCTGCCGTGAAGTGGGCCGCCGGCTGCGCGATCGTGGTCGCGTTCATGCAGCTGCTTTCTCCGAGACCCGCATACGCTCGCGACCGCATCCACTTCATCGCTGCGGACGACGTGCAATGGAACTACGCGCCACAAGGTCGAGACGTCATCTCGGGCGGGCCGCTCCGTCCATTGGGCACTGCGCAATTTGGCTGGGTGTACCACAAGGCTGTTTTTCGTGAGTACACGGACTCGACATTTGGCACGCTTGCGCAGATCGCGCCCAACGAACGGTATCGCGGGTTTGTCGGACCGCCGATTCACGCCGAAGTGGGCGACACGGTCATCGTGGTATTCCGAAATCGAACGCGAATTCCACTTGACATCGCTCCGAGTGGAGTCGTATCCATTCCAAGGCCGGCGGCGGTAACGCCGGGTGCGACGCGCACGTTTCGCTGGCCGGTCACTGCGGCAAATGGGCCCGGCGCGGCGGACGGCAGCTCGATACTGTTCGAATACACATCGGATGTTCGGCCGAGCCAAGATGCGACCGGACTCATCGGGCCACTGATCGTCACTCGCCGAGGAAGCGCCCGTGCTGACGGTTCACCAAGTGACGTCGACCGGGAGATGATCACGTTGTTCTCATCACAGCTCGAGGATCAGAATCCTCTCTTCGACGAGAACCTCCATGACCGGTCGATCAACAGCCGCGGGATACATCGAGATGCGAAGTCGCTTTTCATCGACAACGCCTTCCCGTCGATCAACGGCTACGTCTACGGGAACATGCCGATGCCGACGATGCGCGTTCACGATCGGGTCCGATGGTACTTGCTGACGACCGTGAACGGATTCGATGGCCACACGCCGACGTGGAGCGGTCAAACCGTTTTGTTCAACGGCAATCGAAGCGACACGATAGGATTGGTGTTCCGTGGTGCAGTCGTGGACATGATCCCCGACGACCCAGGCATCTGGCTACTCACGTGCAGTGTCGACATTCACCTCGCAAAAGGAATGGAGGCTCGCTACGCCGTGACGCCGTGACGCGACAGCGAATCGTCTGCGCGCGCATCCGGAGGGCGTGCTTCGCGCAT
The DNA here is from genome assembly GCA_036561585.1 of Candidatus Eremiobacteraceae bacterium. Classification (GTDB taxonomy): domain Bacteria; phylum Vulcanimicrobiota; class Vulcanimicrobiia; order Eremiobacterales; family Eremiobacteraceae; genus JABCYQ01. The sequence continues at coordinate 12,373 of DATBOZ010000095.1, read as the reverse complement.
GATTGAAGCATCGTGCGATGCCGGCGGGATCGCAGTTGGATGTTTTTCTCTTCGGTCAGCCGCGTGTGCTCGCCGCCGGCCGTCTGTTGAAGTTCGCGAAGCATCAGGTTTCTCTGTCGTTGCTGGCCTATCTGATCGTGCACCGCGGTGAGACCGTCTCCCGGACCTTCTTGGCGTTCACGCTGTTTCCCGATGAATCCGAAGAGAATGCACTCGCCGAATTACGGCGTTACCTGTCATTGGCGAACAAGACCCTGCCGCCGCGCTCCGATGGAACGCTTTGGATAAACGCCGACGCGGACAGTGTGAGCTGGAACGACGCGGTAGATTGCCATATCGACGTGCTTGAATTCGAACGGCTCGCTGCCGGCGCGGATACCCTTGCGAGCGCCGTCGACATGTACGGCGGCGACTTTCTCGAGAACGTCTACGACGACTGGGTCGTCACCAAACGAGAACGCCTTCGCACGACATACATCTCCGCATTAGGTCAATTGATTCTCGTCAACCGGAGCAGACGCGATTATGCGGCAGCCATCGGCTGTGCGCAACGTTTGCTCATCGCAGAACCTTGGCGCGAGGACGCCCTTCGACAACTCATGGCCGCGCGCTACGGCTCTGCCGATGCGGCGGGCGCACTCGCGGAATATGCGCGGTTCGCGGAGCGGCTTCTCGCGGAGATGCACGTCGAACCCATGCCGGAAACCGTGGCCGTGCGAGACGCCATCGTGCGCAACGCCGCGCTGCCAAGCTCGCTCGACACGCCGGCTGATGCGAACGCGAAGCGCAATCCCGCCGCCGCCGGTCTGCCGTTTGTCGGGCGTTCGAATCAGATCGAGCAACTGCGGATGATTTGGTCGCGCGCCGCGCACGGTTTAGGCTCGGTCGTCTTTGTCGGAGGAGAGGCGGGCATCGGCAAGAGCCGGTTGCTTTCCGAATTCGCACTGGCCGTGGAATCCGAAGGCGGCCGCGTTGCGGTCGGGTCGACGACGTATCCGGAGGACGCTCCGTACCAATGCGTCGTCGACGCACTTCGTTCGATGCTTCCCACGTTGTTGGCATATCCTCCGGAAAAGACGGCGCTGGCTGTGCTGGCCCAAGTCTTGCCGGAAATACGTGCACGGTTTTCCGACCTTGAGTCGCCACCGCCACTCCCGGCCGAGCGCGAGGCGACCCGGCTTCTCGATGTCCTCGCTCGCGCTGCGGTCGAGCTTTCACGCGCCAGGCCGGCGTTGATCGGATTCGAGGATCTCCACTGGGCTGGAAATGCGACGACGGAAGCGTTGGCGACCATCGCGCGCCGGGTGACGCAATCACCCGTGCTGGTCATCGCGACGTATCGCGAGGACGAAGTCGCGCACGGGCATCCGTTACGCGCGCTCATCCGCGATCTCACACACCAACATCTCGCCAGTGAACTCACGCTCGGCAGACTCCCTAAGGACGACGTCCGCGCCTTGCTCGGCGCGCACCCGGCGACGGCCCTCGCGCTGTCGGACGAAACGACCGAACGCCTGTACATCGCTTGTGAGGGCAATCCGTTCTTCTTGAACGAGGCCATCGCCGAGTTCGCCGAACGCGGTAATACAGCCGGGCCGTCTTCGAGCGCTGCCATCGTCGCGTCGCGGATCGACCGTCTCTCGGAGCGCGCGCGTGCGGTAGCTGAGATCGCCGCTATTGCCGGACAGGCATTCAACATCGATTTCGTGCGTGAAGTCGGCGGGTTGGACCAATCGCAGGTGCGCGAAGGGGTCAACGAATTGCTCGATCGCGGTATCGTCCGCGATGCCGGGTCGCGCAGCCGCTTCGATTATGCGTTTTCCCACCATTTGATCGCCCAGGCCATTTATCAGCGGATCGATGCGGCGGCGCGATTGCGCCGCCACGCGAGGGCGGCGTACGTGCTCGAACAGTTTGTCGGCGATCGCCGTGATGAGTTCGCCCGAGACTTAGCATTCCATTATGAGTTAGGCGGTCTTCCGGAAAGCGCTACGGGCTGGTACGCCGTCGCGGCGCGAAGCGCCGCAAAGCTTTACGCGAACGACGAGGCTTTGGCGTTCGCCGCGAAAGCGATCGCCGGCACCGGCGACGCGACGCGACTCGTCCCACTCGTCCAACTGAGTGAGGCCCTGCGCGGCCGGCGCGGAGATCGCGACGGCCAACGCAACGACATCGATTTGCTCGAGCGTCTCGCCGAATCCGGCGGCGAGGACGCCGGCACGGTCAACGGTCTTCGCTCGGACATCTTGCACCGGCGCATTTTGCTCTCGCGAAGCCTCGGCGAGTCCGACGAAGAAAACCGATGGATCGCGGCGCTGCGCCAGCTCGCTCGCGATTCCGGAGACGATGCTGCGCATGCCGACGCGGCGCTTCAGCTGGCCACCCACCTGGTCCTCGTCAGCCGGCCGCGCGAGGGATTGCCACACGCACGCCGAGCGCTGAAGCTCTACGAAGCAAACGGCGACGTGTCGAAGCAGATCGAATGCCTGTGGTTGCTGGTCGATGCCGCGACCAATCTCGGCGACTTCGGCTCGGCGCGCCGGTACTTAGAAAAATTGCGGCAGCGTGCTGCGGAATCGAGCGATCGCACCGCTCAAGCGCGAGCCCTCGCAGTTGCCGCGACAGAGGCGCTTTTGCATCAGCGCTATCGGGAATGCTACGATCTGACGCATGAAGGGCTGACGATCAATCTCGATCTCGGCGATCGCGAAGCGGAGGCCGCGTCGAGGGCGCGCATCGCAGTCACTGCTGCGTGGCTAGGCCTGTTCGACGAGGCTATGCGCGAATTCTCGATTGCCCTCGACGTCTATTCATCAATCGGCCACCGTCGGGGCCTCGCAACGACGCTCACGAACAAGACGCTTTTCGCAATGCGGCTTGGCCTCTTCGACGAAGCGAAAGACCTGATTCGGCGTTCGGGGGAACTGCTGGCGCCGGTCCGTGAGGTCCGTATCGCGGTGGCGAACGCGGTGAACTTGAGCTTCATCAACCTTCATCTCGGCGACGCGCAGACCGCGAAGCGATTCGCGTCGCTCGCGCTTGATGAAGCGCGCGAGATCGACTTTCCGGTCTTCGAGGCGGCAGCGCTTGCAAACCTGGGCAATGCCGAACGGGAGCTTGGCGACTACGCCACCGCCATAGGCCACATGGTGGCCGGACTTGATATCCGCCGTAAGGTCCAAGAACCGGGCGACTTTGCCGACGACCTTTCCGATTTGGCGCTCGCGTATGCACAGGCCGGCTTCAAGGAAGACGCCCGGCGCACGGCCGATGAGCTGGCGTCGATCGCGACGATTTCGTTAGAGGGTGCGTTTTGGCCCCAATATGTCTGGTGGACTTTATCGCGGGTGTACCGCACGTGCGGAGATCGCTCGCTCGCCGAGCACGCTGCATCGAAGGCTCGATTTGTGCTTCAGGAATTTGCTGCGAAGATCGGTCACGCATCGTCGAGAGAGGCGTTCTTGGCCGTCGATGTCAACCAGGATATCCTCAGCGGCTCGGCTCGCACGTAGCACGCACGGCGGGCTGGTAAGGTCTATTCGTGAGCCTCGATAATGCCCACGAAAAAGTGTTCATCGTCCGGATGTGGCCGGCCCACGCTGCCGGTCGAAAAAAATGGCGCGGATCGGTGCAGCATGTGACCTCTGGGCGCAGATTGTACTTCTCGGGTCTCGCCGATATCATAGAATTTATCACCGTCGAGCTTTCGTCATCAACGACAAGCGATCACCCGGCGTAGGGCGAGCATCATCGCTGGCGAACCGATGACGCGGCGTCGACACATCCGCCCGCCGCACCGGCGGCATTTCTTAATGAAAGCAAACATGATCGCTATTCTTCTTGCCGCGCTCAGCCTGTTCGCGCAGGCGTTCGACGGATCTTGGACCTGTACGGGTGGCTATCACTGGCATATCTCACCCGCGCCCGGCGCCGGGTGGACCATCGTGCAATGGGGACCGCGAACGGCCGATGGCGGCACTGCATACGTCGGTTACGTTCCGAAGATGCGCGCGTGGATATACGAAGACTTCCACGGCGACGGATCCTATGCGATCAACACATCGCAGGGACCGTCGGGCGGGGCGTGGACTTGGAGCGGCACCTACGACACCGGCGGCGTGGCCGATCATGGCACGGTGATTTGGCAAAAAACAAGTCCCAACCGTATCGATCGGACATTCAAGTTCAGTGTCAACGGCAAGCCGCGCCAAGCGCACGATAGCTGTCGCGCGCAATAAGAGATCCCCGCCATGTGGCGGGGATCTCGCGCGCTCGAATCCGACGACTCAGCTAGAACTCGGAATAGAAGATCACGTTGGGAAGGATCGTCGGATAGGTGGGTCCGACCTCTAAGAAGATCACTTCGTGCGAATAGAGCGGGACGGTGTTCGGGTCGCCGAGCCATTGCGAGTACATCGACCGGTATACCACCGCGTTGTGCGGTCCGCCTCGATAGACCTGACCGGACGTGACTACTTGCACCGGGCCGGTGAATTGACCGACTTGGTTTGCGTTCACCGTGATGCCCCACACGTCGAACAGATTTTGCAACGTGTAGATCGTGCCCTGGATCGGCACGTGATTTGGATCGACGCTTTCGACGTGCACGTAACCCGATGCATCATGCGTGTGCAGATCGTAGAAGCAGTTCGCGTATTTCGTGAATCCATTCGGGGGCTCGATCTGCGGATGCTTCATGCCGATCGTGTCGGGAAGCGCATAATGAACGCCGTTCACGTACACCGCCACGTAGACGTGGACGTGGTAGTTGTTCGACATCGTCTTCTGACACGTGATGCCGTCGATGGGTTGGCCGCTGCCACCGGACGCGGTGTCTCCATCGACCGGGGTGAATTGATCGTCGAGTCCTCTGATCTTCCCCGGGCCGGTGAAGATCGTCGGGGGCGAAGGCTTCGGCGTCGGCGCTCCTTTGACGTCGGTACCTTCGAGTTGCGCGTGATCGTCGGCGGGCGCGCCGACGGTGTTATCCTGCGAACCAGGGGCAAACCCCGAATTCGAACTGCAGCCGGTGGCGGTCGCGATGCCGAGCGCGACGACCGCGATCATCCCCAGCAGCAAAAGGCGCGATTTGCCCATCATGGTCTCCTCCATAGGGCGCTAGAGGCCCTATTTCCATGATAACACGGCACGACTGTGTGGGTAGGGACAAACGCACCAATCGTCGCCGTTAGTCGCGCTTGGCTTTTCGCTGGTGCAGCCCAAAACGGTTGCCCTCGGGGTCGGTGACGAAGAACGAATGACACATGGGCGCGTCCATGATCTCGGTGACGGGAACATTCTTCGCCAAGAGCCGCTCGCGCATAGAGACCAACTCGTCCACTTCAAAGGTCACGCTGAACGACGATCCCGGGATGATTCCCATGCTCTCGCCGTTGCCGACCCCAAATGTCGTGTTTCCAAGGTCGAACTCGGCCCAGTACTCGCTGAACATGTCGCCCGGCTTGAGACCGATCACATCTCGATAGAACTCGATCGCTTTCGGCACATCGCGCACCGAGTACGCGACGAATGCCATCTCCTTGATCACGGAACCCTCACTTTCGACATGCGCACATCTTTGGCCCGGGCTTTACTTTCAACTTGTAATTCCCTTTGATTCATGCAACCACACTTGGTTGCCGTCCGGGTCATGTACGACGGATATCCGGCAATTCGCCAATTCGTGCGGCGCGGTCGCCTCGATGCCGCGCAGCGCGAGCGCGTCGCGATATCCGGCGAGGTCGCCGACTTCGAGCGCGAGCGACTGGGCGGATCCCGGCTTGCCGACTTGTTCGAAGCTTCCAATGCCGAACGTGCCGCCCGAGACCTCGAATTCAACCCAGGCCGGACCGTCGAGCCCCGCTTTTTTCAACCCAAGGCCATCACGGTAAAACGCAACAGCGCGTGCAACATCGGTGACCGGGTACATCGTGAATGCGATGCTCTTGATCGTCATGACGGGTCACGTTCCTTTCGTACGGGCGAGGCGCCGGCGTTCTGATGCCAGTTGACCGGAAGGTCCACGGTCATCTTCGTGCCGGAGTCCGGCATGCGCTCGACGCGCACGTCGTGTGCGAGCGTGCCGATGAGAAACAATCCCCGTCCCTCTTCGTGCAATCCATCGCTGGGCAGCGACGGCGAGAACCGCACGAGCCCGGGCCCAGTGTCGATGATCGTGAGCGCAGGTTGCGCGCCGCTCCAATCGATGTCGACGGTAACCAACCCCGGCGCATGCTTCACCGTGTTCGCGAGGACCTCACCGATGATGAGCTCGATGCGGAAGAGATCATCTTCAGAGGATAGGAGGCCGCGGATGAAACCCATCAGCTCGTGACGGGATTTGTGCGCAGAGTAGGCATCGCTCGAGTGAAACGTCCACGACTTCTGCAGTGCTGCATCGTCCACGCGGACGCCAGGCACGACCGAAGAGAGCTGCAGCACCATGATCACGGCGTCATCGGTCGGCCGGTCCGCTCCCATGACGGCGCGCTGTATGGCCGCAGCCGGACGCGGGTTGTCGGAATCGCCCACAAGCTTGGTCAGCTCGTTCATAAGCACGGTCTCCGCCGACTCGATATTACGCCGGATCTCTGTGACGCCGTCGGTGTAGAACAGAATGACTGCGCCGCGCTCGAGTTCGGCGTCGAAGTTTTCAAGGGCGAGATCCGCCGTGACGCCGAGTGGTAGGCCGCCGAAGGATAGTGATGCAGCGTGCGCGCGCGGCGTCGCGAGGATCGGGGGCGGGTGACCGGCGCTCGCGTATCGCATTTTTGAGAGATTCGGATCGATGATCGCGACCAACGCGGTGGCCACCGAATTTCCTTGCAGCGTGACCATCCGGTTGACTTTCGCCAGGATGGCCGACGGATCCGCGGTATCGAGCGCCACTGCGAAGATGCCCTGACGGATCCTTGCCGCCGCAACGGCGGCGCTGACTCCGTGGCCCATGACGTCGCCGATGGAAACGATGACGTGCCCGTCGGGAAGTTCGAAGGCATCGTACCAGTCACCGCCGATGAGCGCTTCGCGCTCCGCGGCGAGGTAGAGCGCATCGAAGCGAAAATCTGACCTGACCGGCAGCCGTCCGGGCAAGAATGCGCCTTGGAGCGTTTCGGCCACGCGGGTCGTGTTCTGCAACGTGCGTTTCTGGTCATCGATATCCGTATTCGTGCCATACCAGCGCTCGATCGAGCCGCGCGCATCTCGCCACGGCTCGGCGCGGAGCAGAAACCAACGAAACTCGCCGTCTTTGCGGCGAATGCGCGATTCCATGTCGAACGGTGCGCCGGTCGCGATCGATCTCGGCCAGTCTTGCATGACCCGCGGAAAGTCTTCGGGATGATGCGCCGTCTGCCAGCCCCACCCGGCCGCTTCATCGGGCGACTGACCCGTATATTCATACCAGCGGTGGTTATACCAGTCGATCCATCCAGTCGCATCCGCCGTCCAGACGATTTGCGGTACGATTTCAGCGAGCACGTGAAAACGGTGCTCGGCGGCTTCCAACTGCTCGCCGGCAAGACGTCGCTCTGCGGTGATTGCCCCGAGGACGAGGCCCGTCACGCTGAGCCCGGCCATGAATGTGACGAGCATGATCAGTCGATGATCGGGCGAGCCGGTCGAAAAGGGCCCCAGTCCGTGGATCGTTCCCCAGATCGCGATGGATGAGATCACGACGACGGCGGCCGACGTCGCACGTTGTCCGAACCGCAACGCCGCCCAGATCACAAACGGATACAGCGGGTACGCGAACGGGATCGCTCGCACGAATAGCAGCCACGTCGTCGCGATGACCGCCGCAGCGAGCGCGACGATTTCGATCGCGTCACGCCAGTGCAGGATGAAGGCGCGTTTCCGCGACAACCACGTGAGAAGAAGCGGTGCGACGAGCAATACGCCCATGCTGTCGCCGACCCACCACAGCCACCAATTCGAACCGAACGCAGACCACGGAACGATTCCGGCAAGCGCTAGGCTGAACACGCCGTTGGTGGCGCTGACGGTCATGGCGAGCGCCGAGCCTACGAGCACGAATCCCAGGACGTCTCGCAATCGCTCCATTGCGACATCGAACTCGACCAGGCGCTTCAATCCCGCCGCAGCGAGCAATGGCGCAAGCGCATTGCCGATCGCAATGCCGGCGGCCGTATAGGCGGGTTCGTGGGTCATGGCGTTGGCGATGACCGCTCCAAGAAAGATCCCCGGCCACACCCGGTATCCGAGCAGGAGGAGCGCCGCGACGGCGATCCCCGTTGGCGGCCACACGGCGGTGATCTGCTTTGTGGCGAACGCGAGTGAGAATCCGACCTTCGCGGCGCCGACGTAGAGCGCCGCAAGCACAAGGATCGAAAGCACATATGGCAGATCAATGCCGGTCTTGCGGGCGGATCGCTCGGTCGGCGTCGCTGTCATCAACAGAAGCGTGACTAAAGGCGAGGTCCGCGCCTCGGCGGATCGGGCTGGGCGCCTTGCGACGGAGCGGTGACCGTTTCTATACCGGTTTCCGCCGTCGCTGTGTATAACGCGTGATCGAGTGTGTCGATGGCAGATCCGGCTATGGAGGGCGGATGGTTGCCGTTGACGATCGCGGCGACCGCACGAGCACGGGCGGCGCGGACCATAGCCGCGACGGTATTATCCGGCAGATCGGCTTCGACCGGATCGCCAGCGGTCGCCGTCGCCCATGCTTCTTCCGCAACCGACGATCGAGCTTCGGCACGATAGAGATGAGCCGCGATGGTTTGGTAGACGCGCTGCAGCGTACTCAAGACGCCCCTCCTGAGTGAGAACGCAGCCTTTTTTGAGCGTGCAGTCTATTCCCTGGTCGAGCGAAATCGACGAACGTCACCGGCACTGCCAGTGTTTGAAGTCATCTGCGAGCCCGACGAGCGCTTCAAATGTGCGATCGGCCGGCAAAGCGGCGAGCGCCGTTGCGCGCATTTGGCCTTCGACAATCACATAGGTCGGGCCGACTGCCGCGACGATCAATCGAGCCAGGACGACGCCGGACTTCAACCGTTCGCGGATGGCCTCCAATTTTTCGAGGTGAATGCCCAAGCCCACCACGCGTTGCGGATCCTCGCCGATCGCGTCGACACCTTCTCGGACCAAACGCGTATGCCCGGCGAGATACGACCACGGTGCGATATTCGCGTATTTGAAGTCGACGATTTCCGCGATCGAAAAGCGCTGGAAGTTCCACTGCACCTGGAGCGGGAATCCGGCGAAGAGCGCCGTCCGCGTCGCATAGCCGCGGTAGTTGAGCATCGAGCGGCGAACCGAGTTCTGATAGTCGTCGCGCAGATCGGCGTTGCCGATCAGCTCTTCGTAGGAGAAGCCGTCGGGAAAATTATAGTAGTCGAGCCAATCCTTCGAAATGGATTCCGCCTTGATGAACTCGAGGACCATCTCATCTTCGTTCGAGTCGCGAACAAATTCCGGCATGACGAAACGCTTTTCCGCCGACCGAGCGTGTGCCTCTACGTGTGGTTAAGGCGTTGGATCGGATGTCGATGAGCAGCGCGCCGCGATTTTGCCCGAAATGTTTATCGATGGAAACGGCGGAAGTGCAAAGATGTCGCGACTGCGACGTGTCTTTGTTGCCGCTTTTCGATGAATCCGGCGCACTCGCGCGCGAGTATCTCCTCGCCAGAGGGTCGTGCTGCGGGAGCGGCTGCAGAAATTGTCCCTATACTACCTGATTTACGCAACGGCAAGCCCGTCCGGATTCTGTACCAAAACGTCTTGAGCTCGGCGATCTACGCCGGTTGTGTCAGGCGGAACTGCATAAAACGATTGATGCGTTCGTTGAGGCCTATCGCGCCGATGCCGACGAGCAGGTGCAGCACCTGGATCGTCCAGTGCGCAGGACCGGGCACAAGGCTGGCCTGGGTCATGCCAAGCGCCACCACGATCGCACCCCAAAGCAAGGCCGCCACGACGATGCCCGCATGCACGCGTACCGTCGCAGCCATGATCGCCGAGATCCAGAGACAGGCGACGATCGCAAGCCCGAGGAGCATGTGCACGCCGATGAGACTGAAGGCGTGACCGGTCCAGAAACTGATGCCAAGGACGAGCTGGATCAAGAACATGATTCTGACGAGAATGACGAGGACGCCGCTGACCGCTTTCATGTGATTTCCTCGCAGGGACAGGCGCGCTGAGAGGTCAATTCATTATACACACTGTATGCCGAAATCCTCTGCATCCCTGCCCGCTCGGATGAAGCCGAGAGCCTATCGGTTGGGCCGCAGGCAGGAGGCGGCCGATCGCACGAAGGCGCGGGTCTTGAATGCGGCCAAGAAGTTTCTGACGTCGCGCGAGGCCGCGCATGGGTTTAGCGTCGACGCGATCGCGCGCCGCGCCGGTGTGACGCGCGCGACCATCTACCATGGATTCAAGTCCAAAACCGGCTTGCTCGGCGAACTTTACGATAGTTTCGCCTCACGCGCCGCGCTCCGCGACCGGATCGGACTGGCATTTCGCGCGGGCGATTTGAGCGCGGCCCTCAGACGCATCGTCGCCGCGTACTGCCATCTCTGGGCGAAGAATCGGTTGATGATCCGCCGTCTGCATGCGCTCGCAGACGTCGATCCGGGCTTCTCGCGGGCCGGTCGCGGCGAATGGCGCCGCTCGGTATTGACCGCTCTGGTCGCGCAACATGCCGACGCCCTTGGTCGGGTTGCCGCGCGAAAGCGCCCCGAAGTCGTCGACGTGCTGCACATGTTGACGAGTTTCGAGACGTTCGACGACATGGCGAGAGGGCGTCGCGGCGAAGCATTGGTCGTGCGGCTGATCGCGAAGATAGCGCTCCGTGTCGGCCAGAGTTAACCGTTGTCGCGCTCTATCCACAAGTTTATCCACAACGGAGCGTGGCAGGTGCTCGCTACGAATTGCAGGCGCCTAGGAGAACAAACTGATGTGCAGCGAAAGATTCGTGGGGGTCAAATGGGGTCATCGTACATGTTGAAGCAGCGTGCGCGGTGATAATTGGACGCCATATCTCTTTGGCTCTCCTCGATAGGTAGAGGCAAGCGCACGAAAGGCGTTTGCCTCTACCCATGACTGGGGATTGAATTGCATCATGGATTTCATCGAGGCTATCGACAAAGCGGCCGTCAAGGATCTGAAGCCCATCGCCGAATCGGATCTTTTCGCCATCTATCCCGTGGGGGATCAAACCTATCTCTTGGTACAGCGTCATCAGGGAACGCCTTGGATGGCCTTACGGCTGTCCGGCGACGGTTTGTTCCGGGTATCGTCGCTGCTCGGAGACGCAACCCGCCATCTATATCGCGACGTTGCGTCTCGGCTATCGCCAAACCGCTCCGGCGATCCCAACGCTTGATATATTGAAATGCAGTAGGGCGAGCTTCGCACGCTCACCCGAATGCAGCGCCGACGCTAGCCGACCATAAAGGTCGGCACTACAGCGCGGTCCCACACGCATGGCACGAAAGTGGCACGCGCAGTGCAGGGCATTTGCATCGCGCGCACGGACACCCATCGCGATATGAAGCGATCAGACTTTATGCGGATATCGGCTGTCTCGGCCATCGGTGGGGTGACGCCTGCGATCGGCGCTCGCGCGGCCGAGCCGTCGTTGCCGTCGTCCATCGCCGGAATCGCAATTCCCGACTCATACCTCGCGCGCCAAGCGACCGCCGAGGCCCGAGAGGTTGAGCACGACCATGTCTTCCGGCACTCGGTTCGATCGTTTCTGTTCGCCGAATTGATCTCCCGGGCGCGAAAGATAAAACACGACACAGAGACGGTGTACGTCTCGTGCCTTTTGCACGACATCGGCTTGTGCGAGCGCTATTCCACGCCGCACACTCGATTCGAAGTCGATGGCGCAAACGCCGCCCGGAAATTGCTGCAAGCGAACGGTGTGAAACCGGATCGCACCCGCATCGCCTGGGACGCCATCGCGTTGCACGCGATGTATGGCATCGCGCGCTATAAAGATCCGGAAGTCAAGCTTGTGAGCGCCGGCGTCATCACGGATGTGGGGGCGGTGTTCGCATCGACGCTTGAAAAGTCTGCGGTGCAGCAGGTGTTGGATGCGCTTCCGCACCGCGGCTTCAACGAGGCTTTTCTTGACGTGCTCACCGACTACGTCCGCCGCAAACCCGATGTGGCCGACGGCACGTTCGTCGAAGGCGTCGCGATCCGCACGGTGCCAGACTACAAACCCGGCAATTTTTATGACGAGATGAAAGGCCCGGACGCCTTCTCGCAGCTCGGGTTCGCATAGCGAAGCAGTGCGCTCGACGATATAGTAGATGGTGGACCGATGTTGAGCATCGGTCAGGCCGACAATCAAGGTCGGCACCCACATCAAAAATCAAGCCAGTTAGTATTAATTGCG
>DATBOZ010000094.1:0-6255 GCA_036561585.1 Candidatus Eremiobacteraceae bacterium | reverse complement strand
AGCAAGGCGTTCGCCAAGCAGTTCATGGCGCGACACGGCATCCCGACCGCACGGTTTCGGCTCGCCCACGACTTGAAGCAGGCGCTTCGGCAGCTCGGCGAGTGGACATGGGGAAAGGTTGTCGTCAAAGCCGACGGGCTTGCAGCCGGCAAAGGTGTCGTTGTCTGCGATTCCGTCGCAGACGCAAAAGCGCTCATCGAGGGATGGTACGGCGAACGAAAAGTGCCCGGCGGCGGCACGACCGTCGTGCTTGAAGAGGCGCTCGTCGGCCGGGAAGTGTCGGTGATGACGGTGACGGATGGCCGCCGCTCATTCGCGCTTGAACCGGCGTGCGATTACAAACGCGCCGGCGACGGCGATGCGGGGCCAAATACGGGCGGCATGGGCGCGTATTCGCCCGCCGTGGGCGTGATCGACGTGGCGGCGTCCGAGCGCATCGAACGCGAAGTATTCGCGCCGGCTTTGGCGGGGCTGCTCCGAGACGGCATCGACTATCGCGGCTGCTTGTACGCGGGAATCATGATGACGGAGTCCGGTCCCATGGTGCTTGAATTCAACGCGCGATTCGGCGATCCGGAAACCGAGGTCGTCTTGCCGCGGCTGGAATCGGATTTTGCGACGCTGCTGCTCGCAACTGCGAACGGCGCACTCGAGCCGGTACACGAGCCGCGCTTTACATCGCGCGCATGCGTGGGCGTCGTACTCGTCACCGAGGGGTATCCGCTCAAGTCCGTGCCGTTGCCCGGTCTGCCCAATGCCGACGGAGGGATGTTCTGGGGAGCGTCGACGAAGAGCGGCGATACGGTCGACGCGAGCGGCGGGCGCGTGCTGACCGTCACTGCGCTTGGCGAGACGATGGCGGATGCTCGGGTGGCGGCGTATGCCGCGTGCTCAGCGTACGGAAAGCGCCTGGCGCCGGGCAAGAAGTTGGCGTGTCGCGCCGATATCGCGGCAAACGTGCCGGCGCGCTAGACGCGATTTTGGGTGGCCCGATGGTTGACACTTCAGTGGCCATACTGTAGTGTCATAGATGTATGGAGACGCCCCTGCCGACGAGTTGGCACGGTTACCTTCCGAAGCCGGAAGGCAGCGAGGATGCAATCCACGACGCGTGCGGCGTGTGCGGCATGTTCACACCCGGTCACGACGTGGCCCGCGCCACCTTCTTCGCGCTCTACGCTTTGCAACATCGCGGCCAGGAGAGCGCCGGCATGGCCGTTTCGGACGGCGCCGTCCTGCGCTGCCACAAAGAGATGGGTCTCATCTCACAGGTCTTCGATGAAGCGCATCTAGGCGCGCTTTCCGGGCATCTCTCCGTAGGCCACACGCGCTACTCGACGAGCGGATCCTCGGTGGTCTACAACGCGCAGCCGCTCATGATGCACTGCGATCTCGGCTGGTTTGCGATCGCGCACAACGGCAACCTGGTGAACACGGAAGCACTGCGCGACCTACTGAGCGACACGACCGTGCCCACCAGCAATTCCGACACCGATATCATGGCGCGCTTGATCACCTTGGAGCCCGACGGCGACATGGAAGAGCGCATCGTTCGCACTATGAACCGGTGTATCGGCGCCTTTTCCATCGTATTGTGCACCGAAACGCAGCTCTTCGGCTTCCGAGACCCGTGGGGCATCCGTCCGTTGTGCCTCGGCAAGTACAACGGCGGCTGGATGCTCGCATCCGAATCGTGCGCCTTGTCCACCGTCGGCGCCGAGTTCGTCCGCGAGGTCGAGCCGGGCGAGATCGTCATCATCGATTCGAACGGCATGCGCAGCCGGATGGTCCCGACGGAGCACAAGCGCGCGAATTGCGTGTTCGAGTATATCTATTTCTCACGGCCGGATACGGTCTATGCGGGCCGCGAACTCTACCTCGCGCGTTATCGCATGGGACGCGAGCTCGCAAAAGAGCATGCCGTCGAAGCAGACGTGGTCATGGGTGTTCCCGATAGCGCTACCGCCGCCGCCATCGGCTATGCCGACGAATCGGGAATGCCGTACATCGAAGGGTTGATGAAGAACCGCTACATCGGCCGGACGTTCATCCAGCCCGACCAGCAGATCCGCGCACAAGGCGTGAAACTCAAATTCAATCCGCTGCTTGCCAATCTCAACGGCCGGCGCGTGGTCCTCGTCGACGACTCGATCGTCCGCGGCACCACCACCAAACAGCTCGTGTCGATGCTGCGTCGCTCGGGTGCCAAGGAAGTGCACGTGCGTATCACGTGCCCGCCCATGCGTCATCCGTGCTTCTTGGGCGTCGATACCGCCTCGTACGATCAGCTGATCGCCGCAAACCTCACCGTGCCGCAGATCCGCGAAGAGATCGGTGCGGACTCGTTGGGATTCCTCAGTCTTGACGGATTGATCGCCGCCACCGAGCGCGACCGCCGCGAGTTATGCACCGGCTGTTTCACGGGAAAATATCCGCCAGGCATCGACGAGCAGCTGCAAAGCGTCGTGCGTCCGGTCGAAGGCGTCCTCGCCGACCCCGCCATGCGCGGCTGATCTGCAGTGCCGACCTTTATGGTCGGCCAGCGATGTTGTAGTGCCGACCTTTATCGTCGCCCTCGGCCCCCTGTCCCATATGAGCCTTCACCGGTGTCACATATCGGCCCAAGGGCAGTCTAACCAACCGATGCACAAACGTACCTACCTTTCGCACCGCACTGCCAAAACCGACCCCGCGCAAGCCGCGATCGTCGCTGCATTCGAACTCATCGATCGCGATCTCGATGCCGCCGGCGTGTTTCTCCCAACACCGCTTCGAGCGGGCTCCCAACCGCCAAGTCTCGCAGACGTATTCGCTGCTCGCAACGTCGCTCGTCTCGTGCAGGCCATCCTCCGAGCCGCGTAGTCCCTTTGTCGTAGGGCGGGCATCGCTCGCCCGAGCTCAAATCACTGAGGGCGAGCGCAGCTCGCCCTACGACAGACCATCGGCCGACCATAAAGGTCGGCACTATAGAGCCATCCTCTTGCCTAATTGCTTCAAATATAATATATTTAGACCGGAAGCACTTGGATGGGAGGGCGCATGCGCATCGCGTGCATTGGTGGAGGTCCGGCCGGGCTCTATTTCGCGTTGCTCATGAAGCGCGCAGACTCCTCGCACGCCGTCACCATCTACGAGCGCAATCGCCCCGGCGATACATTCGGCTGGGGCGTCGTGTTTTCGGACCAGACGCTCGGCAATCTTGCGCTCGCAGATCCGACGACACATCGCGAGATCGAGGAGCGGTTCATCCATTGGGATGACATCGATATCCACTACCGCGGCCGCTGCATCACGGCCGGCGGTCAGGGATTCTGCGGCATCCGCCGCACCGTCTTGCTCGACATCCTCTCACGGCGAGCCGCGGATCTCGGTGTGGATATCCGCTATCAGCACGATGTCGCCGATGAAGCGCACTTTGCCGGCGCAGATCTGATCGTCGCCTGCGACGGCGCCAACAGCCGCATCCGTACCGCTCATGCAGCCGCATTCGAGCCGGCGCTAGAGTCACGCGAATGCCGCTATGTGTGGATGGGGACGTCCAAACAACTCGGCGCGTTCACGTTCGCCTTTGAGAAGACCGATGCGGGTTGGTTCACGCTGCACGCCTATCCCTTCGATGGCGAGACGAGCACGTTCATCGTCGAGTGCCGTGAAGAGACATGGCGTGCCGCCGGATTGGAAGGCGCAAACGTCGCCGAGACCACGACGTTCTGTGAACGGCTTTTCGCGCGCTACTTGGACGGCCACGCGCTGCGCTGCAACGCTGCGCACCTCGCGACGCCCTGGGTCACGTTCGTGCAGGTGCGCAATCGCTCGTGGCACCAAGGCAACGTCGTGCTGCTCGGCGACGCCGCGCATACCGCCCACTTCTCTATCGGATCCGGCACCAAGCTCGCCATGGAAGACGCGATCGCGCTCGCGCGCACTGTCTCGTCCGCGCCCGACTTGGAGTCGGCATTCCAGGCGTACGAAGCGGAGCGCACCGTCGAAGTGCTCCGGCTGCAAAATGCGGCGCGCAACAGCATGGAGTGGTTCGAGCACGTCGACCGCTACGCCGCGCTCGATCCGGAGCAGTTCGCGTATAGCCTCTTGACGCGCAGCCAGCGCATCAGTCACGAGAATCTCCGAGTGCGTGACGGCACGTACGTCGCTCAGGTCGAATCGTGGATCGCCGAACGATCGCGCGCGCAACGGCGCAATGCACCGCCCATGTTCACGCCATTCAGATTGCGTGGTCTCGAATTGCACAACCGGATCGTCGTCTCACCGATGGCGATGTACTCGTGCGTGGACGGTGAGCCCAACGATTTCTATCTCGTGCACCTCGGATCGCGCGCGCAAGGCGGAGCGGCATTGGTCTTTACGGAGATGACGTGCGTCTCAGCCGACGCGCGCATCTCACCGGGCTGCGCCGGGATGTACGCCCCCGAGCATGCGGCCGCCTGGACGCGTATCGTCGATTTCGTGCATGAGTGGACGCCTGCGAAAATCGGATTGCAGCTCGGCCACGCCGGCCCTAAGGGTTCGACTCAGCTGGGTTGGGAGGACGGGGACGAGCCGCTTCTGGAGGGCAATTGGCCGCTCGTCGCCCCGTCGGCCCTTGCGTCGGGTCCGAATAACGCCGTTCCTCAAGCGATGACCAAGGCCGATATGGATCGCGTCCGAGACGATTTTGTGCGCGCGGCTCGCATGGGGGTCGCGTGCGGATTCGATCTGCTCGAACTGCACTGTGCCCACGGCTATCTGCTCTCGTCGTTCATCACCCCGCTCTCCAACCATCGGCGCGACGAATACGGCGGCTCGCTTGCGAATCGCCTCCGCTATCCGCTGGAAGTGTTCGGCGCGATTCGAGCCGTCTGGCCCGAGCACAAGCCGATGTCGGTGCGCATCTCGGCCACCGACTGGGTGGACGGCGGCATCACCGGCGCAGATTCGGTGGAGATCGCGCGCGCATTCAAGGCCGCGGGCGCGGACCTCATCGACGTCTCCGCCGGTCAAACATCGCGGTTGGCGGCGCCCGTGTACGGGCGGATGTTCCAGACTCCTTATTCCGATCGAATCCGCAACGAGGTGGGCATCGCGACCATGGCGGTCGGCAATATCTTCGAACCCGATCACGCGAACGGCATCATCGCGGCCGGTCGTGCGGATCTTTGCGCCCTCGCACGTCCGCATCTCTCCGACCCGTATTGGACGTTGCATGCCGCCGCGCAGCTCGGCTACGAGCCCGTCGACTGGCCCAAACAATATCTGCAAGGCAAAGCGCAGTATATCCGCAACCTGCAGCGCGCGATGCAGGCGCAGGCGGCCCAATCGTGAGCGGTGCGCTCGATGGTCGTCACGCGCTGATCACCGGCGGTGCCGGCGGCATCGGTCTTGCCACGGCGCGCGAACTTATCGCGCACGGCGCGCGCGTGACGGTGACGGGAAGATCGGCCGAACGGCTCGAGCGTGCGGTAACCGATCTCGGCGGAACATCACTCGCGCAAGCGCGAACCGCCGACGTGGCCGACGAGCGCGCCGTGCGATCGGCGTTTGAAGCTGCGGCCGCCGCCTTCGGACCGATCACCATCCTCGTCAACAGCGCGGGCATCGCCGAAAGCGCGCCGTTTGCGAAGACCGATGCAGCGCTGTGGGAGCGTCACATTGCGGCGAATCTGACAGGCCCGTTCTTCGCCTGTAAAGCCGTCGAGGCAGGCATGCGGCACGCGCGCTGGGGCCGCATCGTGACGATCGCGAGCGTCGCCGGGCTGCGCGGCGGTGCCTATATCACCGCATACTGCGCGTCCAAGCACGGCGTGATCGGCTTGACGCGGGCCCTCGCGCTCGAATTCGCGGCGACCGGTATCACGGTCAACGCCGTCTGCCCGGATTACGTGGACACGCCGATGACCGATGCGGCGGTGGCCAACATCGTCGCGAAGACCGGAATGACAGCCGACGCCGCTCGCGCGAAACTCGTCGCCACCAATCCGCAGGGCAGGCTCCTGAGCGCCGATGAGGTAGCGCACGCGGTCGTGCGGCTCTGCCTGCCCGGCGCCGAATCCACGACCGGCCAAGCCATCGTCCTAACGGGCGGCGAGGCGACGGGATGAGATTCGACAGCGAAACTCGCGCGACGAACGAAGATCATCGCGCGCTGCGGCTGTGGCTGCGGTTGCTCACATGCTCCAATCTCGTCGAAAGCACGGTGCGTTCCCGCTTGCGGACCCGATTCGCCACCACGCTGCCCCGCTTCGACTTCATGGCGCAGCT
>DATBOZ010000093.1:0-7295 GCA_036561585.1 Candidatus Eremiobacteraceae bacterium | reverse complement strand
GGGCGGCGATTGTTCACGCGTATGCTTTACGCGCCGGTCTTCTTGCGGATGAGCCAAGCGTTGCTTGAAGCGACCGATGGGTGTGAAACACTCTTTTTGGACGGTTCGTTTTGGACCGACGACGAGCTCGCGTCGCGCGGTCTCGGCACGCGGAGCGCGCGCGAGATGGGTCACGCGCCGATGTCCGGCGATGGCGGTTGGCTGAGCGCGATGCCTGGGCGCGGCGCGGCGGCGGAGACGCGTCGATTCTGCACGCACGTCAACAACTCGAATCCGATTCTTGACCCGCGGTCGCCGGAGTCGCACGCGTTGCGCGAAGCGTCGTTTTCGGTCGCCACCGAGGGTATGGAGATCGTGCTCGATGGCGGCGACTGAAGCCTTTGTGGCGCGGCTGCGCGCGGTAGGCGCCCAGCACTACCACGACCGGCACCCATTTCACAAAGCGATGCACGCGGGCACGCTCTCGCGGGCTCAGGTGCACAGCTGGATCTACAATCGGTACTACTATCAGAAGAGCATCCCGATCAAGGACGCCGCGATTCTCGGCAATCTACCCGATCGCGCGAAGCGGCGCGTCTGGGTGCAGCGCATCCTCGATCACGACGGCACGGCCGACGGCGACGGCGGAATCGACCTGTGGCTGACGCTCGCGCGTGCCGCCGGACTTCGCGAAGACGATGTCGTCGCGGAGCGCTTCGTGCATGCGGGCGCGCGCTTTGCCGTCGACGGCTACGTGCATTTCGCGCGGACGAATCCGTGGCTCCCCGCGGTGGCGTCGTCATTGACCGAGCTGTTCGCGCCGGAATTGATGGCACAGCGGATCATCGCCATTGGAGAGAAGTATCCGTGGATCGATCCCGCGGGACTCGACTACTTCAGGACGCGCGTGCATCTTGCGCCGCGCGACGCCGCCTACGCGCTCACCTGGGTGACCGAAAACGCCGTCACGCAGGAGCTTCAGGACGCGTGCGTCGCGGCGCTGCGCTTCAAGTGCGATGTGCTGTGGTCGCTGCTCGACGCGACCGAGCGCGGTGCCGCCGATCTATGAAGCACATCGATTCCACGGCGGTTCCAAGGCTCGCAGCCGGCGTGCGGTTGCGCGCGCTCGATGACGGGGCGAGCGTGCTGCTCGTGCCGGAGGGCGTGATCAAACTATCGCCCACCGGCGCAGCCGTGATCGAATCGATCGACGGGCAGCGCGACGTCGCCGCGATCGTCGCAGCGATGGAAACGCGGTTTGACGCATCCGGAGCGGACATCGCCGTCGACGTCAGCGAGCTCATCGCACAGTTCGCGCAACGCACATGGATCGAGATGAAGCGGTGAACGCCGCTGTCTCCCATCCGCTCTCATTGCTGGCCGAAATCACCTACCGGTGCAATCTGCAGTGCGCGTATTGCTACAATCCGCTCGACCTGTCGTCATATCGCGAGGAGCTGCGCGTCGACGAGTGGCAGCGCGTCATCGGCGAGGCGGCGGCCCTACGCGTTTTGCAGATCCACTTCTCGGGCGGCGAGCCGACCTTGCGGGCAGACGATCTGGTCGTCATGGTGGAGACGGCGCGCGGTCGCGATCTGTACACCAACCTCATCACGCAAGGTACGTTTCTCACCGACCCGCTGCTCGACCGGCTCGTCGCCGCGGGCCTCGATCACGTGCAGGTCAGCGTGCAAGCGGCGGATGCAAGCGCGGGTGATGCGATCGCCGGCGCGGCGGTCCACGCGCAGAAATTCGACGCACTCGCGCGGATGACCGCGCGCGGCGACATCGCGGTGACATTGAATTGCGTCCTGCATCGCGCGAACATCGACGGTGTGGCGGACGTGGTCGCGCTGGCCGAGCGCCTTGGGATCAAACGGCTCGAACTGGCCAACGCGCAGATGTATGGCTGGGCGCACCGCAATCGGGCGAGCGTCTTGCCCACCATCGATCAATTGCGTCGCGCCGACGCGCTGGCCACCGAAGCTCAGGAGCGTCTGAGCGGTACGATGGAGATCGTCTACGTGCGCGCCGACTATCACGACGCTTTTCCAAAAGCGTGCATGAACGGATGGGGCCGCCAGTTCATGACCGTCGCCCCAAACGGCAAAGTTCTTCCCTGCCCCGCGGCCGCGGCCATTGCCACGCTGCGGTTCGAAAACGTGCGCGAGCGATCGCTCGACGACATCTGGTACCGGTCGGCTTCATTCAAAGCATTTCGTGGGACTACATGGATGTCCGAACCTTGCAGCAGCTGTGCGCGACGCGACGTCGACTTCGGCGGTTGCCGCTGCCAGGCGTACTTGTTGACGGGAGACGCGGCATTGACCGATCCTGCGTGTTCACTGTCGCCGCGCCGCCACGACGTGGATGCGATCGTCGAACATGCCGGCAGCGCCGGACGACCTTCGATCGCGCGCAATCCGCGCAACGAAATATGAAATTCTGCCAAAGGTCCCAGTACAGAACGACACGCTTCGTCCACTAGGCGCTGTCGAAAATCGCGCCGAAGATAAGCAACACGGCTGTCGAGTGTTCGCAGGTCCTCTGCCGGAAAGTGGATGGCATGTCAAGATACGCTCATTTTGCGTTTTCGATCTGCGCGACCGTTGCGTTCGTTGCAGGCTGCGGCGCGGCGCGAACGCCGGCCACGATACCGCACCCCGCCGGATTATCGATGCATCGCAATGCGATCACGCTGCCGGCGTATGTCATCGTCATGGTGCAGGAGAACCGCTCCGTCGACAATCTTTTCCAGACGCAGCCGGGCGTCGACACACAGAACTTCGGCATCGATTCGCATGGCAATCAAATACCGCTCACGGAGATCCCATTGCAATCGGCGATCGATTGCCGGCACTCGCATAAGGCGCTTGTCCAAGACGTCACCCAAGGCTTCGACGTGCCGTCGTGTGGTGCGAAAGCGCCGATCGATGCGGCGTTTTCCTACGTCAATCCATCCGACATCACGCAGTACACCGCGCTCGCATCGCAGTACGCATTCGCCGACGAGGTGCTGCAGAGCAATGAGGGCCCGAGCGCTCCCGCGCACATCTACTTGATCGCGGCGACATCGGGAACGCCGGGTTCGAACTGGAATATCGCGGATTCATTCGGCAGCAGAACTGACGCGCCGAGATTTTCGAAATCGTATGGCTGCGACGCGCCGCCGGGCAGGCGGGACCTGCAGATCGACATGACGACCGCGTTTCCCGGCGTCGAGGGCAATCAGATCTTTCCGTGCATCGATCCGCTGACGATCTTCAACGAACTCGACAGCGCGCACATCTCGTGGAAATACTACACGCCGAACGTCGACAGCAGATGGACGTCGCCGTATATGATCCAGTCGTTGTATGACAACGACAAGGCGAACGTCATCGTACCGGAGACCACGGTGTTATCGGACATTCAAAGCGGCAATCTGGCGCAGGTGAGCTACGTCATCCCGCGCTGCAATAACTCCGACCACGGGGGTTGCGGCAAAGGAGGCCCGAAATGGGTTGCGTCGGTCGTCAACGCGCTCGGCGCATCGTCGTATTGGAACCAATGCGCGGTCATCGTGGTGTGGGACGACTGGGGCGGCTGGTTCGATCACGTCGCGCTTCGGCATCCGGCGAGCAATCCAGTCGACCCGTACGAGTACGGTTTGCGCGTCCCCCTCATCGCGATCGGCCCGTTCGCACGATCGAATTGGGTCGATCACACGCAGCGTGACTTTGCGGCGGTCCCTCATTTCATCGAAGACGTGTATGGCCTCGCATCACTAGGTCAGTTGGATGCGCAGACGGACGACCTCTTCAGCATGTTCGCCTTTGGCGGGAAGCCCAGGAAATTCGTGCGGATCCCCACCGGCGCTGTGACGATCAAAAGCCTGATCGCTCTTCCTCCCGATCCAATGCCGGTCGACTCCGAGTAGTACGGCGGCCATCGCGGTCAACGCCGGCCAAAAGTCCTAGTTGCCAATCTGTTGAATCGAGCAGCATTGCTGTCGGCGCGATAGGCCGAGACGGATTTCGCGCCGAAATAGCACCGCGTCATCATCTGATGTTCGGTATTTGTGATTTTCACATCGGGGGCGTACGACATGTGGAGAGCGATCCAATCCACGTTAGCGTTGTGCGCGATCATCGCACTTGCGACTGGTTGCGGTACGGCGCACCTTGCCGCCGCCGTTCCGAACGACGCGAATCTCCATGCGTTCCGCAAGGCCGCCACGCTGCCGAAGTACGTCATCGTCATGGTGCAGGAGAACCGCACCGTAGACAATCTCTTTCAAACGCAGCCAGGCGTCGATACTCAGAACTATGGGATCGATTCACGCGGTAAGCGTATCCCGCTCGCAAAAATCCCATTGCAAACCATCATCGATTGCAATCATTCGCACAATGCGTTCGTCCAAGACGTCACCCAGGGGTTCGACGTGCCGACGTGCGGGCCGAACGCACCGCCCGACGCGGCGTTTTCATTTGTCAGACCTTCCGATATCAGGCCATACACGGCGCTCGCCACGCAATACACGTTCGCCGATGAAGTGCTGCAAAGCAACGAAGGTCCTAGCGCCGCCGCGCACCTGTATTTGATCGCGGCCACGTCGGGGACGCCGGGCTCGCATTGGAATCTCGCGGAGTCGTTTGCAGGCGTGTTCGACACGCCGGGTGAGAAGCGTCCATCCGGATGCAACGCGCCACCGAGCAAAAGGGATCTGCAGATCGACATGACGAGCGCGTTTCCCGGCGTCGAAGGCAATCCGATCTTCCCGTGCATCGATCCGCCGACGATCTTCAACGAACTCGACAGCGCGCAGATCTCGTGGAAGTACTACACGCCGAACCTTGACGGCAGATGGACCGCGCCTTATTTGGTCAAGTCGCTCTACGACAACGACCGGGCGAACGTCATCTCTCCGGAGACGACCGTGCTTTCGGACATTCAAAACGGCCGGCTCGCGAAAGTGAGCTATGTCATGCCGAGTTGCAACAACTCCGACCACGGAGGTTGTGGCAACGGAGGTCCCGCGTGGGTAGCTTCGGTCGTCAACGCGCTCGGCGCATCGCAGTACTGGAATCAGTGCGCCATCATCGTCGTCTGGGACGATTGGGGCGGTTGGTTCGATCACGTCGCATATCGCCATCCGACAAGCAATCCGGTCGATCCCTACGAGTACGGCTTACGCGTGCCCCTCATCGCGATCGGTCCCTACGCGCGGTCGAATTATGTCGACCACACGCAGCGCGATTTCACGGCGATTCCGCACTTCGTCGAAGACGTGTACGGGTTAGCGTCGCTTGGCCAACTGGACGGGCAAACGGACGACCTCTTCACGCTGTTCACGTTTGGCGGGCAGCCGAGGAAATTTGTACCGATACCTACGGGCAACGTCACGATCAAGAGCCTCATCGATCGCGCCCCCGATCCGTCGCCGATCGACTCAGACTAACGGTACGGTCCAGCTGACGGACAAAAGTCCCAACTTCCGATCTAGAGCAGCGCTGTGGGTGCTCCGACCGGCGACGGGATAGGCCGCTGTGAAAACCACGTCGAAATCGCGCTGCCACCATCCGACAAATCCGAACATCTCGGGAAAGCGTTTGCGCATGTGGAACAATAGCCGCTTTATTTTGTCTTTGTGCGCAGTCGTCGCGCTCGCGGCCGGCTGCGGCGGCTCGCATTCTGTGGCCGCATTGCCTGGCGGCGCCGGTTTGCAAACGCATCGCAAGGCGATCACGCTGCCGAAATACGTCATCATCATGGTGCAAGAGAACCGCACCATCGACAATCTGTTCCAGAAGCAGCCGGGCGTCGATACGCAGAACTACGGGATGGATTCCCACGGGAATCGCATAGCGCTCAAGAAGGTGGACTTGGGCGGACATTATTCGTGCAGTCACTCGCATGCGGCGTTCGTCAAATCGGCCACGATCGGCTTCGACGTCGTCAATTGTGGGAAAGCGCCGCCCGATTTCGCGTTCTCGTACGTCAAGCCCGACGAAATCAAGCCGTATACCGCGCTTGCGACGCAATATGCGATCGCCGATGAGGTGCTGCAGAGCAATCAGGGCCCGAGCTTTCCTGCCCACATCTACTTGATCGCGGGGACGACGGGCACGCCGGGCTCGCATTGGAACATCGCGGAAGACGACTATCAATTCAATCACATCCCAGCCGGATGCAATGCACCGCCCAGTCAAAAGGCGCTGCAGATCGACATGACGACCGCGTTTCCGGGCGTCGAGGGCAATGCGATCTTTCCGTGCATCAATCCGCCGACGATTTTCAACGAGCTCGACAGCGCGCAGATCTCGTGGAAATATTACACGCCGAACGCCAACTTCATCTGGACGGCGCCGACCGTGATCCAGTCGCTATACCAGACCGACGCGGCGAACATCATCGTTCCCGAAACCACGATTCTCTCGGACATCCAAAACGGTCACTTGTCGCAGGTGAGCTACGTCATCCCGCGCTACAAGAATTCAGACCATCCGGGCGTCGGCATCAACGGCGGGCCGACGTGGGTGGCGTCGGTCGTCAACGCGCTCGGTGCGTCGCAGTATTGGAATCAATGCGCGGTCATCGTGACCTGGGACGACTGGGGCGGGTGGTACGACCACGTCGCCTACCGGCACCCTGCAAGCAACCCCGTCGACCCATACGAGTACGGATTTCGCGTGCCACTTTTGGCGATCGGACCGTCCGCGAAACCGAACTTCGTCGATCACACCCAACGCGATTTCTCTGCGATCCCGCACTTCATCGAAGATGTGTACGGATTGGGTTCGCTCGGCGCGTTGGATGCGCAGACCGACGATCTTTTCTCGATGTTCAATTTCGGCGCCGCGGCGCGGAAATTCACGCCGATTCCCACCGGCAACGTGACGATCAAGAGCCTTCTCAGCCTGCCGCCGGATCCGAGCCCCGTCGACCCCGACGACTCGATGTAGCTCCATCTCCGTATTAGGGCAAGCACCGCTTGCCCCTCGTTTTCTCTGTAGCGCCGACCTTTACGGTCGGCCCCACATTTCGGAACATAAGGGTTACAGGTCGGATGGCCAATCTCGCTGGTTGGGACTCGTGTGGCCGATCGTCGTCGCGCGGAATGCGCCGGTCCGGTCGATCAATCCGTACGCAGTCACCGCGCGGCCGGCGGGAAGCACGCCGAGATGGCGCGCGGCGCGCGCGAGCGTCACATCGATCGGCACGAAGCGTCCATCGCGTACTCGCAGCGTCAACACATTCCCGGCAACGCGCACGATCGTGCCCGTGATCCGATGTTCGCCCGGAGCGAGCCCCGCGCGCGTTCCGGTGACCGGCGC
>DATBOZ010000092.1:0-3418 GCA_036561585.1 Candidatus Eremiobacteraceae bacterium | reverse complement strand
GTTTCGCGCGTTGTGCGAGTGTTTCGCTCATGGTGCCGAATCTGAAGCGCTGAAGCAGCGCCTCAAGATTACGCATCATGCCGCGCAAGTTCGTGTAATGACGAAGCCGCGATTTGAGACGCGTCCGGATGCGCGGCTGATCGGGATCCACTTCCCAGGGGTGCAGGTACACCATCGCCGGATCGCCGCGCGCGATGATGCGCCGCATCCCGTAGACGTTGAACCACAACGGAAGCATGCGTAAGTATCCGCCGCCTCCGACCGGAACGTCGTAGTTCAAGGCGCGAAACGTGGACATCGGAAACTCGTCGATGACCGCAGATGCGCATTGGATCGCATACGGCCGGACCGGCGATCCGACGATGCCGTAGTGATCGTGATAGATGGGATAGATGCTCGAGTCGCTCCTGAAGCCGCACGCCGCGAGCACGTCGAGCGCCCAAAGCGATCGTTTGGTGATAGAAAAGGTCGGCGCGCGATAGCAGAAGATCGATTCGCCCGCGGCTGCTTCGATAGCCGCTTTGGCGCGGCGCGTATCCGCTTCGAACTCTTCCGGCGTCAGCGAGTAGATGGGCCGGTGCCAGTAACTGTGGCAGCCGAGTTCGTGACCGGCAGCCCGGATGTCCGTCACCAACGCCGGGAACCGGTCGGCGACCCACCCGAGCACGAAGAACGTGCCGCGCACGCCATGGCGAGCGAAGACGTCCAAGATCCGGTGCGTGTTGTCGACAACGCGCGATGGGTATGACGGCCAATCCTCGCGCGGAACATCGCGCGCAAAGGCTTCGGGTTGGAAATAATCCTCGACGTCGACGGAGATCGCGTTCAACGGTGCGTCTACAGGCATCATGTCTTCGATCGCGTCAAACGAAGCTCGACCAATTCGCACACGATATGGCCGAGCGCGAGATGCACTTCTTGGACCATCCACGAGGGTCCCGAAGGACCGACGATCGCGATGTTGCTCAAACCGACGATGCCGCCGCCGCCGTTGCCGGTGAACGCGACGGTCGTGATCTCCAATTCGCGCGCCGCGCGAAATGCAGCCATGATATTAAGCGATTCACCGGAGGTGGTGAGTCCGATCGCGACGTCGCCGGGGCGGCCGTGGGCGCGCAGTTGTCGCGCGAAGACCTGATCGAAACCATAGTCATTTGCGATTGCGGTGAGTGCGCTCGTGTCCGTGGTGAGCGCGAGGCCCGCCCAGGCAGGCCGCTCCAACATGAAGCGTCCGGAGAACTCGGCTGCGAAGTGTTGTGCCTGCGCGGCGCTCCCGCCATTGCCGAAGAACAGCGCGCGACCACCCGCCTGGAAACTCGTGACGATCGCGTTGACGGCTGCGTCAACCTCTCGTTCGTGCGCGAAGTTCGCGAAGAGATCGCGGCGCTGCTCGATGCATTCGGCGACGGTTTTCATGTGGAGGCACTAGTTTCACCCGCCCGAGGAGGGGCCCTTCGGAGCCTTGCACTTAGGCGTCGGCTGCGCCGGCACGGTCTTGCGCGGCGTTGTAGCCGCCGATCGCGCGAGCGAAGTCGCGGCCGTCGACCGCGTCGTAGAAGCTGTTGTGTGTTTCGCTGACGCCTCGATCCGCCCACGAGTCGTAGCTGCGACGCGACAGTGGCGCATGCACCGTGGGACCGGCGGCGTCGGCATACGATGCGTTGAACGGACCGAAGTCGGAGGATTCTCGATGCGCGAGCACGAGGTCGCGTACTGCAGCGGCGGCATCGCGGGCCGCCGCGCGCAATGCCGCGGGCAGATGCTCGTCACCGACGATCGCGTCGTACATGGCTTCCGCCGGACGATCGGCGTGCCACGGCATGTCGGCGCTGTGGTCGAAACGCACCATGCCGCGGACACTTCGGACGTCGGCTTTGAGCGAATGCGTCGCGTCGGACGAGCGCGGCAGTTTCGCGGCCGCGTCGTCGAAGGCGTGCACCGCTTCGCGCGCGCGCGCGATCTTCGCCGGCGCGAGATCGAAGACATCAAACGCGGCCGCCGGATGGTAGGAGTCGCCGGACGACCCATACCGCTGGCGCATGGTGGCGTCGACGACATTTTTTGCCCAGTCGCCGCCGCGGGTGAGCGCATCGGCCACGATGGCTGAAGGAACGCCGGGCGCCAACATGGTCTCAGGGCTGGCGGCGAGATAGCGCACGCCGCTTCGCGACAGGACATCTGCGAAGCCCAATGTGGCCATGAGACATTGATTGGCCACGACGCCGGTGACATTGTCGCTCGCACCGGGGTGCGCTCTTCGAAACGCGGCCCGCCCGTCTGCGATCGCGCCGCCGATATCCTCGATGGACATAAAGCCGCCGCTGGTATCTGCTTGCAGACCTCCGCCGTCGCCGCCGCCGTGGTCGACGAGGTCGATCCACACGTCCGCGCGGGCGAACGCCGGATCGGCCGACTTGGCTTCGAGCGTGCGCTGGACGAACGCCGCAAGCGTGGCGCGATCGGACATGTCTTCGGGGCGCGTGACGCGTACGATGTGTTGCGCGCCGCCTTGGATCAGCGAGGATTCCGTGCGCAGATCGCCCGCGCCGAACGGCGCGTGGGGAAGCGACGTGGTATCTTCGGCGACGACCTTTAATGCGGGATTGCGCGCCGTCGTCTGGATGAAGTCGGTGATGTTGCGCGCCTGCTCGGCGTCCAAATTATTGTCGCCGTCGCGATAGACGCCGAAGACGACCGGCTTCGACGTGGTCGGGGGAAGCGGGGCAATATCCATTGCTGATACCTCTCACGCGAATTCGCGGACGGGGTATCACGCCGGGGTGCAGCGAGTAAAGGTTAGGGCCGGGGGCCGGGCCGGTAGCACATCATCATCTGGCCGCGCGGGTGTTCCCACGCGCCGATGTACGTGGGGGTCCAGCCGGTTTGCCGTCCGAATTCTTCCAATTGCTCGCGCGTGTGATAGAAGATATCGTGATCGTGGGAAGCATGCGAATTCACCGTCTCGGATCGAGATTCGTTGAACGTCGCAAAAAAGACTCCGCCGTCGGCGATGCGAGTTCGCAAGTTCTTCAGGCACAGGCCAATCGCGTCCGGGGTCAGGCGGGTGAACAGCGATTCGGCTAACGCGAAATCGGGTGGACTATCGCAACATTCGAATGCGAATCGGTCCGAGATGATAAACAGAGGGCGCTTCGCATCGAAGAGCGCCTGCCCCAATTCTTCTGTGATGCCGCTGCGCACGAGGTCGCGCTCTTTCTCTATGCCGCAATAGTGGCCGAGATCGAGATAGCGGATGAGATGAACGCCGGCGCGCAAGCTGCCGCAGCCGACGTCGACTAAATGATGCTCGGGTCGAAGTCCATGCGCTACGAGGAAATCGAATTGCAATTTGCCGATCTCTTCCCAGATTCCACCGACATATGCACGATGTCCGAGCAATTTCACACCTTCAGCGCCC
>DATBOZ010000091.1:0-17287 GCA_036561585.1 Candidatus Eremiobacteraceae bacterium | reverse complement strand
GTCGACGCAAGCAGGTGGCGCGCGGCCGAAAAGGCGCGGTGAACGTCAGGCCGCCACGCCCACAGGCGCACGAAATTCATCACGTAGCCTTCTTCGGACGCGCCGTCGGCAAAGATCGTTCGGACGGCGTCGTCTTCCGGTGGATTCGACAAGAACATCGCACGTAGTCCTTCGTATGAGGAGCGTGAGGGGAGTTTGCGAACAGCTATCGGAATCCAGTACGCGCTAGGTTGCTTATGTCCTCGTAAGCCGAAAGGAAATGTCCGACGTGAACCGTTTTCTTCAGAACACGGTCCTAACATGCGCTCTCGCCTCTCTGGCGATTTGCAGCGTGGTGCTGTCGTCCGCGTCGAAGACCGACGCTGCGACGAGCACGCTCAAGACGGCGACGACAGCAGACAAGACCGCCTCCGTCGGCCTGCCCACAGGATGGAAGCTCGCGAAGGGGGCCAACGGCTACATCTACGTGACCGGCCCGAACGATGACCGGATCAATCTGGGGGCACTCATCCTTGCGAAGAATGCGCCTGCAGGGTCCGGCGTCAGCGGCGACGTCAGATTTGCGCTCCCGTTCAGCGCGAGCCTCAAGGACAAATTTACCACCATCATTACGGTCGGAGCACAACAACAAAGTGGCCCGGTGCCGCAGCTGACGTTTGCCAGCCAGTCGCCGACCAGGCTTCCGATGTGTACGCGGTTTTTGGGTGGCATGAGCGTCGGCGATCAGTCCCGAAAATTCGAGGCGATTATATGCTCGCTGCGACCCGACTATCTCGGGTTCTACAAGAATATCATCTTCACGGCGAACATTCCGTCAAGCCGGGTGACGCAAGACCGCGCCCTCGTCGAGCAAATCGTCCAAAGCTATCGCGTGACACCGGCGATGTTCAAAAAATTGATCTCCGCGTATACGCCGCTCCCACCGGTACCGGCCGGTGGAGCAGCAACGTACGTCGGTGCGCCGTATCAGGACCCGACGAATTCAGATTGCTTCGACTACAACGTGATCCGGGAATCGCCCCCGTGGGAAGTTCCGATGCATTGCGGCGGGACCCAGCCGGGGTAGACCGCATGACGACGAAGGTCGAGCAGCGGTTCTCAGGTTTCTCGCCCGCCGGGTTGAAATTCTTGAAGGACCTCGCGAAGCATAACGATCGCAATTGGTTTGTGCCCCGCAAGCACATCTACGAAGCCGAACTATTGCAACCGCTTCAGGCGCTCGTCGCGGATGCCGCCGATGCATTGCGAAAGGCGAAGATCCCGATCGGTGCCGATCCCATGCGCTCGACCTTCCGGATCTATCGCGACATCCGCTTTTCACCCGACAAGCGTCCGTACAAGACGAACCTCGGAGCGTACCTACCATCGACGCACGATGAAGGTCAGCAAGGCGGCCTCTATATCCACATCCAGCCCAAGGAATCGTTCATCGCGGTCGCCTTCTATCAACTCGATAAGCCCGCACTCATACGTTGGCGCACGGCGATGGCCAAGGATCCGAAACGATTCCAGACGATGCTGCGTGCGTTGGAACGCAACGGGCTGAAGATCTCCCCCGAACATGTAGCCCTCAAGCGCATGCCGCGCGGCTTCGAGGCACACGTCGATAGCCCGATCGAACGGTACTTCCGCCTCGATTCCTTCACCGTCGGTGAGGAGTTGAGCGAAAAAGACATTTCGAGCAAACGCCTTATCGATCGAATCGTCGATCTCGCGAAGCGATCGAAGCCGCTCCTGGAGTACGGCCGCGGTCTTTAAATAGCGAACGCCCGGCCTTTGAGAAGGCGCATACAATGAAGGGACGAGAGAGCGGCGCCCCCGTGCCCGTGCCCTCGGGGACGGTCACGTTCCTATTTTCGGATATCGAAGGAAGCACGCAGCGTTGGGACCGGGACCGCGCTGCAATGCAAATCGCCGTCCGCCTTCACGACCAACTCTTGCGCGTTGCGATCGCGGCGCATGATGGCTACGTATTCAAAACCATCGGTGATGCCTTCTGCGCAGCGTTCAGCACGCCGGAAAACGCCGTCGCGGCAGCGCTCGACGCGCAGCGTGCGATCGGTGAGGCCGACTTCACCGCAGTGGACGGTTTGCGCGTCCGCATGGCGATCAATACCGGCACGGCCGACGAACGCGACGGAGACTACTTCGGTCCGACGGTGAATCGCGTCGCGAGGCTTCTCGCGCTGGGCCACGGCGGCCAGGTGCTGCTCTCCGGCATCGCCGCAAGCCTTGCGCGCGAGAATCCGCCGCCGAGCGCGACGCTCGCGGATCTCGGCGCGCACGAGCTGAAAGATCTGCAAGGGCACGAGATCGTCTATCAACTTGTGGCGCCGGGCCTGAAGCGCGAATTCCCGGCGCTGCGAGCACCCAAAGCGGGTGATGCCCTATGGAACGTGCCCGATGCGGCGCGCACCAAGTATTTCACCGGTCGTGAGCATTTGCTCGACACGATCAGGCAGCAACTCGCACAGCATCACCGCGCTGCGCTCAGCGGACTCGGCGGCGTTGGAAAGACGCAGACCGGCATCGAATACGCGGTACGCCATCGGTCGGAGTATCGCAACGGCGTCTTTTGGATCAATGCTGAGACCGGGAGCGGTCTCACGAGCGGATTCGTCGAGATCGCCAAGACGCTTCGATTGGCCGAGGCCGATTCGAACGACCAGGAACTGATCGTCGAATCCGCGTTGCAGTGGCTCAACGCCAATGACCACTGGCTGCTCATCCTCGACAACGTCGAAGATCGACGCGAGATCGGACGCTTTGTACCCGAGCGAAGCAGGGGTGACGTCCTCATCACGTCGCGCGAATCGGTGTTTCAAGAGCTAGGCATTCCGCGAGCGCTCGAAGTCCTCGAGCTCGGCGCTGAAGAAACCGCGACGTTTCTGTTCGCCAGAACCGGCCGCGACGGAAGCGATCCCGGTGAGGCGGCCGCGGCCGCACAACTCGCGACCGAGCTCGGCAATCTACCGCTGGCGCTCGAACAAGCCGCGGCGTACATCGCCGAGACCAACGCCGCTTTCGAAGACTACCTTGACGCTTTCCGCAAACGGCGCGTGGCGCTTTTGGAAAAATCGAGCGGATTGGTGACGCATGAGACCGTCTCGGTGACGTGGGCGGCGAATTTCGAGGCGGTGGAGCGCTCTTCACCCGGAGCGGCGGACGCGCTTCGCATCAGCGCGTTTCTCGCGCCGGACGCGATTCCCATCGAAGTTTTTTCCAAGGGAGCGGACGCGTTGGGCGGCTCGATCGCAGCCGCGCTCTCCGCTGAGGACAACCTCGCGATCAACGAGCTGCTGCAACCGCTCGCGCGTTACTCGCTCATACGCGCCGAGGCGAAGTCGCGTTCGTTCGGCGTGCACCGTCTCGTGCAGGAGATCGTCCGGGCCGAGATCGACGAACCGGATCGCAAGGGGTTTGTCAACCGGACGGTCGGCGCGCTCAACGCCACTTTTCCTGATGTCGCGTTCGAAACGTGGGCGACCTGCGACCGGCTCGTCTCACACGTCGCGTGGCTCGGCGCCTGGGTCGATCTCTACGACACGATCTCAGAAGCTGCCAACCGTGTCTTCTGTCTCGCGGGCCGGTATTACATCGAGCGGGGTCGATACGTGGAAGCAAAGCCGCTGTTGGAAAGAGCGCTCTCGATCGGCGAACGCGCGCTCGGACCGGAGCACGCTGTAGTGGCGCTGACGGTCAATACGCTCGCGATACTCTCCTTCATGCAGGGCGCGAATGAAGAGGCGCAACAATGGCACGAGCGCGCGCTTGCGATCCGGGAGCGCACGCTCGGGCCGGACCATCCAGACGTCGCGCGCACGCTCAACGGCCTTGCGAATACATATTATCGGCGCGGCAGATTTGTCGAGGCGCAGCCGCTGTACGAGCGCGCGCTCACGATCTGGGAACACAAGTTTGGACCGGAGAGCCCAGAGGTGGCGACCGGCCTCAACAATCTAGCGGTCGCCCTGACCAACCGAGGCCGGTTTGTCGAAGCGATGGCCATGAACGAGCGAGCACTTTCGATCCGCGAGCGTACGCTCGGTCCCGAGCACCCGCACATCGCGCTCAGCCTGAGCAACATCGCTGAACTCTATCGAAAGACCGGCCGCGCGATGGACGCCGAGCCGCTGTTGCGGCGCGCGATCGAGATGCGGGAACGCGCGTTCGGGCCAGACCATCGTGATGTCCGGGAGAGTCTCAACACGCTTGCGGGAGTTCTCGCAGACCAGAAACGATTTGCAGAAGCAAAACCGCTGTACGAACGCGCGCTCGCGTCAGCCGATCGCTCGCTCGGTCCCGACCATGCAGACGCGGCAGAGCCTATCGCCGGCCTTGCAGATTTGGAACTGAAACAAGGCCGTCATGCCGAAGCGCAGCGGCTGCACGAGCGCGCTCTTGCGATTGCCGAGCGCGGCCTGGGGCACGAACATCCGGAAGTGGCGCACAGCCTTCGAGGTCTCGCGAACATCCATATACTGCAAGGCAAAGACGCCGATGCCGAGCCGCTTCTCGAACGAGCGCTATCGATCTTGGAGCGAGCGCACGGGCCGGACAATCCGGAGGTGGCCGAAACGCTAGTCGTACTCGCCGCACTTCGAAAAACGCAAAACCGCGCCGCTGAGTCCAGAGATCTCCTCAAGCGAGCACTGACGATCAAACAGAACGCGTTCGGCGCCGAACACACCGACGTTGCTGCGATCCGCGATCAGCTCGAATCGCTAGGCATTAGGTTGGGCGATCGATGAAGGGTCATGTCACAAAATAAGACCAATCCTACAAGAACGAGCGTCGCGGCGTTCATTGCCAAGATCGCAGACGAAATGCAGCGCGCGGATGCCAAGGCCCTCGTCACGCTGATGCAAGCCGAAAGCGGCGAATTGCCTCAGATGTGGGGAGCTTCGATCATCGGCTTCGGCACGTGCCACTACACGTACGAGAGCGGGCGCGAGGGCGACATGCCGCTCATCGCATTCTCCCCGCGCAAAACCGCCACAGTTCTCTATATCGCGGCTGGATTGAGCGGCTCGAAGGCGCTTCTCGCGAGACTTGGCAAGCACACGATGGGCAAGGGCTGCCTTTATATGAAGCAGCTCGCCGACGTGGACCAAACAGTGTTGAAGAAGCTGGTGGCCAAAGCAGTTGCCGCGCGCCGGGATTGACGGATTCTACCCGTTCACGTACTATGATTGCACAAACGAAATCCGCATCGGTCGGGACATGCCAGGGAGATTTTTTCAGTGAAACGTCTGCTCATCCGTGCAGGTCTTCTCGCATTCGCCGTTGGCGCATGCACGTATCTGCAATCTGCATTGCCGTCTGCCTCGCAGAATCGCGCCGACGCTGCGCCGAGACCGGCTCAGTTGGCCGCGGCTTTCATTGGCGCTGACCAGAGTTCTCGTTGCGACGAACGCGTGAACGATACGCTGGCCAAGTTGGACGCGTGCATCACCCAGCCGTCGCTGTGGGGCATCTTGTCGCAGTTCCAGCACATCTCCGACCAAAATCCAGGGCCGGATGGCCACGGCAACCGTGACACCGGAACGACGGGATACAAAGCATCCGTGGATTATGTCGCGCGGTTGATGCGACGGGCGGGCTACAACGTCACGATACAGCAGTACGTCTTTGCCGCGAATGAAGTGACCGGCAGACCGCAGTTCGACACGACGGGTCACGGCTACGCACTCAATCGTGATTGGTTTGTTGCGCGGCGGTCTGGCGGTGGCGCGGTGACCGCACCTGTCGAGCCCCCGCGCCGCTCTCGATACGGCTGTTTCTCGACCGATTTCGCCGGGTTTACGCGTGGCGCCATCGCATTGATCGAACGTGGCGACTGCGCCGCCGACGCGCAAGTGGCGAATGCGCAAGCAGCCGGTGCTCGAGCAGTGATTCTCTATATGCCTGAGGGAGGAGCCCACCCGGCGCGGCTCAACGCGCAGGCGAGCATTCCGGTAGTCGGCTTCGCGACGGGTGCCGTCGCGACGGATATGTTGCGCGAGTTCTACGCCGGCCACGCGCCGGCCGCACACATCGATATCCAAATGCGGCGCAGGAGCTTCACCGACTACAATCTCATCGCGGATTCGCCGTTCGGGGATGCCGCGCACATGGTGGTGATCGACGCGCACCTCGATTCCATCTACGGCGCGGGCATGCTCGATAACGCGTCAGGTTCCACGTCTATCCTCAAGACGGCCCTCAGTCTGGCGAAAACGCCGACGGTCAACCGGCTTCGCTACATCTGGTTCGGCGGCGAAGAACTCGGCCTGAACGGCTCTTCGTACTACACCACGCACCTCTCGCCGTCGGAATTGCAGCGCATCATATTCGACGTCGACGTGGATGTCACCGCGACGCCGAACTTTGATTTCGAGATCGCCGACCCCGCGTACGCCCAAAACCGCGGGCAGTTTCCAAGCAACGTTGTGCCGAAATCGAGAGTGGGCAACGACGCCTTCTCGGATTTCTTCACGACGGCCGGCATCGTCTCTCGGCCCGTGTCGTTCGGCAACGATGGTACCGACTCGAATTCGTTCGCCCTGGTCGGCGTGCCGGACACCGGCATTCTCACGAGGCAAGATTGCTGCAAAACGCAATGGGAAGTGCATCTCTGGGGTGGCTATCCCGGCAACTACGAGGGTCATATCCCAAGTTTCGACGGCGGATGCGTGGACATGCCTGGCATCTGGTGCGACAATCTCTCCAACAACGATCCGTTCGTGCTCCAAATATCGACGAAAGCGGTCGCGCACGTGACATTCAAGCTCGCAAACGACGCTTCGTTAGGTCGATAAGGCGGACGTTACTGCACGGTTCGCGTCCCGGCTTGATCAGTTCGTCGCGTTGAAAAGCCCGAGCGCACCCGCGTCGGCGTCGCCGAATGAATGCGTCACCACGGGATACGTGCCGGCTTGTTGCACCGTGAACTCTACGACGGATCCGCCACCCGGCGGGATCGCGGCCGTCTGCATGCCGTTCAGCTGATTTGACGGATTGCCGTCCATTAGCACGCGGCTCAATAGACTCCCGACGATGTGGAACGCCGACGGGTGACTTGGACCGGCATCGACGACGAATACTCTGACAAGCTCGCCGACCTTGATCTGCAGCGGATTCGCGCGATAGCGGAATGCGACGCCGTTGAACGTCACGACATCGGCCATGGCGGTCTTCATCTTTGCGAGATCGCCGTAGAAAACGCCGGGCTCGCCGGGATATGGGGATGGATAGAATTCGCTTTGCACGAGGACGAATGAATGCGCGTCTGAACCCCAACCGTCTTTTGGATCGACGATGATCGCGCCATACATGCCGTTGCTGATGTGGGCGAGCACGGGCGGCGTGCCGCAATGGTAGAGGAAGGCTCCCGGATAGCGCGCTACCCACGAGAAGTGCAATGTCTTTCCGGGCTGCACGGTCTGGTAGGCGACATTCGGGGGTGCGAGCGCCGCGTGGAAGTCGATTGAATGGCCCATCATCGCTTTGTTCGTCAGCGTGACATCGATCGTATCGCCGACTTGGGCATGGATGACCGGCCCCGGTACCGTTCCGTTGAATGTCCACGCTCGGTACTTCATGCCCGGCGCAATATCGACAACGCGGTCGAGTAGGACGAGATTCACCGTGACGGTATTGCCGTTCGGAAGCAGCGGCAGCACTTCGGGATTCGATCGCGGTGCGGGGACGGCGAAACCGGCCGCAGTGGTTGAGACGTCAGCCGAGATGGCCGGGACGTCAATGTTTGACGGCGAGCCGGCCGAACTCGATCTGCCGGAACACGAAGTCAGCGTGAGCGTTAACAACGCGAGAGCGATGCTGATCGACCAGCGATTCATGGCGGCCTGCTTCCGTGTAGTTGTGCAATAGCCGGCTTCGATCGCCGTTTGCAGCATCGCATGAGCCGGTACCTGCCAGCATCGAAGGTAGGTGTGTTGAAAGCGGCACGCCACATCGATGTAATACGGAGTTCTTTGGGGAGAAGTAATATCAGACCGGCTGCGTCAGCCGGCTGGTCTTGCGGCGCTCATTCGTACGAGCACAATGGTGATCGTGAGAATCACAAGGAAGTCCCAAACACAGAAGCCCTGGACGCGATAGAACGGCATGAACCGATAAATGCCGAGCGGCTCTATCACCTCACGCTCGAGCGCCATCCATACGAGTATGTACGTGAACCCGACCGCAAATTTTACAATGGTAGGGAGTGCCCAGAATTGAAGTCTTTGCAAATCAAAAGAAAACATACCACTTAAAGTCCACTTTAAGTCAAGGAGAAGGTTCCCATGACGATCGGACAAGTCGCGCAAAAGGCCGGCGTCACGCAATCCGCGATCCGGTATTACGAGGCCACCGGTCTCTTACCGCAACCGTCTCGCAAGCACGGCGTGCGGCAATACGACGACGGCGCAGTCGATCAAGTGAAAATCCTACGGTTCTTGCGGCGGTCAGGCATCACCATTCGGCGCATCGCAGCCGTCACGGAGCAACAACGCAAATCGAACGATTCGCGCGAAGTTTGGCTCGGCGTCTTTCAACGCCGCATCGCCGAACTCGACGCGTTGATCGTCGAGGCGCACGAAACGAAGCGGCGTCTCGAAGAAACGATCGCCTGCGAATGCAATGGCGCCACCGAGCTGTGTCCGATCTTCCAGGCCGATGGAGACATCGCCGGCTAGGCGGTCCCAGGGTCCGAATGCGTGACTTTCGGCCTCTCCCCTGCGGCTTGACGCGGCTCGAAGCGCGCCTCTATACTTAAGCGGTTAGCTCGCGAATGAATTCCACGCATGAGAGAGGTCATTCAATGTACTCTTGCTTCGGCCGCACGGCCGCCGTCACCGCGCTCGCTGCCTCGCTCTTCGTACTGAATGCGTGCGCCGGCACCACATCAATCGTGCCGGCGTCGCAAACCGCGGCGCAACGCGAACGGGTGCCGCAGTCGAAAGCGCCGGCAGCCGACGCATGCTCGACCAGCGTGTGCATCTACGTCACGGATCGCTACGTCTACGCCATTACGGTGTACGCAAAGACCGCGAACGGCAACGTCGCGCCAGTGCGAGTCATCCACGGGACGGCGACCGGTCTCAATCAGCCAATAGGCATCGCGCTCGACGCCTCCAAGGCCCTTCACGTCGCGAATTTCGGTTCGAATTTGGTGAGCGTCTTCGCGCCGGGCGCGAACGGCAATCCTGCGCCGACGAACATGATCTCCGGCGGGAACACGCTCTTGAACGGGCCGACTTTTGTCGCGCTCGATAGCGCAGGCAAATCCTACGTGGCCAATTGGTACGGGAATGCGATTTCGATTTTCGCAGCCGGCGCTTCGGGCAACGTCGCGCCCGTGAAGATGATCGCCGGCTCGAACACCCTGCTGAACCAACCGCTCTCGGTCGCCCTCGATGCGAGCAAAAAGATCTACGTCACCAACTATGGCACGAGCAGCGTGACCGTATTCAGCGCGAGCGCTAATGGCAACGCTAAGCCCATCCGGACGATCAACGGTCCGAAGACAGGCCTCAACGGCGCGGGCGGGCTCGCCGTCGACGCCACAGGAAGGATCTGGGTTACGAACTACGGCGGTAACAGCGTGACGGTCTTCGCGGCAGGCGCGAAAGGGAACGTTTCCCCAGTCCTGACCATCGCCGGATCGAAGACGCTGCTCAACGTGCCCGATCAGATCGCCTTCGACAGCAGCGGCAAGATCTACGTGACGAATCTCAACGCGAACAGCGTCACCATCTACGCAGCGCATGCGAAAGGCAACGTCGCACCGATACGGACCATCACCGGCTCCAACACACTGCTTGGAGCGCCGTCCGGGGTGGCATTGCGCTAACGAATTCCGAGCGTGTCCTTGTAGTCCAGGACTCTGACCAAAGCAAGAGAATCCCAAGACTGACTACCGAATTTCCTTGGGTATACTATGCCATTCCAGATCTTCGTTTCGTACGCGCGCAACGACGACTTACCGCCATTAGACGGTGACGGTAAAGGCTTTGTCACGACGCTCCTCAAGCATTTGGAATTTCATTTCACCTGCTTCGGCGAGCCGACGCCGGTCATCTGGCGCGACAAACGCGCCATCTCGCGCAGCGAGCAATTCGATCCAATAATCGAAACGGGTATCCGCGAATCTGCCATGTTGCTCGTCGTGCTTTCCAATAACTGGGTGCATCGGGAATTTTGCCGGCGGGAGCTCGATCTTTTCCAGCAGCGCTGGAAAAGCGAAGGCGACGATGCGATCAAACGGCGGATCATCGTCGCCGGCAAGAATCACATCGAGCCCGCCGCCCGTCCGCCGCTGCTGCAAGGTCAAGAGGGCTATCTCTTCTACGCCCCGGATGAAGAGAACCCAACCCGCTTCCAAGAATTCTTCGTCCGCGGCAAGGCGCGCGAAGAGTTCCACGAGCGCACGCAGGAGCTCGCCGAAGATATCTGGCGTCGCGCTTGCGAGCACGAGCACGTGCCGCAGCCGGTATCCGCGATGGTCGCACCGTCGTGGACGCCCGTATCGTCGAGCGGCAGGAAGGTCTATCTCGCAAAGCCCGCGGCCGACATGCGCGCACAGTACACTCGCATGGTGGATGAATTGCGGCAGCGCGGATACGTCGTCGCCCCGAATTCGGACGCCGAGCTGCCGGCGGACGCAAGCGCGAACGACTACATCCGCGATGCACTCGACGGCGCGGAGCTGTCGATCCATCTGCTCGGCGCAAAGGCCGGCTGGGCTCCAGAAGAGTGCGAACCTGTCGTGCCGCTGCAACTGAAACTTGCGGCGGAGAAAAAGGCGCACCGGATCATCTGGGCGCCGCGGATCCTCGTCGACGAACGCTCCCAAGCGCACGACGCCGAAGCTCGCGATCCATTCGCAGTCCTTGAGAAATTCGATCAAAAGCTCGATGGCGATACCGTCGAGGGAAGCGAGATCAGCGCATTCGCGCAGTTCGTCATCCAGCATCTCGACAAGAACATGCCGCCTGTGCCCGCCATCGAAGTCATCGAGCCGAACGCGCGCGTCTATCTGTATCACCGGCCCGAAGACACGCAATACGCCGTCGAGATCGCGAAAGCGCTCGAGCAGCGTGGCATTCAGCCGGTCTTTCCGGCATTCGAGGGCGACCCAGCGGAATTGGCCGCGTTGCATCGCCGCGAGCTTGCAGACTGCGACGCCGTCGTCTTGTGTTGGGCGAAGGCTGCCGAGGTCTGGGTGAAGAGCCAGTCGCGCGAATTGAAGAATTGGCGCGACCTCGGGCGAGACAAACGGTTCGCGTGCCGCGGGCTCGTCGCGGGACCGCCGCCCGGTGAGCGAAAGGAGCTGCTCGTCCAGCTGCCGCCGCGCAATGAAATCGATGTGGTCCTCGATCTCACCGCGTCTGAGAAGTTGCTTCCAGAGGCGCTCGATCCGCTGATCTTCGCGACGCAACTGCCCAAAGGCGCGGCGTAACCGATGCGGCCGTTCCCCGGTCTACGGCCGTTCGATTTCGAAGATCGCGACATATTCTTCGGCCGCGAAGATCAGGTCTATTCGTTGTTCCGGCTCTTAGAGCACAGCCGCTTCATCGCCGTCGTCGGCAGTTCGGGCAGCGGCAAATCCTCGCTCGTGCGCGCCGGCCTCTTGCCGGTGATCCAAGAAGAGAGCCAAGGCGCGGGCGGGCGGACATGGCGGTTCGCGACGTTGCATCCCGGGGATGCGCCGCTGAGCGCGCTCGCCGGCGCGGTCGCGCAGCTCGCGCAGGAGAGCGACGAAGATTTCGAGATCCGGCGCGACCGCACCGCCTTCGCCTTGAAACGTTCGAGTTTCGGCCTGACGAAAGCGCTCGACGAGATTCCGGTCCTCGAGGGCAAGTCGGTGCTGCTCGTCGTGGATCAGTTCGAGGAACTTTTCCGCTATGCCGCGACCACGGGCCGCGGGCGCGCCGGCGATGCGCTATGGCGCGACGAGGCGACGAACTTCGTGCAGTTGCTGCTCGAAGCGACGCGCAGCCGATCGAGTTCGGTGAACGTGCTGATCACCATGCGCTCCGACTTCATCGGCGATTGCGCGCAATTCCATGGATTGCCGGAGGCGGTGAGCGCGGCCCAATTCCTCGTGCCGTCGCTGACCCGCGATCAACGTGAAGACGTCATCCGCAAACCAATCGAAAAGGCCGGCGCGTCCATCGACGCGACGCTGGTCGAGCTGCTGCTGAACGACGCGGGCAGCGAGATCGACCAGCTACCTGTGC
This sequence comes from Candidatus Eremiobacteraceae bacterium, assembly GCA_036561585.1. Lineage (GTDB taxonomy): Bacteria > Vulcanimicrobiota > Vulcanimicrobiia > Eremiobacterales > Eremiobacteraceae > JABCYQ01. The sequence goes on along the minus strand of DATBOZ010000091.1, from coordinate 5,060 downwards.
TGCAGCACTGCCTCGCTCGACTGTGGGACCGCGCCGAAGCTGAAGTCAAAGCCGAAGCGATGCCGCACCTCGGCCTCACGCAGTATCAGGCCATCGGCACCATCTCCGGTGCGCTGTCGAAGCATGCCGACGAGGTCATGGCGTCGCTGCCGGGCCTCGAACTTGCCGTCGAGCAAGTCTTTCGTGCGCTCAGCGAAGTCGACAAAGAGGGTCGCGCGACTCGTCGAGCACTGCTCTTTTCGCGCTTGCTCGCCGAAACCGGAGTATCAAAGGACGATCTGCTTCGCGTTCTCAACCGCTTCCGCGCCGACGACTGTTCGTTCATCGTTCCGCCCACCTCCGCGGTGCGGGTGCTGCGCGACGATTCGCGCATCGATGTGGTGCACGAGGCGCTCTTACGTCGCTGGACCCGCATCAGCGCCGAACAGTCGCATGCGTTTGATGCGCGGATCCAAACGGGTTGGCTTGCCGCCGAAGACGCCGATGGCCGTTTCTATCGGGCGTTGCTCGCGCTGCTCGAAGCCGAATCGGGATCGACGTCGGTGACGCTCCCGCTCGATCAGGTCGAAGCGCGTTGGCACTGGTGGCAATCGCGTCCGCGAACCGAAGCGTGGGCGGAGCGCTATGGCGGCCGGGCCACGAGCGTCGAAAGCCTGTTCCAGAATAGCCTTGCCGCGCTTGCGCTCGAACGCGTGCGCGAAGAAGAAGCGGAGCGCCGCGAACGCGAGCAAGAGCGCCGCAAGATCGAAGCCGAAGAGAGCGCGAAGCGCGAACGGCTCGAGCATCAAGCCGAAGTCGACCGGATGCGCGCCAACGCCGCGCAAAGGCTCACGCATCGCACGCGGATCGCCGCGCTCGCGATGTGCGTGATCGCGTTGCTCGCACTCTCCATGGCCGCGTTCGCCTGGGTCGCGCAAACCAGAGCTGTTGCCGCGCTCGACGAGGCGGTCAAAGCCAAGACCGCCGCCGACACGGCGACGAAGACCGCGCAGACGATGGAGGGGAAGGCCAACACCGCCAACCACAACGAGGCGATCGCCGCACAAAAAGAGCGGGCTTCGGCGTTGCGAGCAAGTTCGGAAGCACGGCGAGCCGACACCGAGGCCACCATCGCAAAGCAGCAGCGCGGCGTCGCTATCGCGCAGACGGCCTCCGCCAATCAACAGCGCGGTCAGGCGCTCAACGAACGCTCGCAAGTGTTCCTGCAAGTCGGCCGGCAAAAACTGCTCGATGGCAACGACGACCAAGCGGCGCTGCTGCTCGCCGCGGCGTACAGCGACGATTCGCATAACTCCGTGCTACAATTGCTGCTCCGCCAAGCACTCGAGAAACTCTCGCTTCGCGCGCGTTCGATCCAAGCGCACGGCGAACTCATCACTGCGCTCGCGTTCAATCCGAATCAAGCCAAAGGCCAATTCGCGACGGCGAGCAGCGACGGTTCTGCAAAACTCTGGAGCTCGTCCGGCGACCTGATCCATGAATTCCGCGATCAGGGCGATCTGATCACGGCGCTCGCGTTCGACCCGAGCGGACGCTACCTGGCAACCGTCGGCCGCGACGGATCGGCGAAGCTCCACGACCTAACGGGGATCACGCCGCGCTCCGACCCAACGCCGATCGCGCTGCGCGATCAACGGGACCAACTCGAAGGCCATGCAGGACGAGTGAATTCCGTCGTCTTCAGCCACGATGGAAAACGCATCGTGACCTCGGGCAGCGACGGCAAAGTGAAGATCTGGAACGTCCAAGGCGGCACCATGCTACTCGATTGGAACGGATCGACGCCGGGTGTCTCCGCCAACGATGCGCTCTTCGGCCCCGACGATAGCGTCGTCGCCGCATGCGCTGCGGACGGTACGCTCGGCGTTTGGAATTCGAAGACCGGCGTGCAGATCGGCTCGAGCGCGGTGACGTCGAAGAGCCCGCTCGTTCGTCTTGCGATCGCTCCCGATGGAAAACATGTGGCGGCTGGTGCCATCGATGGGACGATCATCCTCTTCGATATCGGCACGAAGGCAAAAATCGAACGGCACGATCAACATGCCGCGATCGACGCGATCGGCTTCGATTCGACCAGCGGGCGCGTTCTGAGCGCAAGCGAAGACGGCACTGCGGTGATTCTCGACGCGACGAGCGGCGCGATCCAAAAGACGTTGGCCGCGAAAGCCGGTGCACCGGCGGCGCTGACCGCGGCATTCAATCCTGCGGGCAACGGTATCGAGACGACGTACGCCGACGGATCGGTCAACCTTTGGACACTCGAAGGCGATCCTGTCGCCGTGCTGCGCGCGCACACCGGCGCCGCGCCGGTCGCGGATTTCTCGCCGGACGGCAATCTGCTGGCGACCGGCGGCGACGACGGGAAAGTCTACCTGTGGCATGCTTCGTCCCCGCTCGCGCGCGCCGGCTTCGCACACCAGGGCGCTGTTGAATCGATCGAGTTCGATCGCAGCGGCAGTCGCATGCTGACCGCGAGCCAAGATGGAACTGCCGCGCTGTGGGCGATGACCGCCGAGCCGCGCATGGAGCGCATCCTGTCGCAATCGCCCGGACAGGCCTGGGTTGTCGCCGCGCATTTCAGCGCAGACGGATCGCGCATCGTGACGGCGGGCGGCGATTCGGCGAAGATTTGGAATGCGGACGCGACCGGCGCAAATCCGCTGCTCAAGATCCGCGTCACCGAACCGCAAAAACGCTTCACGCAAGCGGCGTTCGTCGGCCGCAGCTACAACGTCATCGTCGCGCAGACGGATACGAGCCTTGCAGATCCGGTCTACAAGACGAACGGATGGATGGTCTGGTCGAGCGATGGTTCAAAGCGGGTCGCGAATGAACCCGGCTGGCAGACCGGCATCCGTTCGCTCGCACTGACGGCCGACGGCGCATCCGTGCTTGCGATCAGCGCATCGGGTTACGGTTCGATCAATTCGGTCGACGATAAGCACAGCTACGGTTCGTGGCGAGACGTTTCGGAAGGTGTTCCGGACGCGTCCGGCTTTGCGCTTGGCGGTGTCACGGGGACCCTTCACCTCGTCAATCCCAAAGGCGTCCAATTGCAGCGCTGGCCGAGCAACGACGAGCGGGTCTTGGCGCTTGCGCTTTCCAACGACGGCAAATGGCTCGCCTCAGGGGGAAACGGCGGAACGCCGGGCGCGATATGGGATCTCACACAACCCGGACGCTCCCACGTCGTACTGGAAGGCGGAGAAACGGAGATCGAGTCTGCGTCGTTCTCGCCGGTTGACTCGACATTTCTCGTGGCGACGTCTTCGGACGGCACGCTCAAGCTTTGGGATCGGCGATCCGGCGATCTCGTCGCGTCCGTCTCCGTGCCTGCGTCGCGAGCGACGTCGGCTGCGTTCACGCCGGACGGCACCGCGGTGGTGATCGGCGCGCAGAACGGAAGCATCTTTCTCTGGCCGATTCGCGGCGGTCTTCCGAGCCCGAGCAACGCCGCCTCGCTTGTGCTCCGCGAAAGCGATTCGTCGGGTGCGTCGGATCCATTGGTAGCGCAAGCCATCGATATCTTGCGCAAAGTGCCAAGCCATGGAATATAGTCGGCAGGTGCGCACGATCGTTGGATGCGCCGCGGCTGCGCTCGCCTTTCTGCTCGTGACCGCACCCGCATTCGCGAGTGCGCCATATGTGGTCACGCGCTACGGCGATTTCAATTTCGACCACACCGATCTTCACGAGCCGGCCGGCTTGTTCATGGAGATAACGCGCGTCTACAATTCCTTTGACACCTCGAGGAAAGGCATTTTCGGAACGTGCTGGGGCTCGAGAGCTGAAGACTATCTCAAAGTCCAAGACGACGGTTCTATCGTGGTCCACGAATACGGCGGCGGCGCCAGCAACAAATTCAATCCAACGACGTCAACGATGCGGCCGCAGAGCGAGATCCTCGATGAGATCGAGCAGGCCGCGGAGAACACCGGCCAGTTCGGCAGCGTCGCGGACCGGCAAGCCTACCGGCAATACCTCGAAAGCAGCTCGGACAACGAAGAAGAGGCGTGGGAGAATTTCGTCGACCTCGGCTTGTTGAAGTCGCAAGTGCCAGCCGTCGGCGAAACGTTTTTCAGCGCGCGGTTCGCTACGGAGTTTCTGACACGCGAGGCCGAAGGCTACCAGCGGTCGACGACGTACAACGGTCAGACGATCTTCGAGGCATTCGATCTATCGGGGCGGCTCACACGGTTCTGGGATGCAAATCACGACTACATCGCGTTGACCTACGGAGCGGACGGACACCTTCGGGAATCGACGGATAACGAAGGCAACCGGTTCGATTTCGCCTTCACGGCAGACGGCTTCGTCAAGCGGATCGTCGACTCGCAGGGCCATGTGGTCAGCTATCAATACAAGAACGCCGACTTGCAGTCGGTCGACGTGAACGGCAGCGTCACCCGGTACGATTACGATTCAGACCACAAACTGATCGCCATCCACTATCCGGACCGCACGTCGGCGCAGGTCGGGTATAACACATCGGGATTGGTGAACCGCGTCGTCGACGCCGATGGCACGGTCAACTCGTACCGCTATGCCACGACCAAGAATCCGACATCGACGGTGAACACGTTTGAGACGAACACGCGCAAACCGGGCGGAGCGAGCCATCGCAAGACGTATCAGTATTTTTACGACGCTCCCGACTTTTTCGAAGATCGGGAAATCGAGACCGACGACGGCATCGTCGCCACGGACACGACCTATGACCGCAACTTCGAACCGCTCAAGGTCACGACGGCAAATGGGATCACGACGTATGGGTACGACTCGCTCAGCCGTTTGATTCGCAAGCAGTTACCGACGGGGACCGTGTTCACGTGGGAATATGATCCCGCCACTGGGCGGGTCTCGACCGCCACGACGACGGCCAAGGATTCGGTCCTCACCGAACACTTCCAATACGATCCTAAAGGGAATCTCGCGCGGGCCTACGATACGAACGGGCACGACGTCACCATCGGCTACGATCTCTATGGACGGATCGCGGCCGTCACCGGAAGCACCGTGCAGCTTCATTTCGGGTACGCGGATAACCGCGTATCGCATCC
>DATBOZ010000090.1:0-13169 GCA_036561585.1 Candidatus Eremiobacteraceae bacterium | reverse complement strand
ATAGGTTGAATCGAAGCGGAAGTACGCGCCGGCCCGATGGACTACGGTCATCGAGCCGTCGGGGTCACCCTCAACGTCTTTCCACGAACTCGTCCAGTACGCAATAAACGGCGCCGCCTTGCCGTCGGCGAGCGAGTAGCCAACGGCGGCTTCGTGGCGCGCGAATATGTCCGTGACCGTAGGCGATGTGGCCGCCGTATCGGCGGCCGCCGCTCGTGCCGAACTGAGCACACAACAAATGAGAATAGCCGGAGCCACGAAGGAACCGAATGTCAAACGCATTTTTCACAAGCCTTTGAGGGGCGCGTGTGGACCACAGCAGCTATCGGAGATCTGCGTGTTCTCCTTCGCCGCCCGGTGCAAACTGCATTTATCGCGCGGTAAACGGCCCAAGTGCACATGATCCACGAGGGCGGCGGCCTGGATTCGGATTCCCTTGCGGATTTGTCTCTCATCCATTTTGGCGAATAAGTCTGCATAGCCAGACGCGTGAGAGAATAAAGAAAAAAACCGGCGCGTGTCTTGCGCGCGAGTCCGCCGATTCCATTTCTGCGAAAAACATATTCAATCGCTTGAGGACACATCGCAATTCATCCGTCGCCCAAGACCAGTCTTAAGCGTGTTCTAGAACATGAGTTGAAAGCTTGGCAGTGTTTTGGCATTTGACCCGCCGCCATCTAGGAAGAACGGCGGGTCGCAAACATTCGTTTGGTCCTAGTTTCTAGATCAAGAAAAGACAAAATCTTGACGCCGGCAAATCCGTCCGGACGAATCAATTCGTTCTTTGGGTCACAACTACTAAGGAAGCGATCATGAGAGTAATTCATGCCGGAGCGGTTCTCTTCGTATTACTGGCCGGATGTTCGGCGAGCCAGACCATAAATCCACAGAGCACGTTAGCGGGCGCACGGAGTTCTGCCGATGTTCCTGGGCATTGGACAGTTGAAGCGCCCATGCCGACAGCACGTCAGTTCCTGGGCGTTGCTGTTATCAACGGCACGCTCTACGCCGCGGGCGGCTATACAGGTGGTGTCGTCAACACCGTCGAGGCCTACGATCCCACAACGAATGCGTGGCGCACCAAGAAGAAGATGCTCACGAAGCGCTGCTGCTTTGGCACCGGCGTCATCCACAACATCCTTTATGCCGTCGGCGGCACGGGTTTTTCCGGCAAGCTTGACATCGTCGAGGCCTTCGATCCGGCGACGCATACGTGGTCGACGAAGATGCCGATGTCGACAAAGCGCGAAAACCCCGGCGTCGCGGTTGTGAATGGCACGCTCTATGCCATTGGCGGTTTCGACGGCACGAACTACCTCAACACGGTCGAGGCATACGATCCTGCTTCGAATACCTGGACGGCCAAGGCGCCAATGCCGACGATGCGCGACGATATCGCCGTAGGAGTCATCGGTAAGGTGATCTACGTCGTGGGCGGATATGACGGGGCTCATCCGCTAGACACGGTTGAAGCGTACGATACGGCGACGGATACGTGGACAACCATACGGCACTTGCCGACAGCGCGCGCCGGTCCGACCGCTGGGATTATCGGGGGCAAACTGTACGTCGTCGGCGGATTCAACAGCACGTACCTGTCCACGGTCGAAGCGTATAATCCCGCGACGAATCGGTGGACGACGAAGGCACCTATGCCGACCGCGCGCTTTGGTTTGAGCGCGGGAATTATCGGCAACGTGTTGTACGGCGTTGGCGGGTCGAACAATAGCGGAATCCTGAATAATGTCGAGGCGTTCGCTCCTTGAAAGCTTGATCTGAGGCTGCAGTACTACGAAGGTAGCATCGCGATATCGTGATGCTACCTTTATCATTGGAATTGCGCCGCAACCCCAAGCGGGTTGAAGCGCAAACGGATGAGAATGTTTCTCGTGCTCGGGCGAATAGCTCAGTTGGTAGAGCACCGCCCTTACAAGGCGGCTGTCGGGGGTTCGAGCCCCTCTTCGCCCACCAAAAAAAGGCCGACCGTAAAGGTCGGCACTACAAATAAAGACGAGGCCGACCATAAAGGTCGGCCCCACATTGTACATTCCCTAGATTACGAGATCACGTGCCAGTCGATGATGATTCCCTGCTGGCCGTCGGCGTAGGTGATGATGCCGTCGCCGTACTGATCCACCGAGAACGTCGCGAGCACCGTGCCGCCCGAGTTCATGATCGTGCCGTTGATGCTGACCGACGGCGGCGTGCCGGAGCTCGTGAGCACCGCGCTTCCACCGTTGATCAGCGTCACGTTCACGGTCAAGGCGACCAGGTTACCCATGTTGTCGAACTCGACCGAGCCGGTGGCTGTGCGATTGCCGAGCACCGTTCCGCCGGAGATCGTGAAGGGCGGCGAACTCGAGAGCGTGATGCTGCCGAGCGGACCCTTCGAGATCGTCTCGAGGTGGGAACCGGCGAATGTCACGTTGCCGCTCGCATCGACGGTGGCGGTCACGTTCTGGAGCTGACCCTGACCGCCGACAGATTGGTTGATCGACGGCACACCATCGTTGTCAACCCATCCGCCGTTACCGGCGACGTTGTAGACGTTTTGGCTTTGTGGCGAGACGGTGATCTGATGCCCGCGCTGCGACTCAGGTGAGCTCGAAGAGCCGACGAAGAAATCACTCGTGATCACTGCGGAGAAGTTGCCCGGTGCGCCGGTGACCGAGAAGTTCGTCTTGCGCTGGCCGAGTTGCAACGCCGCGTGATTGTACCATGTGGACGTGCGCGCGATCGTCTCGCTCGACTGGCTCGGCTGAACGACATCGGCGACGACGTCTTTCGCGAGCTGAGTGCACGCTTGGTCGTAGAAATACTTCGTCTCGTAGATGGTTTCGGTGGGGCTGACGTGCGTGACGGTCCGCTCGATGCGATTCGTGCAACCAATCGAAGACAACTGAGCGTTGCGCTTTGCGATGTCGAGCGTGGCGCCGGCAGTGCCGTCGAACAACGAGGACGAGAGACTATCTTCTTGGACCGGATCCATGGCGGATTGCGCTTCCGCCTGCGTGGTGGACTTCGACTGAGAGAGAACGCCGCCGGGCGACGAAATGGGAAGGCCCGTGCCGCCGGTGCCGCCGCAACCTGCGAACAGGAGCGCGGCGCAAAGCGCGGTGACAAATTTGGTGCGCATCATACGAAGAGGCCCTTTCGGATTGGTGAGCCGCGCGAATGCGCGACCGCTTGCATGTGCTAACAATACGCGTATGGCGATGACAACGCATGAGCAGGCGATGAACCAGACGTGAGGTTTCTTAGAGAACGTTTAGCCGGTTCTGCCGGCGTTGACGGCGGCGATGCGCGCACGCATCGCCATATGTTGATCCACTGCGATTTCGACGCGGAGATTCGCGCGGTAGAGCGCGCTTCGCGTGACCGCCGTCACAAACGGCTGTTCTTGATCGCGCGGCTCGAACGCATTGCACGTCGAATCGACGAAGACGCGCATCTCTTTGAAGCTGCAAAGATACGACGCGCCCGAAACGCGTGCATGCACGCACGCGGCGCACGAATCGTTGAATCTGGAGAAGGTCACCTCACCGCGGTCGTACGCGCCGGCGACGTCGTCGTCGGCATCGGTCACTCGTCTTTCATCCATTGCTCGAGCGGACGCAGCTCGGCGGTCGCGCGCGCGATGAGCGCTTCGCGAGAATAGCCGTCGGCCGGACACGCGGCGACGCCTGCGCTCCATGCAGCGAGCCCCTTCGCCCGACGCGGCCGCGCGGGAAGTCCAAGCGCTCCCGCAACAAGCGTCCGCGCCGCGCGGCGAGCCGCGATGGCCGCGCCTACAGCTTCGGCCTCGGGCAAAAGCATGACGAAGTCATCGTTCTTGCACGCGATCGCATCGCCGCGCCGGGCGACGCCGCGCAACGCGGTGACCGCGCTCGCGATCGCACGCTCGACGTCGCTTGTTCCCGAACGCTCGGTGAGCCCGCCGAGGTGCAGCAAGACGAGTCCGAAACCGAGTCCGCTCGCGCGGGCCCATCCGACTTCATCCTCGATCACCGCCATCATATCCAAGGCGGCGGGACCTTGGTCGATCGCCGCGATTCGTTCGCGCTGGACATGTGCGAGCGTCGTCACGCGCCGTGTGGCGCGAAGCGCATCGTCGCTTGAGCCGGGCGCCGGCGCAGCGATCGATGTAGTCGATATGTCATCGGCAGGCCGGCGGGGAACCTGATCGGTGAGCCAACCGACCGGCAGCGCGCCCGTTTCGTACGCGCGCCGCTCAACGGTCGCGAAGTGTGCCGGTATACCATCTGGTCTTGCGGCGCCGTCGTCGAGCACCAGCGTCACACGCTTTGACGCGAGCAGGATGCCGGCCGCATCCGCGATCGCCCGCTCGCCCGATCCGATGGGCACGACGCACGCGTCAAATCCGTACGTGCCGACGGTGGCTGCGCGCAGTGCGGCGTAGCGCGACGAATGGTGCACCGTAAAGCCCGCGCCCGATATAGAGTGCGCGGCCGCGGTGCACGCCGCACAAGGCGGGTTCCCTTCGCACGTCGTGCACGTGACGTTGACGGTCATAGGTCGAGAGGCGCACAACGCCTGTTCTGCGAACATCGGTGTGCGCCGGCATTGAACCGGTGAAAGGCAGTCACGGGGCACAATTCGACGATGTCAGACCGGCCTCTTGCCCCAATGCCGTTGAGGGTCGCTTTGCCGAGGGGAATCGTGTTCGCCCTGATCCCGCTGTGTGTCGCATTCGCGTCGGCAAGCTCCGTTGCGTTCGCACATCCGGCGCCGACACCAGCGCCGCTCGCATCCGCGACGCAGGCTGTCGCAGCAGTTCCGCGCGATATGGCGGCCGACGTCACTGCGGCGAAGTCGTACATGAATTCCGGCCATTCGACGCTTGCGGTGGCCCTGCTGCTGCCCGATCACCAATCGGATCCGTCCAATCGAGACGTCTCCGTCGCACTCGCGCAGGCGTACTCGTACACCGGCAAGCAAGGTGAAGCGATTCAACTCTTGGACGCGGTACTCGCAAAGGATCCGACCGACGGCGAAGCGCGGGTGCTGCTCGGCCGCTCGTATGCGTACAACCACGACTACGCCGACGCCGAATCGCAATTCGCCACGGAACTGAAAGCATATCCCGACGATTCTGATGCACAGATCGGTCTCGCCGACACGTTTACGTTTCAGGCGCAGTACGCGGATGCGGAAAAGCTTTACCGGCTCGTGCTTGCGAAGGATCCGAAGAACGGTGATGCCCTGGTCGGCTTGGCCGCAGTCGAATCGTACACAAATCGAATGGACTCGGCGCGCGCCGACTACAGCAAAGTGCTCGGAGCGCAACCCGACAACGTCGACGCACTCGTCGGCCTTGCAAGCGTTGCGTATTGGCAAGGCGATCTCACGACCGCGCTCTCGATCGCCAATCACGCTATCGCGATTTCACCGGACAACAGCGACGCGCACGATCTGCTCCGGCAGATCAACGTACGCGTGGCACCGCTTGCCGATTTGACGAGCGTCACCACGACCGGCAGCGACGGTCTGCAAACCAATCGGCAATTCATCCAACGCTTTTATCCGACTCCCGCGACGTATTTCGGCGTTTACGCAGCGCGCTATGAGATCGGCGGCAGCGGTACGTCGACGACTGCCAATCGATTCGGCATTGTCGCCGGCTATGCGCCAAGCGCCGCCGCGAGTTTCGACTTGCGCGCGTACTCGTCGGCGTTTACCGGTCAACCGTCCACCACCGACGTGCTGCTGAGCTTTTCCGGCACGCGCCGCTCGAACGACTACGGCGCGAGTGTCGTGGTCGGCGGTGTTGATGGAAGCATTCAGGCAAACGGCGGCGTGCCCGTGGTCAACGGCCAGTCGGCCATCATCCGGCTGACGACGCTTTCGCTGAACGCCGACCACCGGTTCGGAAACACGATGGCCGGATTCGGCGTGGCGCACGCCACCTATAACGACGGCAACAGCTATAACGAATTGACGCTTGATGTGAACCGGACGATGCAGATGAACTTCGGCGCCTCGCTTGTCGCAGACGTAAACTTTCGCAACGCGGGCTTCGCGCAGACGTGGTCGTATTGGACCGTCAATCCAAAACCGCCCTACAATACGATCAGCCACTCGCACGGCTACTACGACTATTTGAGCCAGCGCGATATGTCAGCCGGGCTCACGTTTTCGGAGCAATTCAACGATCACCTCAGCGGCGGGGTGCAGGCGGCGTCCGGCACGGAGCAGACCGGCACGTTCTACGGCGCCGCCGGACCGACCGCCACATTCCGATTCGAGCCGTACCTTTCGCTCGACACATCGCGCATGACGTTTTCCGTGGATGAGACGACCGTCCGCTATTCGGGCAGTTCCAACGGGTTCGTCTTTCCGTACACCGCCAACACGTTGCAGCTCAACGTGGCGGTGCGTCTGTGAGATGCGCGATCGTTAACGCTCGCCGCATCGCGCTCACACTGCTCGCCGCCGCTGTATGCGCGCTCGCGATGACCGTCGCCGTCTCCGCCGCGCCGGATCCGCGCGCGATCGCATCGCTCGCGATGGATCGCACCTATCAGGCGCTCGGCGATCGCCACATCGCAGCGGGCATGGGACTGCCGCTCTTCGTCACCCACGATCCGGCCGCGGCGCTGCGCCAGCCCATGGTCATCCTCGCCGGCGAGTTGAGCGGCGACGAGATGACGCCAGCCCTCGTGGCACGGCTGCGCGCCTATGTCGACGGCGGCGGCACCTTGATCATCAACGATCCGGAATCCGGCGGCGCGCAGGATCTCGCCGGCATCAAGCCGACCGTCGCGTCGCAAAAGCGCTATCAACTGAAATTCGATATTGCGTCGGGCGACCCGGGATTCGCGCACTTGCGCGCGTGGCAATCGCAGACGATCGTCATCGGCAACGCCAAAGAGAACTCCGCGGACGTGACGCAGAGTCTCACGCCCGTCGCGGGTTCGGGCGCTCGCGTCGTCGCGCGCTTCGACGACGGAACCGGCGCCATCAGCGTGCGCACGATCGGGCGAGGCCGTGTCTACGCGCTCGGCGCGGCGCTGTTCGACCTCGTCGTCGTGCCGCAGAACAATCACGATCCGGACAGCGAGCGCTGGTACGACAACCACTTCGAACCGAGCGCGGATGCTCCGCAATTCGTGATCCGCGATTGGTACATGAAGTACGTGCGCGGTGCGATCGCGATCGACCCGGTGCCGGACGGCAAGACCGGTGCGCTGATCTTCACGCACGACGTCGATTATTCGCTGTCGATCATCAACATGCTGGCGTACGCGCGCGCGGAACACGCGCGCGGATTCACCACGACATACTTCATCGAGACCAAGAACGTAAACGACCAAGCCGACAGCGCGTTCTTCGACGCCACCGGCAAGAAGAACACCAGGATCGTCGCTGCGCTCGGCGGCGAAATCGCAAGTCATACGGTCGCGCACGCGCGCGACTTCCGGGAATATGAGTACGGCACCGGCTTGGAGACGCCGGCCAACTATCACCCCAAAGTGGTGGCGGGCGGGGCGCTCGTCGCGAAAGGCAAGACGCTTGGCGCGTCGCTGCTCGGCGAGATGCGCGTGAGCAAGGCGATGCTCGAAGCCGCCGTACCCGGCATTCATGTGGACACGTTCAGGTCCGGCTACCTTTACATCCATCCGCGCCAGTTCGAAGCGTTGATGCAGACGGGCTACCGGTTCGACTCATCGTTCACGGCCAACGACCTCCTCACCGACTTTCCGTTCCGCGAGCTGGATGACGGATCGTACACCAAGGAATCGACCATCACCGAATTCCCGATCTTGATCACCGACTCCCAACTGCCGATGCTGCCGCTCGTGCCGCGATTCGAGCAGGTGCTCGACGACGAGTCGGTGTTTCACGGCGTTTCCGCGGTGCTGATCCATCCCGACGTGATTGCGGACAAGTTGCCGACGGAGCTCGCGCTCTACGATCACTTCAAGAACCGCTTTTGGATCGGCGGCGTCGACGCGTTCGGAGAATTTTGGCTGCGGCGCGCGCGCGTCACGCTGGCGACGAGTTTCGCAGGTGATGTGGAGACGGTCCGCGTCACCTCGCCGGACGGCGTGCGCGGCCTGACGCTCGATACCGACACTGCGATGAGCATCAGCGGTGTGCAGGGGACGACCGCGGTGAGCGCCGACGCCGGACGATCGGTCATCCTGGGCACGCTTGCCCCGGGACAGACAGCGGTGCTCGAATTGGCGCCGCTGAAACAAGCCGGCGAAAGACCGAGTAGCACAACCAGCCGGCAAGCTCCGGCACCGACCGCCCATGTGGGAATGTACCTATGAGCATGCAATTCACCACCGACGCCACTATCGCGATCAACGAATACGTCGACAAAGTACGGGCCGCGTTGCCGCTCGCGCCGTCGGCGCGCATGGCGGCTTCCGACCGCCTCCATCAAGATATCGTCTCCGCCTGCGCCGCCGCGGCTGCGGCCGCCGGCAAACCCAGCATCGATATCGACATCGTGCGCGCGCAACTCGGCACACTCGGCACACCCGAGCACTGCGCGCAGATGCTGGCCTCCGACACCGCGAACAACACATCGTGGCAGTGGCCCGGTGACCGCTTCTCCGATGCGTTCCGCCGCGGCCGGCTCCACGAGCACGTCGACGAATTCGCTAAAGTCGCAGCGGAGAAAGGCGAGCGCGTCGCGCGCATCTCGGTCGATGCAGCAGCCAACGCACTGGATATCGCGGTGGAGAAGCTGCGCGAATTCGCGGAACTGCTTCGCAAGAACACGACGACGTAAGCAGATAGCCGATACAGGCAACAGCGGGTCCGAGCGCAAAGCCTCGGGCCTATGCGCATGACGATGCTGCGGCGCGTTGCCGTGGTTCTTATCGCCCTCGGTTTGGTCGCGTCGTTGCTTGTCGGATACGACCGCTGGCGCTACGAAGCGCAGAACAAAACGGTCGAAGTCACGATCGATCAACAGGATCTCAGCGACTTCGCGCATGCGTACGGCTACGATTTGGACGAGCTGCTGCGCGAGATGCGCCGGGCCGGCCTGACGTCCGTCGCGGCGTATGAGGAACTGGGGCAGCGCGTCAACGATGGCGGACGTGCGTTCGTGCAGTCCGGCGCGCAGATCGTCAACGCCGCGCGCGACTCGTCGCTCGCGGATCCGCTGCTCGCGCGTATGGTCCGCAGTCACAGCATCGATCCCGCCAGCGTCTACGTCCTGGTCTACGATCCAGCGACGCTGCAGCGGTACCGGACCGCGTTAGGCATTCAGTTCGAACCGTCGACCGTGCGCGTTTTGCGGACGACCATGCCCGCGTTGATCGCCGTGAAGACCCAGATCGACTTCTTCAATTCCGCCGGCCTCGGTATTCCACAGGACTTCGCGGACCGCGTGCGCCGGCTCGGCTTGCTCGTGGACCCGCGCGTGCAGAACAACGAGCGGCTCGGCATCGGCCAGATCAATACCATCTTCGATCAGATCATGCAAGGTGGCGAGATCGGGACCGTCATCTTCTTCGGCCAGCGCAACGAAGTGCTCGGCTATCCGTATCAGCTCGACGCGACGGCACAGGCGCTCAAACAGGCGCACGTCAACTTCGGCGACGTCGAAGCGTACTCCGACGACCAGATCCAAAAAGGCACGCAGACGCTCGGGACCGAGATTCCCAGTCAGACCGTTCGCGTGCAAGCCATCGCACAGCCGCTGCTGCAGAAGATGGCGCTTGACGACGTCGTCGGCACGTATATCTTGGGTGTGCGCGAACGCAACATTCGCGTGATCTATCTGCGGACGTTTCCGCACGTCATTCAAACCGTAGGCACGGACGGCACGCAGACCACGCTCTCCGCTGAGCAGACCAATCTCGTCATGCTGCGCGAATTGCGCGACCGGCTTGAGGCGAACGGATTCCACGAAGGGCGCGCCGAGGGTTTCGTGGATTTCAAGGGCGGCAAACTGCCGGTGCTGTGGTTTCTCGCGTTGCTCGGTACCGCTGCAGCCTTCGTCTTACTGCTGGATCTGTTCGGTTGGATCCGGCCGTGGATGCCGTGGGCGCTGTACGTGCTCACAGCGATCGCATATTGGGGCGCTGTGATCGTCCACCACGACGAGTTCGTACGCAAGGCGGGAGCGCTCGGCGCGGCGCTCACGTTCGCAATCCTTGCCGGCGTTTCGCTCGCCCGCTGGTTCAACCCCGACACGAAAATGTGGGGCCGACCTTTATGGTCGGCCGATCCTGACCCCGGTAGTAGGACGAGCATCGCTCGCCCACTCGGCGAAGGCGCCGTCGCGCTTGTGATCAGCGTGGCGATCGCCTGCATCGGCGCCGCGTTCGTCACCGCGCTGCTCGCCCAAGTGACGTTCATGCTCGAGATCAACCAGTTCGCCGGCGTGAAAACGCTTCTCGTCGTGCCGCCGCTCGCGTTGTTGCTGCTCTACGCATTCACGTCGATGTTCGGCGCGCGGATCAAGGTCGGCGATGCGATTATTTCGCCGGTCAAGGCGTGGCAGCTGGCCGCTCTCGTCGTGCTCGCCGGCGCCGCCGTCATGCTCGTGCTCCGGTCCGGAAACCAACCCGATATCGGCGTGTCTGGATTCGAGACGCAATTGCGCGGATTGCTCGCCCAGTTGCTCGGCGCCCGGCCACGTTTCAAGGAATTCGCGATCGGCTACCCGTTGATCGTCTTGCTGCCCGTGTTGTCCGGCCAAGCACGCCGATGGATCGGCTGGCTGGTCGTGCTTTGCGCCGGCATCGGACTTGCAGACGTGCTCGACACATTTTCGCACATCCATACGCCGTTGCACGTCGGTCTGCTTCGCACGCTGAACGGCGTCGTCTTGGGATTCCTCATCGGCGCCGTCCTGCAGCTCATCTATCGGCGCATCGCGATGCCGCGTAACTCGACCGCACCCGCGGCGAAATGAAGAGCAAGCCCGCGAGGCTACTGCTATCGGGTTACTGGGGTTTCGGAAATTTCGGCGACGAAGCGATCTTGCGCGTCATGGTGGACGAGTGGCGGCGGCGCCGTCCGGCCGACGTGCTGACGGTGCTCTCAGCGGTGCCCGCGGCGACCGCTGCCGAATACAATGTCGTATCGCTGCCCAGAGCGGATTGGCGGGTGGTCACCGGCGCGGTGAAATCGTCGGACGTCGTCGTGAGCGGGGGCGGCGGCTTGTTGCAGACCGCCACGAGCTTGCGCAGTCTGATGTACTATGTGGGCATCATCCGCGAGGCGCAAACCGCGAATCGCGCGGCGGCGATCTTCGCGCAGGGCGTTGGCCCGCTCGATTTTCTGGGCAAACAGATCGTCCGGCGGACCTGTTGCGATATCGAGTTGGCATGCGTCCGCGATGAAGCGAGCGCGACGCTCCTGCGATCGCTGCTGCCTCGCGTCAATGTCCGCCTGACCGCCGATCCGGTGCTGTTGGCGGACCCGGTACCGTCGGTGGAAAGCGAGGCGATGCTTGCGCGCGAGGGCCTGCGCGATCTTCGCGGCGAGTTGGTGGCGGTCGTCGTCCGGCATGCGTCGTACTTCGACCGGATTCTGCCGCAGATCGCCGCGCTCGTCGACCGCCTGGCGATTAGACACCGCGCGCAGGTCGTGCTGCTCCCGCTTCAAGCTCCCGACGACGCCGATGCCGCCACGCAAGTCATCCGGCGCTGCAAGAGCACGCCGGTCTTACTGTCCGGCGGCTACGACTTGCCGGAAATGGCCGCGATCATCGGCCGCTGTGCCGCCGTCGTTTCGATGCGCCTGCATGCGCTGATCGTCGCGGCGAAATTGGGCGTGCCATTCATCGCGATCCCGTACGATCCGAAAGTCGGCGCGCTGATGCAAAATCTATCGTATCCCCAGCCGGCGCTGGTTCCGGGCGCGAAGGTCGACGAACTCGTCGATGGTTTCTGGGGTCAGCGCGCTCGACTGGCCGCACACCTCGTGGCGGCCACGCCGCCGCTCGCGGCGCGAGCGATGTTCGCGTTCGACTGGCTCCAGGAACTGGTGGAGCGCGTCACCCAATCGAATCCGCTGTAGCGCCGGCCTTCATCCATCGTGGCTGCTTTTTTGTAGTAGGGCGAGCATCGCTCGCCCAAGCAAATGTAGTGCCGAATGTTTATCATCGGCCGGCCGACCATAAGGGTCGGCACGACAACCGTCGGCGCGAATCGGCAAGCGGAAACCCCCGTGGCAAAAGGGAAAAGACGGATCATGCGACTGCGCTGGACCTGGCGGATCGGCAGCATCGCCGGCATCGATGTCGGCGTCCATCCCAGTTGGCTTCTGGTTTTTGCCCTGTTCGCGTATGTGGCGATGGAACGGTCGTCGCTGCTCGGATTCGATTTGCCGTTTGCGCAGCGCGTCGCGCTCGGACTGGCGGTGAGCTTCGTGCTGTTCGCCAGCGTCATCGTTCACGAATTTTCGCACGCCTTCGTCGCGCGACGTCAAGGCATCCCGATCGGCAACATCACGCTGTTCCTCTTCGGCGGGGTGGCGACGATCCTGCGCGAACCGGGCACGCCGATGGACGAGGTCCGGATGGCCACGGCCGGACCGCTCGCGAGCGTCGCGCTCGCGGCGATCTTCGGGATCGTCTGGCTCATCTGCACGGCCGCAGGATTCCTTTGGGGATCGGCGTTTGCCGCGCTGCTGGCGCTTGCAAATGCCATGCTCGCGATCTTCAATATGCTGCCCGCGTTTCCGAGCGACGGCGGTCGCGTGCTTCGCGCGCTGCTATGGAAGGCCACGGGCAGTCAAGCGCGCGGCACGGGCTACGCAGCGATGGTCAGTGCGTTCATCGCAGGTCTGTTGATGTTGACCGGACTCGGATTGGCCGTCCTCGACTACCGGCAGGATCCGGATTGGTCGTTCGCGCTTTGGCCGGTCATCATCGGCGCGTTCTTGTTGCAAGCGGCGCTGGCGAGCGCGCGTCAAGCCCGCATCAATCTCGCGCTCGAGCGCATGCCGATCACCGATTGCTTTGCGCGCAAGCTCATCTCGGTGCCGGCCGATATGTCGGTCGCGTCGTTCGTTTCGCAACTCGCGGTCGGCGATCCGTCCGCGGGTTACGCGGTGGTGAATGACGGCAAATTCGTCGGCCTGCTTTCGGTGCGCGACACGGGCGGCGTGCCGCACAACTTATGGGAAGTCACGCCGGTGAGCGCGGTGATGACGCCGTCGCATCGCGTCCCCGG
>DATBOZ010000089.1:0-3132 GCA_036561585.1 Candidatus Eremiobacteraceae bacterium | reverse complement strand
GAGATCGTGGCCGTAACGAACGCGCCGGCCATCCACCGCCCAACGCTGCCAATCGTCATGCGTGCGCCTACGACCGGAGCGAGGCGAGGCCCTTTGCGCATCCGCGCAGAAACCACACAACCATGCGTGTGACGCAGTTGTGGCGCTATCCGGTCAAATCGATGCGCGGCGAAGTGCTGTCGTCCACACACTTCGGATACGGCGGCATCCCATTCGACCGTCGCTTCGCGCTCATCGACGATACGCCGGATTCGCATCGACGCGGAATGCAAACCACCGCCCGGCAATTTCCTGCATTGCTCGGTTACGCCGCAAGCGTCGCCGACGGTTCGGTCGTCGTGAAAATGCCCGACGGCGCTGTGATGGACGTCACGCAACCGGATGCGGGAGCGAGGCTGGCAAAGGAGACTGGACTCTCCTTCGCGCTCGCCGATGACCCAAGTGGTGCAAATCACGATGCGGCCGACATCCTCGTCATCAATGAGACTTCAGTGCGCCAATTCGCAGACGAATGGGGACAACACATCGATCTTCGCCGCTTCAGGCCGAACGTGGTCATCGACGGTGTCGCAGCATTTGAGGAAGAATCGTGGGTCGGGCGCAAGCTCCGCGTCGGCGGCGCCGTACTGGATGTCGTGTCGCGCTGCGGGCGTTGCGTGATAACGACGATGGATCCCGAAACGCTTGTCACCGATCCTTCGTTTCTTAAACAGATGGCGCAGCGGCACCAGGCAAACTTTGGTGTCTATTGCGCGGTCTCCGAACCCGGTGACGCCGGTCTCGGAGACGAGTGCACGCTCCTGCCCATCGAGGCATGACGGCCGCGCGGAAAGGCGTGAAACGCAACATGATGTTGTTCAGACGACTAGCAACGAGGAGCGCGATGATCGCGCTCGCCGCGGCCTGCGCCATGCTCGCGCCGCTCTCGCAGGCCGGCGCCCAAGCGTTGCCGTTCAAGCCACCCAAAGGGTGGTTACCGGTGCACGCGCCGGCCGGCTTCATCGGCAAGTGGATCCAGCCGGGCAGCGACGACTTCCACCAGAACGTGAGCGTCTACGCCCACCCATTTCAAGGCACGCTCGACGACTACTACGCAGTCGATCTGCACTCGCTGAAATCCCACTACCCAGGCGGTGAAATCGCCGTCAGCCAAGACACCACCGTGTGCGGCGATCACCCGGCGAAATACGTCTCGTACGGGCTGAGCACGACAGCCGGTCCGCTCATCGTCGAGCAGATCATGACCGTCGAGCGCGCCGTCGCGTATGTGGTCACGTACGTGCGCCTTTCCAATCAGTCGTCGGACCCAGACGCTCGCCAATCGATGACCACGATTTGCGGCATCTAGATTGAGGCGCGCAGTGAGCAACGCAGTTCGAACGCTCGCGGGGATTTGCGCCGTGACGGCGCTTGCGGCCGGCGGTGCCGCGATGGCGGCCGCCGATCAAACCCCCATTCCCGTCCAGTCCTCGCCCGCGAGTCCGTACGGTCACGTGCCCATTCCCGGCAATCGCGTCACGTTCGACGGTACGGTCGGCGGGCAGAAGACCGCATGGGCATATTACAGCCAGTTCTGGCTGGAGCGCTACCTCTCGGTCACGGTCGACGCTTCCGAATTCATGATCCAAGGCAGCGCGCTCGACGACGAGTTGGGAAAAATTTCCAATCACGTCATCACATTTCCGAACGGCACGCACGGCATCGTCGACTCCATCCAGCCGTACAAATACCGTGACCGTCTGGATCTCGAAGTGCGGGTGAGTCTCACCGACGGCCCGCTGCGCGGCAAAGACGTGTGGACCACCGCAGCGGAATTGGTGGACAGCGCCGGCCTTCCGTTCGTGAAGATCTAAAGAAGAGAAGCTGGAGCGCCGCGAATCTCGGGCGCTCCCTCCACGATGCGCGTCGCTGTCCGGCGCGCGAGCGCCATGATCGTGAGCATCGGATTGACGCCTGACGCAAGCGGAAACACCGATGCGTCGGCCACGAACAACCCGCGCACGCCGTGCACGGCACCATCGGCATCCACAACGCCTCGTGCGGGATTCACATGCATGCGGCACGTTCCCATTTGATGCGCAGAAAAAACGCCGAGCCGATTTGGTTCTGCCCCGCGGCGAGCAATTGCCTCGCCGAAGGCACGGCGACCGGCGCTGTCGGCGTGGTCGACCGATAGGGTCAGCGGATCGGTGTGCAGCGTGGTCACGCTCGTCGCGCCTGCTGCGAAGAGAATGTCGGTGAGTCCGGCCAACGCGCGCAGCATGTGGCCGGCGTCGTACTGCGCCACGCGATACGCCACGTCATCGCTGCCGTCGAGCGCGACCGATCCTTCGCCGCGATCGCGCGTCAAGACGATCAACGCCGCATAGAAGCGGGCGTCGCGCATCAAGGCCGCGTGCGCGGCTTTGCCGCGCCACGGCAACGCGAGGCCCATGAGCCCGGGATGCGCGGGCGCAGCTTCGATCTTCGCTCCGTAGCCGTCGTCGAGATCGGCAAACGCATCGCAGTAGGCCGATTGCATCGGGCCATGCCACGTCTCCACCGGATGATCGAAGCGCGCGAATGCGGCGGTGGTCGGATGCAGGTGGAGATGGCGGCCAAGGTGCGGCGACGCCACGCCGCTTCGCGCGAGGATGCTCGGCGTCCGCAAACTGCCGGCAGCCACGACGACGATCGGTGCATTGACGCGTAGGCGCTGCACCTGCGGCGACGCGAGGGAGACGTCGCGTGTGACGACTGCCTCCACGCCGTGCGCCGATCCGTCTTCGACGAGCACGCGCTCAACACGCGCGCCGGCGATCACGCTCGCGTTCGCCGCGACCGCATCCGCGAGATACGTTATGGGGGTCGAGCGTTTGCGGTCGTACGCGCAGCCGAATCCGCAGTAGCCGCAGCCGTCGCTGCAGCCGGAGCGGTTGCACGGCACGACGTCCGCATGCAGATCCGAAGCGCGACATCCGCGCAGCAAGGCAGCGTTGTTCTCGTTGTGCGCTTGCGCCGGCTGCACGCCCAAACGCGCGGCGACCGCGTCGTAATGCGGTGCGAGATGCAATTCGAAGTCGATTCCGCCGCTCGCGGCATTCCACTGCCGCGCGACAATGCCCGACAAGCGCAGGCTCGTGCACCAATTGA
>DATBOZ010000088.1:0-6660 GCA_036561585.1 Candidatus Eremiobacteraceae bacterium | reverse complement strand
CGTCGTCACGGGAACGCGCTTGGTTCTCGGCACGAGCGTGTTCTCCATCGAAGCGACGGGCAGTGTGCCGATGCGAGAGCCTGTGGTCACGAACACGGGCGAGATGCTCGGCTACGCCACCGGCAATGCCCGGATCAATCTACGGTTCGACTACGACCGCGCGAACGCGCGCGTGGTCGCGATGGATCTGCGCGTTCAAGATGACCTCAAGTTGAGCGGTGGAACCAAGGCCGCGCACGGCAAGGTCAGCGATATGCAGCGCTATCTCGTCGCACTCGACGCCGGCTCCATCTCCGCATCGGCGATCTCCCGCTCCCTGTAACTGTGGGGCCGACCTTTATGGTCGGCCGTCGTAATTCATGTGGGGCCGACCTTTATCGTCGGCCGGCCGATGATAAACATCGGCACTACACATTACACGGGCGGTGACGCCTTCTGCGCGGCAAGCGCGGCCTTGCGCGCTTCACTGTGGCTATATCCGTACAAGAAGTAGATCAGCAGACCCGCGACCATCCACGCGCCGAAACGGATCCAGATAAAGAGATCGGTACCCCAGACCATGAGGGCAAGAGATAAGAGTGCGCCCACTGCGGGGATGAACGGAACCCACGGCGTCTTGAATCCGCGCGGCCGGCCGGGCTGCGTGTAGCGCAAGACCAGCACACCGAGGCATACCAAGAGAAATGCGCTCAGCGTGCCGGTGTTGACGAAACTCAAAAGCGTATCGAGCGAAAACAATCCTGCCATGATGCCGACGATGATCCCCATGACCATCGTCATGCGCGCGGGGGTGCGAAACTTGGGATGGATCGTCGCAACGCCCTTTGGAAGAAGTCCGTCGCGAGCCATGACCATGAAGATCCGGCTCTGGCCGTAGATCGCCGTCAAGACGACCGACGACGTCCCAAGCACCGCGCCCAAGATCGCGACCCACGCGAACTGCCCCATGCCCGCGGCAGTAAGCGCGGATGGCAGCGGCGTGTTTGGATTGATGGCCGATGCAGGCTGGAGCCCGATCAGCGCGACTGCTACCGCGGTGTAAAAGATAGTTCCCAAGATCAGCGAGCCGAGCACACCGACCGGCACGTCGCGCTGCGGATTTTTCGCCTCTTCCGCTGCGACCGTCACGGAGTCAAAGCCGATGAATGCGAAAAACGCGTAGAACGCGCCTGGAATGATGCCGACCACCGGGAACGCCGACGACGGTCCGGGCGTATACCATGCATTCGGCGCGAACGGATGAAAGTTGGCCACATGGAAGTGCGGCAGCGCGACGAAGACGAAGAACGCGAGCACACCCATTTTTACGATGACGATGAGCGAGTTCGTGCCCGCCGATTCTTTGACGCCGAGCGTCAGCAGCACGGAAAATCCGACGACGCACAGAAACGCGATGACGTCGAAGTACGTGCCGTGCGTGGGGTCGTAGAGGCCGCTCGCCCAGTGCGGTATGTGGATGCCGATGCTGTTGAGCGTGATCTGGATATTCGCCGAGAACGTCGACGCCACCGGCGCAGCCGACATCCCGTATTCCAAGACGAGATTCCACCCGATAAGCCACGCTAAGAATTCGCCAAGCGTTGCGTAGGTGTAGGTGTAGGCGCTGCCTGCCACCGGCACCATCGACGAAAACTCGGCATAACATAAGCCGGCGCACGCCGACGCGACCGCACAGATAAGGAACGAGATGAGGATCGCAGGCCCTGCGTAGTTGTGGATGCCGGTTCCGACGGTTGCGAAGATGCCCGCGCCGACCATGTTGCCGAGGCCAAGGGCGATCAGCATCCATGGACCGAGCGCGCGTTTGAGGACCGGGCCTCGTGCCTCGTGTTCCTCGACGTTGAGCGCCTCGATGGAGCGTGTGATGAACAGCCCGGTCGTCGTCTTGGGGACGGTGGCCATGAGGCGCGTTCTCTCCTAATCTAAGGAAGAAGCGGGCCGTCGATATCGGAGACCGACCGGTCGCTATCAGCAGGCGAGCCGCTTCTGCGGTGGGCGGCGACCGGCCTTCAGCCGCTACGCTTCCGCATCTTTGCGCGAAAGTCGAGCAACGCCTGAGAGCGGCCAGTCGATGCCGACCGACGGATCGCGCCAGCTCAAAATGGCTTCAGTCGCTGGATTGTGATGCGCGCTCATCTTGTAGTGAAGGACGACGCCGTCGGTCATCGCGAGAAAACCGTGCGCGAAACCATCCGGCACATAGAGCTGCAGATGGTTGCCGGCCGAGAGATGAAACCCTTGCCATTTTTTGAAGGTCGGCGATCCTTGGCGGATATCGACGATGACATCGTAGATCTCGCCCGCCAGTGCATTCACCAACTTGGCCATTCCCGGTTGGTAGTGCATACCCCGAATTACGTTTTTTGCCGATAACGAAACGCCGTCTTGCAGCCAATCATCCGTCACGCCGATTTCAGCGTACTTCCGCTTGGAATACGATTCCTTGAAAAATCCGCGGTCATCCTCGTACACATCGGGCACGATGATCTTCGCTTCCGGGAAGTTCGTCGGTCGAGCCGTGAGCATGCGCCAGACAATGCGCTGCGCCATCTGCGCGCTCCTGTAATAACTCTGTGGAGCCGACCCTAGTGGTCGGCCTCCTTTTTGTATTAGGGCAAGCAACGCTTGCCCGAAGAAAGGGTGAGCGTTGCTCACCCTACTACAGGTCGCGCGTCGTTCGCGGTTGTATCACACGTGTGATGGCGAACCACGAGAACACGCAACAATACGCGCTCGGCAATACGCCCGCGGAGCACGAGCGGCTCGCCTGGCAGGCGGACCGTTTCGATCCATTCACCGAGACGTTTTTTCGAAGTGCCGGCATCGGAAGCGGCGACCGCGTGTTGGACCTTGGTTCCGGAGCCGGTCACGTCGCGATGTTGGTCGCGCGGATCGTCGGGCCGACGGGCTCGGTTGTCGGCGTCGAGCGCGACGCGGGTTCAATCACCCTCGCGCAAAATCGCGTTGCGGCTGCCGGCCTGCACAACGTGACGTTCACGCACTCGGACGTGAACGAAATTCCGGCTGGCGATTTGTTCGACGCGGCGGTGGGCCGCTTTATCCTGATGTTCCTCCCCGACCCGGTTCGCGTCGTGCGTTTGCTCGCCGATCTCGTTCGCCCGGGCGGCGTGATCGCGTTCCACGAGGTCTCGTGGGCGGCATTTCTCGAACGATCTGATGCCACGCCGCTGTGCATGAAATGTGCACGCCTCATCCATGAGACGTTTCGGCAGTCGAAGGCGAACACGGAAATGGGTCCGGAACTCAGCGAGGTCTATCGACAAGCCGGCCTGCCCGCGCCAACCATGACGTCGGAGATGCTCCTCGGCAACGCGGCGGACCTGACGCGATGGCTCGTCGATCTGCTCCTCGTCTTGCGGCCGCAGATCCAGCAATTCGGGCTACCGTTCGACGAAGTCGGTCCGATGCAAACGCTCCCAGATAGACTCTTCGCCGAACTCGCGGCGGCGAATGGGATCATCGGCGGACCAGATATCGTCGGCGGCTGGTCGCAAACAGCCGCGAGACAATCTTAAGGCGCAAGTTTTCGGATCTGGAGTACGCACGCAGCTGCGCCGTGCAGCATGCAACCGTGTTCGACGATCTCAATCCGTTCGCCAAAATGAGCGGCGATACCGCGCACGATCCCTTTCGCCAATCCACACAGCCTTCGCGGCGAATCATAGATCAATTCGATCTCGTCGGGCGAGACTCGCCGGCTTTTCAACTGCGGCGGTGTTGCGCCGGCTTGTCTCACGCGCACGACGCTGTGGATCACGACTTCGGTATGCTCGATGACGTCTAGCGCTCGCCATTCGGGTTTGATGAGCGTGGCATACATGCCGAGCAAGTCGGGCGCGATGAATGCGCCGAAGTCCTCGACGATCTCGTCGACAGGTTTGTTCAACGCGCTCGATGCAGCGCCGAGGATATCGAAAAACTCTCTGTCGGGATAGTGTCGGATGGAGGCATAGACTCGGCGATCGAGGTTGGCCGCGTGAAGAACGCTGTGCCAACGCCCTTCGTGAGAGCCTCGTTCGATGTAGTGCTGAAATTCTGTGAAGACTATTCCGTGCATTGAGGGCGTGTCAATCCGCAAATCCGAGTAGACGCAGCATCCTTATCTGATGCTGGCGGTGTTTGTTTCTTAGCCAAAAGTTGAAGAGGCACCCTGCGCCGCGCCGCCGAGATCGAAAATACTAACGAATCCGCGGTCGTGCGATTGCATCGATGCTGGGATGAACGGTTGCGCGGTAACCGGCGGCGAACACCGCGACCGTGGAAGGCGGCGTAAGAACTTCCACCTCTTGGTTGTCTAAACGTTCCCGCCGTTCGGAGTACCCGAGCGGCGTCCACGCAAAGAGCCCGTTGCCGTGCACGAGCCAGGCGCGTCCTTCAATGACGATGTACGCGCCGTCCGGTAAGGTGGCGAGATCCGCCCGATACGTTCGTTTCGTGCGAGGACGTGACAGCCGCTCTCGATGGAGCTGACGATCGATGATGTCCGCGCACGCGGGCGCGCCGTGGCACGTCGCCCAAAGAGCGCAATACCGGCGATAATCTGCTCGACGGCATTCTGCGCACGGCCGGTGGCCGGCCGCGAACGCCGTCGCCTCATCGAGGAAAAATAGCTCGGTGTACGAGTGCGGACGCATGACGACGCGCCTGATTTGTCGGAACTCCGTCCGGCACGCTAGCCACCGCCGCACCTGCGAATAGCGAACGATGTGCCGGTTGTCGTCGTGCAAAATACCGCGATTCCCCATCACGAGCCCGCGGCCGCCGACCGCGGCGATCTCGCCGAACGGCGTCACGCGATTCTGCAGCGACATCGAAGTGCTAGCGCACGTTACCGTGCGTCGGGTTCGTAGATCACCAGCAGGTTGCCGGACTTCACGCGACTATGGCTTTTTGAGACTGTAGATCATGCCGCAAAAGAAGCCATCGCAGTTGCCATTGCCACCTTCGTACGTGGTGCCGAAGAGTTGCCCGTTGGCGGCTTGGATCACGCCCGCAAACGGATATGCTTGCGAGTTCTGAAAGCTGTAAATGGTCGTCAACGTACCACTAGGCGCGATCCTATAGACCGCGCCGAAGTTATTGGCGCCGCCGTTCAGCGTGGTCCCGTAGAAGTTCCCGTCGATACCTTGGATGAGCCCCGCGAATGGATTGGCGCCGTCGGTTTGGTGGAATGTGTGCAACGTCGTCAGCCTACCGCGTGGGGTGATCCGGAAGACCGTGCCGGTGAGGTCACCGAAGTACTGACCGTACTCGGTCGTCCCATAGAGTTTCCGATCGGTGGCCTGGATCAGTCCTGCGGTCGGGTAGCCTCCGTCCGTGCCGTCGAAAACGTGCAGCGTGGCGAATACGCCGCTCGGAGTGATCCTGAAAACGGTGCCATAACCCGTTGCGCCCGACTCCGTCGTTCCGTAAAGATTACCGTCGGTGGCTTGGGTGAGCCCAGCAACCGAGCCGGATCCGTCTGCGCCGTTAAAGTTGTGCAGCGTCGTCAGCCGGCCGTGCGGTGTGATTCTGAATACCGTGCCGTGTATGTTGTTAGTCCCGCCGTACGACGTCGTGCCATAGAAATCTCCATCATTGGCCTGCACTAGGCTGCCGTACGGATACGCCCCGTCGGCGAGGTCGAAGCTGTGGAGCGTCGTCAACGTGCCGCCGGTCGTGATCCTGAAGACGGTGCCGCAACCGAATTGACATGCCGTGCTGATCCCGCCGCCCTCGGTCGTGCCGTAAAGATCACCATTTTTGGCCTGAATCAGTGCGGACGTCGGATTAAATCCGTCGCTGCCTTGGAAGCTGTACAACGTCTTCAAAACGCCGGCAGTTGTTATCTTGAACACCGTGCCGGCGATGAAGCCGGTCCCGCCCTCGGACGTCGTTCCGTAGAGATTTCCATTGGTGGCCTGAACCAGCGACGCATACGGGAAGGATCCGTCGCCACCGTTGAAACTGATCAGCGCATTGAAAGTCCACATGGCCCCTGCGGTTCGAGAAATAACGGGACCGAGCTGCGCGTGATTCGGCCTAGCCGCAGCGCCGGCTTGGGGAGACTCCGGTTTCGGAACAATTGCCGATCCGCCCGAGCAGCCGGCGATAAAGGCCGCGGTCAACGTTGCGGCTAGGGTTCGGAACAGTGTGATATTGCGCATTGGAATTCTCCGTGAGGCCCGGACGCAGCGCGTGCAAAATATTCTACCACGTGCATCGGTCACACGAAAGTCCCGGTCTCTTCGTCTCGCTTACTGAAAGCCTTTCATGAAAGTCATGGGGCGTAGCCTTCTAGACACTCCGCGACTCCTTGCCCTGCATGATCCTCGACGAGCAGAAAACGGTGGCGGCCGCCTCCGGCGAGCCAGACATCGCCGATCTCCGTCACGCTGCGAGTTTGTCGCTCCGAATGTGCGTACGAAATAACATCGTAGGAGTACCGCTCGCCTCCCACGAGTATCGACCGTCCACCGCGAGTCGCGATCCGAACGGCTGTATATCTGCCGGGCTCTTGCTCATCGCAGATCGTACCGCCGTTGAACGGAGCACATCGCGGTGGACTCTGTAGCTGCTTCGGTTGACCAGGAAGCGTTCGCGTTCCATTCTTACTAACCGCGACGAATCGGATGGTTTCGGCGTTGGCCCCTTCGCGGA
>DATBOZ010000087.1:0-2327 GCA_036561585.1 Candidatus Eremiobacteraceae bacterium | reverse complement strand
TCCGTCCGCGGGTTACGCGGTGGTGAATGACGGCAAATTCGTCGGCCTGCTTTCGGTGCGCGACACGGGCGGCGTGCCGCACAACTTATGGGAAGTCACGCCGGTGAGCGCGGTGATGACGCCGTCGCATCGCGTCCCCGGTCTGACCGCCGATGCCGCCGCGTGCGAAGGTCTCGCGCAGTTGGAAATGCAGGCGGTGCGCGAGCTGCCGGTTTTCGACAATGGTGCGCTGACCGGCGTCATCTCCCATGACACGATTTTCGCCGCGCTGCGCGCAAAGGAAAGGGTTCCGGAGTCGTGACGAAGGCGCCCGGCGCGCAGCGGACTTTTCCCGTGATGCCCGACCAGCCCGATTCGCCACAGCGCGAGCAGACGATCCTCGAGTTTTGGAAACGCGAGAAGATTTTCGCGCGATCGCTTGAGCAGACAAAAGACGGCGAGCGCTATTCATTTTACGAAGGCCCGCCGACCGCAAATGGCAAGCCCGGCGTTCACCACGTCTTGGCGCGCTCGTTCAAGGATTTGTTCCCGCGCTTTTGGACTATGCGCGGCAAACGCGTCTTGCGCAAAGCCGGATGGGATACACACGGTTTGCCGGTGGAGCACGAAGTCGAGCGCAAACTCGGTATTCTCGACAAGAGCCGCATCGTGACCGAAGTCGGCATCGAGCGATTCACACAGTTGTGCCGCGACAGCGTCCATCAATACGTCGGCGACTGGAACCGCATGACCGAGCGCATGGGGTATTGGGTCGATCTCGACGACGCCTACTTCACGCTGACCAATGACTATATCGAAAGCGTCTGGTCGCTGCTCAAGCATCTCTGGGATAAGGGCCTGATCCAGCAAGACTACAAATCGGTGCCCTACGATCCGCGCATCGGCGCAACGCTCTCGGACCACGAAGTCGCGCAAGGCTATCGCGAGGTCGACGATCCGTCGGTGTTCGTGCGTTTCCGGCTCAAGGACGATCCCAAGACGTCGTTCCTCGCCTGGACCACCACACCGTGGACGCTACCCGCCAACATGGCGTTGGCCGTGCATCCGTCGGTGACGTACTGCACGGTCGCGCGCGAAGACGAGCGCCTCATCGTGGCCGAACCGCTGCTCCAAAAAGTATTCCGCGACGAACCGGTGACGGTGGAGCGCCGCACGCCCGGCGCCGATCTGGCCGGCACGCGTTACGTGCCGCTCTATGAGTACTGCCGCGACGAGCGCGACCGCTACTACGTGGTGGCGGAAGAATTCGTGACCACGGACGACGGCACGGGCGTCGTGCACATCGCGCCGGCGTACGGCCCTGAGGATCTTGCCATCGGCAAAGCGCGGGATCTTCCTATATACTATAGCGTCGATCTCACCGGCCACGTGGTGGCAGAGGTCAGCGTGGCCGCCGGCCTGTTCTTCAAAGACGCCGACAAGCCGATCATGGCCGATCTCAAGGCGCGCGGGCTGATGTTCCGGCAAGAGACGTACCGCCACACATACCCGTTCGGCTGGCGCACCAACGACCCGCTGCTGTACATCGCCAAAACAGCGTGGTTCATCCGCACCACGCTGTTCAAGCAAGAGCTGCTCGATCTGAACGACACCATCAATTGGGTGCCCGACAACGTCAAGTACGGCCGCTTCGGCAACTGGCTAGAGAATAACGTCGACTGGGCGCTCTCGCGCGAACGCTTCTGGGGAACGCCGCTGCCGGTGTGGACCGACGGCGAGAAATATATCTGCGTGGGATCGGTCGCCGAGCTGTCCGGGCTTTCGGGGCGCGACTTGACGGCGATGGATCTCCACCGCCCTGCGATCGATGCGGTCACGTTCACCATCAACGACCGCGAGTACACGCGCGTGCCGGAAGTGATCGACGCCTGGTTCGACTCGGGCTCGATGCCGTACGCGCAGTGGCATTATCCATTCGAGCACCGCAAAGAGTTCGAAGAGAGTTTTCCCGCCGACTTCATCTGCGAAGCCGTCGACCAGACGCGCGGCTGGTTCTACTCGTTGCATGCGATCGCGACCATGTTGTTCGACGAGGCGGCGTACAAGAACGTGATTTGCCTCGGCCACGTCGTCGACGCGAACGGCGAGAAGATGAGCAAGAGCAAGGGGAACATCCTCGATCCCTACGCCATCTTCGACACGATCGGCGCCGATGCGCTGCGATGGTATTTCTTCACCGGCAGCGCGCCAGGCGCGGTGAAACGCATATCGACAGATTTAGTCGCCGACGGCGCGCGCGGTTTCATCAACACGATCTGGAACACCGCGAAATTCTTCGTGATGTATGCGAACGCGGAATCGGTCGGCGTGCCAGAGGACGTGCCGCT
>DATBOZ010000086.1:0-11776 GCA_036561585.1 Candidatus Eremiobacteraceae bacterium | reverse complement strand
GTCTTGTTTGTGCGCACAGATCTGTTCGCGTATAACAAAGACCTCAAGAACTATCATCCCAACAGCCTCACGCCGTTCGACAATATGATGGGCGTCGATATCTGATCGCGGTCCGCGGTCAGGTGCGAGCCGCGAGGCTGTCGAAGGGTCGTCCATGAAGCAGCGTATCGTTCTCTTGGTGGTCGTCGCAGGGTTCGTACTCGTTTCAGGCTCGTGGTCGTGGGCAAATCCACCGACGGCGACCAACGACCGGTGGCCTCACTATTCGCCTGACGGCACTCGCATCGTATTCGTTTCGAACCGGGGCGGCACGTTTTCGCCATTCATCATGCGTGCCGACGGCAGCGGTCTCAAAGCTGTGCCGGTGACGCTCGAAGGAGGGCGTCAGTTCGGCGGCGTCGTTTGGTATTCGAACGACAAACTTTTGTTCAGCGAGGTCGAATCAATCCGCTTTGGCGGCTACGATGATGGTGGCGAGATCGCCACGTTCGTCCGTGCGTCGATCGACGACGGCGATTCGCAGACGCTTTTTGCCGGCATCAACACCGAACGGCCTGCGGTTTCGCCTTCAGGAGATTCGCTCGTATTCGAAGCAGAACACGGGGCGTTCCAATCGAATCCCACGATCGACATTGAGACGCTCGAACTTTCCACCCTCGCAGTCAACGTGCTCACGCATCACGACGGCACGAATGTCCAAGCAGCGTGGTCTCCCGACGGCACGTCGATCGCGTACGCTTGTGCGACAGGAAACAATGCGTTGCAGATCTGCACGATGCGGTCCGACGGAACCGGTTCGCGTATTTTGACAAGCGGTGCGGGTTCGCATCAATGGCCGGCGTGGTCGCCCGACGCGAAGCACATCGCGTACTTCAACGAATCGAAGGTGCAGGGTAAGACCGATTCTGTCATCGCCGTCGTCGATACCGATGGCGGCGGCGACCACGTAATCACATCCCATCCCGGCGTCGTCCGCGACGAGACACCGTCGTGGTCCCCGGACGGGCGCTTCATCGCGTTTCAAACCGACCGTATGGGCGGCACTTTTCGGATCGCCATCATTCATCCCGATGGGACCGGCTTCCAAGTATTGACGAGATGAGGGCGGATGGGTGGCCGCTCGTGCGCCTTAGTAGGGCGGCGGCGGATAGAGAGCCACACCCGAAGGCGATATCAGACCTGTTGAGATCCCGTCGACTTGAACGCCGCTCGCATAATCCATCACTTGGACCGCATTGAATCCGCTCACGTAGAAAAGTGTTTCGGGTTTGTTCAACGCGAAGTTGACCGGCCGGCCGCCGGCCGTCGGGAAGGATCGGCTCGGCGCGATCTGGCCCGGCGGATACACGTACACGATTTCGTTGTTGCGATCGCCGATGATGAGATTGTTTTGCGTGTCGAACTTGAGCTCGCCCGCAAATGACACGGTGAAGCCGAGGTCGGTCCCCGACGACGAATTCGGCGCGAACTCTTCGACGTGGCTGAGGCCGTCTGCATTGCTCAAATAGCTGACGTAGAGATTGTTTTGATTGTCCGTCGCGACGCCGTGCGGCCCGCCGTTGAGGACGAGTGTCAGGAACGGTGTCGTCGCGCCCGCAGCAAATTCCTCGACCGTATTGATCGTGGGCTCAGCAGTATATACCGTCCGGCCTTTGCCGACGAAGAGATCGTATGGCGGACCGGCGGTTGGTATCGTGAATTTTAATTTGGTCCCGACATATTCCGTGACGCTACTCGAGGTGTAGTTTGCGACGTAGATCCGTCCTTTCGCGTCGACGAAGACGGCTTCGGGGCCGGCCACAGACGCCTTGATCTTGCCGCAGGGCGACGGATTAGAAACGCCTTGAGGATAGATCTCGACATCGCCCTTCGCAAAATCTCCCACGTAGATCTTCGTTTTCGGACACGAGTCCGGAACGATCCGACTGACCGAATGCGCGTTCTCCGACGACGGAAGCACCGGCGTCGAAGCCGGAAGCGAGCTGTTTCCGCCGCCGCACGCGGTAAGCAAGAACGCCAACGCCAAGCCGGCGCCGATGGAATGAATCGACCGCATAATCCCTCGCTGGCGAGCGCTCGCCAATCACAACTCGACCGCGCAGAAAACAGTGCCCGGGCTGCTGCGGGTTACGCGATCGTGGGTGAGCTCCTGTGTCGTATGAAGCGGGAACGAACGCGCACTTGGCTGTGCCGCTGTGCAGATATTACTTATCCACCCGCTTCCCGGCTGAACGTCGCGGAGTCGATGACGTCGGCCTGACGGGGGAACACCTTGTCCATGAGACAGCTGTGCACGTCCTCGTCTTGGTCCGAACAGCAATCGCGAAGGACGAAGATGCGGTAGTCGGCGTCGGCGGCGTGCCGGAGCGTCGATAACACGACGCCGCTCGTGGCGATGCCACAGAGCACGAGCGTGTCGATGTCTTGCGCGCGCAGGAGCATGTCGAGATCCGTGCCGGTGAATGCGCTGACGCGATGCTTGGTGACGATCACCTCGCCCGCTGCCGGTGCCAGCCGGGAATGAATATCCGTCGCAAGCCCGCCCGATGCCCTGAGCCGGCTAAAGCTCTTGTTTCTCGGACTGACCTCGGGCAACCCCGCGCGGAATCCGACCACGACGTAGATCACGCGCATCTTGATTCGACGCGCAGCGGCGATCGCTGCCGCCGTTGCCGAGAGCAACGCGTCCTGACCGGTCGCGAACCGCTCCACGATCGGCACTTGAAAATCCATGATCAGGAGAGCGCTACGGGCGCTGTCCAGTTTCACGTCGGTCATAGTACTTCGGCCTCCTCACGAGCGACTTCCACCAAAGCGGTTCGATTTTCTGCGATGTCGATGACGACGATCCCCGTCGGCCGCCGGCGCAGCGCAAGCGCCAGAGGGATCGCGCACGCGAGCATAACGGCGCTTACGACAAATGCGTCTTGGTACGAAAGCACGGTGGCCGCTCCGGAAAGCCGACTCTGCAGGACAGATTCTGCACGAAAAGTCGGGCAGCTATAGGCGCGCCGCCGCAGCGATCACTTCCCGTCGATGATACGGTGAATGATCTGATCCGAGAGCGATGCGATCGTCGCCCAATCGCCGGAGGAAACCGCTGCGAGACGGGCTCGCAGTCCGGCCAAATCCGGAAAGGTTCCGTCGAGCGCGGTCGAGCCCGTCAAACCCGTGCGGAGAGCGGTGTCTTCATCGGCATGCCGGATGACCGTCGCGTTGTAGCGGATCTCCGAAGCTTGTAAACCGACAGAGAATGCGGCCCGCGACGCAAGCGGCAGCGCGTTGACAATCGCAAGTATGCCCGAGGTGAAGTGGTCCTGATCGGCGCGATGCACAGCGGGCGAATCTGGCCGCAGGAGCGGCCGAAGACCATCGAGCTTGACGCGGCCATCGTCCGTCAGCAACGACCCGAAGCTCGCGAACCAATCATCCTCGAAATCCTGGGCCGCCTGCTGCTTCATTATGGTTGCGTCTTCCGAAAGTTCAAGAATCCGCGCCGCACCGATCCCCAACCGCGCGAGGCCGAGCGGGTCCGGTCCGTACGCGAGCTTTTCCGTCAGCGGATTGCCGCCCGCGTCGCCGATCGGTGCGTCGCCTATACTTGCGTACACGGCGGTCTGCGTATCCGCGAGAGGATTTGCCAGCGCGTGGCGATTCAAATAGCGATCTGGGGCGTCAGCGCCGAGGAGCGAATCCGCGGACGCAGCCGCGTCATAGAGTGATTTCCATTTTGGGCCTGCGATGGCGCCATCCATCGCCGACAGCATGACCGCCGAGGCTATGGCCATAGCGACGCTATGGTCCGCGTGCGCGACGTCGTGCATCGCCGCGGCGTATTGCTCGTTGACAAGAACGAAGTACGCGGTTCGGCCGTCCGGAAGCTGTTGCGGACCTGCGTAGTGCGCGATCGAATCCCATGCGGGCAGCGCCGATGCGGGTGAGACCTCGAGCGCCATGAGGAACGCGTGATTCTTGGGAATCCCGATGACGGCTTGGACGAGTTGGGCGATGTCGCTCGTCGTGTACCCGGCGTGGGCAGCCGCAGACGAATCGAGAGCGGCTGCCGGTGTCTGAGTGGCCGCAAGAGTCGCGATAAGAACGATGATGAATAAACGCATTGCCGCTATAGTATGCGGCGACGCTACGCGAATGTCAACCGTGTGAGGCGATCGCGCGAGGCAAACGCCGCGATTCGCCGGCGCGCTTCACCGTACGGCATAATGCTCTACATAGCTTCAGCTGGCGCGATGGGAATTTTCCGACGTCGGGGCCGATCTTCGGTTTGGGCGCGCGCTCTATGGCACGACGT
This sequence comes from Candidatus Eremiobacteraceae bacterium, assembly GCA_036561585.1. Taxonomy (GTDB): domain Bacteria; phylum Vulcanimicrobiota; class Vulcanimicrobiia; order Eremiobacterales; family Eremiobacteraceae; genus JABCYQ01. The sequence continues at coordinate 7,467 of DATBOZ010000086.1, read as the reverse complement.
TGAATGGCGGCTATCGCAAGGGGATCTGCAAAATCGCGGGCGGTTGCGGCGTCATTTACCAGATCACGCCCTAATCCGGCGGCAGTTTACGTGCCGTCTCCACGTCGTGATTCATTCGGCAAGGAGGCGACACCATGGAAATCAGCGCGACTTGGCGCCCGTATCTCGGCCCCACCGACATTCCTCGTTCATCGCTGCCGGATTCTTCGTTCGCGTTTCCGCACGAGCGCGCCGAACCGCTCACCAATGCTGCACACGTCCGTAGCGCGATCGCCAGATTCTCGCAGGTCCGCAATGTCACGGATTCCGAACGCGACGTCGCGTTTCGCAACATCAAAGCGGCAGGCGACTACTTCGGCGTGCGCATCAGCGCCACCGATTGGCACGACATGATCTGAGGTCCGCCGAGCATCTCTTGTCGTCTCAGAATGAACCGAAGGGGCGGCGCAGGCACTTGTCTACGGAGACCAATCTCCCGCAGTGAAATGTTCGCGTCGCGATCCATTCTGAGACGACAACAAACGCCCGCACGAATGACCGACGCTCAATCGTACCCTTGCAGTCGCCCAGACCCCTTCGCTTCATTTGAGGATGGCACTACAATGGCATCACGATGCGGCTTTGCAGTCGGCCCTTGAACCGCTACGTATGCACAAATTCGAGCGGCCGATCCCGGTGCAGCATCAGCCACGCCGCGTGCTCCGAAAGCGCTTCGTGGCCGAGTTGTTCCAGGATCTTGCGGCGATCTGCGTTCTGTTCGCGTAATCGTCGGCGTGCGGCGTCGAAGACGGTGAACATATGCTGATAGCGACGGGCGTTTTCCGCGAATCCGCGCTGCTGCGCGTAGAATCGGATGAGGACCGCGAGCATTCCGCCGACGGCCACGGGCATCGTCGCCCAGTACGTCAACATGTGCGAGACCGCGTCGCCTTGCAGCGCGGGCAACGAGAGCCAGTGGTGCGACAACGACCACGCCATAGTGGCCGCTGCGGCAGAAAGCACGGCGCCGGAAACGCCGGCGATGAGCATCGCACGCCGGGAACGATGTGCATATTTTTGTTCCCGTTTGCCGGCAGTCTCGTAGTACGCCAATTGCCCGTCGATCCAGCGTACGCAGTCCGGATGCGCCGGTGAATCGTCAGCGCGCGACGAGTCGGCAGCGGCGGTAAGATACGCAGTCCGAAGCGCGACCCTGATCCACTCGAGTTCGCTCTGCTGCATCTGCAAGTATGACGCCTCCACGAGTCGGTTCCGCAAACCGGCGCAGCACCAGGCGTTTTGCACGCGCAATGCTTCTGCGATCGCGCGATAGTCTTGGTATCGATTCTCGAAGTCGGCTCGCTTGGCGAAGACGAAGACGACTAACGCGATGGCCAGAAAACCGATCTTCGTCGCGATGCCGGCCCAACTCGGGATCTGCAGCGATCCGTCCGCGGGCAGCGCCACCTGCGCAGCACCGGCGAGCGCAGTTGCGACGTAGAGCGCTTGCAACGTCCGCATTGATCGGCCTTGGAGCCGGTTGGCCGCCGCATCGGTGCGTTGAGCCAGCGCACCGAGTCTATCGGGTGCGTTCGATTGGGGCTCACGTGCGAGATCGGCGTTGAATCGCTCGAGGTGCGCGATCGCGTCCTCAAAATCGTGCTTGCCGGATAGCCGCCGCGGCTTCGTGGACGTCGAGTGCGGGGATTGCCGCTCCGGGTATTCTTCGATGACGGAAAAACAGCGGTCCGGCCGCGATTGGCCTCGACGCGGCGTGACGATTTGGAAAACCGGACCAACGTCGCCTAGGTTCGCGACCAGCGCTTCGCCGGCAAAACTCGCGTGGCCGCCTCTGCGGTACGCGACGACGTCCGCGGTACCGCCGGGGCCCCTGGCCGGCAACCCATCCCAAAAGGCGACCAGAATGTGGCAATAGTATGCGATGAACATGGCGACATCGACGTAGTCTTCTTCGCGCGTTTTGGCGGCCCCGACGACTGCGACATTCCAACAGCGCGCGAGCATCCGGCGAAAGCGCTCGAGCTCCGCGGATGTGAAGTCCTTTTCGTACTCCGATTGCGCCATCGGCAAACAGGCGAGAACGGCGATGCCGCGATCGGTGGCTTCTTCTGCCGCGATGAGGTCCGCGCCGGATGCGAGTCCCGAGAGCACGAGTAGCGGCGTCGATGGATGCTGCACTCGCAAACTTTCGAGAATCTCGCCGAATCGCTCGCGGAGTTTGCCTTCTTCTTCCGCCGGCACATCGCGATGACCGGTGACGCCGATGACGAGCGGCAACACATCGAACGGCACCTTCATAGCTTCTCCAGCATCGACGGCCCCTCCAAAGTCCGGTAAATTCGGGAAACTCGCTTGCGAACCCCGTTCGATGCCGCGGCTCCTGTCCGTCGTTGGATGGAGCGTGCGCGTCTGCACCGAACACCGCGCAGCAGTGAACGCGCGACTTGAGGAACGGATCGCCGCGCCGGGCGCAAAGAAACTCCTTTCGATCGACGGCGGTGGGATTCGAGGCTTGATCGCCCTCGAGTTCCTCGGTCGAATCGAATCGCTCTTGCGCCGGCAATCCGGCCGCGCAGATCTGGTGCTTGCAGACTACTTCGATTACGTCGGCGGCACGAGCACCGGCGCGATCATCGCCACCTTCATCTCGCTCGGATTTTCAACCGAGACGATCCGAGACTTCTATCGCACGGGCGCGCGGACGATGTTCGATCCGTCGAACGCGATCTTGCGCCTTGGCCGGAAGTTCGGATCCAATTCGCTGTTGGCGAAGTTCCTGAGCGCGATCGGGGCGATGACGTCTGCGTCGATGTTCACGCACAAGGCACTGGCAGCGGAGATCAAGTCGGTGATCGATCCCGGCGGCGAACCCGAGGCGACGCTTGGATCCTCGCGCCTACAAACGCTGCTCCTCATCGTGATGCGCAACGCATCCACCGATTCACCGTGGCCGATCTCGAACAACCCGAAGGCCAAATTTAACAGCCGCGAGCTGAGAGACTGCAACTTGGATCTGCCGCTCTGGCAACTCGTGCGCGCAAGTACTGCCGCGCCGGTCTTCTTCCCGCCGGAAGTCATCCACGTCGGCGATCAGCGCTTCGTCTTCGTCGACGGCGGCATCACCGTCTATCATAACCCGGCCTTCTTGCTCTTTCTCATGGCGACTTTGCCGCCGTACGAGGTGCGTTGGCCCGCGGGCGACGACAAGCTGTTGCTCGTCTCCGTTGGCACTGGGATGTCCGAGAACGTGAACCTGCGCCTGCGGACCAAGGACATGAATCTGCTCTACAACCTGCAGTCGTTGCCGTCGGCGCTGATCCAATCCGCAACCGTTGAACAGGATCTCCTCTGCCGCATCTTCGGGAGGACGCGGACGGGAGGCCAACTCGACTCGGAAATCGGCGACCTCGTCGGCAATCGAGCGCCGCTGGCCGAGAAACTCTTCACCTACGCGCGTTACAATGTCGACCTGTCGCGGCAAGGACTCGATTCGCTGGGGTTGAACGGGATAGACGAAAACGCGGTTCAGCCGTTCGACATCGCGCATCTCGACGAATTGCAGATCGTCGGTAAGACAGCCGCAGAGCGTTGCATTTCGCTCGCGGATTTTGATGGGTTCACGTCGACGTAAAGCGGCTCGCCGATCGCGAGGAGGGCGTGCTCCATGAAACAGAGAGTTTTTGCTATTGTCGCCGCGTGTAGCCTCATCGCCACGTTGACTGCAGACGCGTTCGGCGCGCAAGTCCCTTCACAAACGCTCTCGACGTCGATCTGCAGCTCGAGCGATCTCGATGATGTGGTCGCCGTGTACAATTTCGACTCGCCTGCCTTCAAAGGCGCACCCGAACCGATTCCCGCCGGCGTACGATCGTATCTGGCACAACTGCTGGCCGGCCGTCTTGCGGCGTGCGCGGCGCACTCAGGCCCGGCAGCAGCGGCATGTTCGCCGGCACCGCGCGAAAGCGATCCGCATAAGCTTTGGCAGCAGCTGAAATTCTGCGAGGCCATCCTCGGACTTCAGCCTTCGGGAAAATCGGCCAACCCGCTCGTCCATTCGCAAGAGCCCACATTCTACGTGGTCCTGGGTGTCGGCGCGGGGAGCGGCGGTGCCCCAAGCGGACTATCGGGATCGTCCGGCGGCAGCAAAGGCGGCGCGGCTACTGGAAGCACCTCCACGGGATCCTCGGTCGACAGTCCGGCATATTTTCTGCTCTTCTTGGTCGCACAGCGGCTCGAACGCGACGTTTGCGCGCGCAGCGGCGTCTCGTTGCATGATTGCGATGCGCAACATCCCGTTGCCGTGTTGCCGGAGTCGACCTGGAACCTAGAAGACCTGCGCGCGCAGTGCGCCGCGGATCCGTACGTTTCGAATAATCCGGAAAGTCCGTACGGCGCCGCCGGTGACGGCACACCGGCCGGACATGGCACGCTCGGCGCGATCGTGCTCAACGGCTCGACCGTCACGGCCGACGGCACGTTTGCCGTCGTCACGGTCTACGGCAGCAGCGAGGCGAACTATTCCGCGCAAGTCGTCGAGTGCGCGGCCGGCGACGCGCCGTATCTCTCGACCGTGTGGTCGGACAACATCTCAAACGGCAACAAGACGACCGCGCTTTCGTTCTTTCCGCTCGCGCTCGCGGGGACGTTGCTCGCAGCGCGATCGGCTGCGCGCGTCGCCTCGCTGCCCGCACCAAATCCGTCGTCATCCCCGAACGTGCTGAACAACTTCCTGTCGTATCAAACGGATGTCGCCCTGGGCACATTCGCGGCAAACTCGAGCGGTCTGACGCTTGGCAATCCATCGTCGGCACTGACGTTCCGGCATACGTTTGAAGCGTGGGCGGCTTCACTGGCCCATAACTTGAATGCGTTCTGCTCGCGGCAGTCATCGCAAAACGTCTGTAAAGCCTTGAAGCTTCCCGCTCCGCAGTCGCCGTGACTGGAATGCGGTTATAGATTAGGCGGACCGTAAAGGTCCGCCCTACATTAGTGGGAGTAAAGGTCCGCCCTACACTAGTGGGCGGGCCGGGCGGCGGCGTGATTGTGCGCGAGAATGGATAGCAGCACTCCGGGCCGGACGGCATCGGGTCGAGAGAAATCGAGCGCATCGCTGATCTGAGCTCCGAACGCGACCTTCGTGTTCTTCGCCGACAGGTCGACGTTCGGGCGGACGGCTGAGAATGGTTGTTGCCGCGGCGTCGCTTCGAATGCGCCGGTCATCGGTAGCGCCATGGCATCGTACGTCGAAAGCGATCGCATGCCGAGGATGATCTCGATGGTCTTCAGCACGCTCACCGTCGAATAATGAGCGTGGACGACGCCGCCGCGCGCGTAGGGCGACGCGATGTACAGCGTCGTGCGCTGCGCGCTCACGTGGTCCGCGCCGTCTTGTGCGTCGTCTTCGGTGATGAAGATCGCGGATGACTTCCAGGCGCTCGAGTGCGAGATCTTGTCGACGATCTGGCCTACCGCGTAGTCGTTCGTGGCGACGTATGCGACCGGCGTCGGCTTGCCCACCCGGCTCCCGGACGTGTGATCGTTGGGTAACCAGATGTATTCGAGCTGCGGGAGATCGCCGTTCTTGACGAATGCGTCGAACTCGCGGCTCCACTCCTTCACGCGATCCAAGTCGCTGTAATCGAGATCCCAACCGACGTACTTCGGGTCGATGGAACCGCGCAGCGTCGGTGCGGACGTGTAGCCGGATTTGGCGAGCCCCCGAACGTCGGTCATTTCTCCGTAGTCGCGAAACGAGACGTGCGCGGCTTTTGCAGCATCCCACATGAATCCGTTTTTTGGAACTTGCGCGCCGAAGCCGGTGCCCGTGTCGTCGGCGTCGCGTCGGCCACCGTAGGTGGGAGGCCAAAAGCGCTCCACGAAATCGTTGGCAAACGCAGCGTCCGCCCAGTCGTGCCCGGAATCGCTCACTTCCCCGCTGGCAAACGCGTTGTCGAACAGGCCGAAGCGTTGTGCGAGCGCGTGTTGGTTCGGCGTGATCGCCGCGCCGAACCACACGAGTTTCGGGTCACCATCGCCGCCTCGCATGTCGCCCAACACCTCGTCGTACGAGCGGTTCTCCTTGAGAATGAAGAACACGTGCCGGATCGGGCCATGCGGTCGCACAACGGAGTCCGAACCGATCGTGTTCCAGCCCGGCTGTCCTTGTGGATTTCCCCGGCTCTCGGAAATCCGGCCGATGTCGAAGGTCCGGATCGAACCGTACTGTATCGATGCCACGTAACCGTTGAGGCTCTTGCTCTTGGGATCGAACTCTGGGTTGGGCCTCGTCCGTTCGCCTTTTCCGTCGATCACGAAAAGCCGCGCGCCGGTCGGCACGATGTCGGTGGGATACCACCCCGCCGGGATGCGCCCGACCAGCCGATCGCCTCGCACGACCGCGACGGAGTTCGCCGCGCCGAGGCTCACGAACACAAGATCGCCGCGACGCGCAAGCGCGTTCGGCGAAACGCCCGCGAGACGTTGGCCGTTGTACTCGTCGCCGACAAAGATCGAAGTGCTCCGGCGAAGCGATCGTGTATCGAAAACGTCGACCGAGTCGGCGTCGCTTGCCACGATATATAACGTGGTGCCGTCGACCAGGAGATCGGTCGGATGCAGCCCCGATCGCAATCGCGACACGCGAAGCGACCGCACGTCGATGGCGGCCACGTCGCTGCCCGACCGGTCTGCGGCGAAGAGCGTCCGGCCATCACTCGAGAAAGTGATCGATCCGGGATGTTGGCCGATCCACACCGGGTGGGCTTTCGCGAGGTTTGCCAACGTGCCGATGCGCACCGAACCGTCGCCGTCGCCGGCCACGGCGAAAATTTCATCGCGGGTCATCGCAACGGCAATCGGGTGGGACTTTGCAGGCATGACGATCTTTTGCGCCGACCCCGCAACGATGTCGATGTCGAAGAGCGCATCGGCGTTGTCACCGGCCACGAGGATGTGCTTGGAATCTCGCCAGAGCGGGCGTCCAAAGGCGCCGGGCAGCGGCACGACGGCGATCTGCTTCAGATCGATTGAAGCGTACAAGCGGAGCGATGACGGATTGAAGCCGGAATCGACGACGGCAAGTGTCTTGCCATCGGGCGAGGCTGCTGCCCCCTGTGGCATGGTGTCGGTTTCTCTGTACATCCCCTGCGGCGGACGGACAAGCCAGCCGTTGGGCAACACGGAGCCGTTACTGCGTGTGGCCGAATCCGCCAACGCGTGTGCGCCGAGTTGCGCGCCGAAAAGCGTCGCAATCGTCAGCGAAACCACAATGTGCGCGATCCAAAAACGGTGGCGTCCGTTCATTCTTTTCGGCTCCTCGTTCTGAGGTGCAGGCGAAAGTGCGTTCCCCGCGTTGGCTAAAGTGCGACCGCGGGTCATTTGCGCTTCACCTTTTGCGGACCTCGCGCACCGGCGAAATTCGCAGCCTTGGCCGCAAGGTCGCGCCCGCGCGAAAAGGCAAAACCACAT
>DATBOZ010000085.1:0-16300 GCA_036561585.1 Candidatus Eremiobacteraceae bacterium | reverse complement strand
CGCCACACGCATCAGAACGAGGACGGCGCCGCATCGTGATCGACGCCTTGCGGCGGCATGCGGCGCTCCTGACGATCCTCGTTCTCGCACTCTTGCTGCGGCTCTACGGCATTCATAATCCGATCCTCGACCATCCGGGCTGGCGGCAAGGCGATGAAGCGGCGATCGCCCGCAACTACGCTCTGTTGCACAACGATCTCTTCGCGCCGCAAGTGGACTACGACGGCCCGCCCCCCAACTATGCCGAGCTCGAGCTCCAGATCGTGCCGTTCGCGGCGGCCCAATTGTATCGCGTGTTCGGCGTCCACGAGACGCTTGCGCGCCTCGTCGTGGTCGTGTTCAGCCTCGCCGAGATATTGCTGCTCTATTTGTTCGGCCGCGACATGTTCTCGCGCCGCGCGGGTCTCATCGCCGCGCTCGCGTACGCGGTCGCACCGGGTGCGATCTATTACGGCCGGACCATCACGCCCGACACCGACATGGTCTTCTTCATGACCGGCACGCTGTATTTCTGGTGGCGCTTTTGCGACGCGCGCCGGCCCATCGATTTTTGGGCCGCGGTGGGGTTCGGCGCGCTTGCGTGGCTGGCCAAGCCGGTCGCGCTGCTCGCGATCGTGCCGATCGTGGCGCTCTTGCTCGCGCGGCGAGGATTGCGCAGCGCGCTCGCGGACTGGGCGCTGTACGCGTTCGCACTGCTCACACTAGCGCCGGCCTTCTTCTATTTCCGGCACCTCGAGCGCATCGCCGAGTGGCATTGGGCGACCGGCATCACGACGCTGCACGTCGTGCCGGCCTTGCAGGCGGCGCTGACCGATCCGTCGCGATTCGGCGCTGCCCTCTTCGGCGCACTCGCGCTCTTGCGCATGCTTTCGACCACGATTCTTGGACCGGTTCTCTTCACGCTGACGGTCGGCGCGTGGTTCGCCCTGCCGCGTGACGATCGATCGAGGCTCCGCGCGTGGTATCTCGGCACATGGCTCGCCGCGCTCGTGTTCTACGCATTCGCGGTGGTCAACGTCGAGCGCGTCGATTACTACCTTTTGCCTGCCCTGCCCCTCGCCGCGCTTCTCGCCGGCGGCGCGCTCGACAATCTTGCCCCGAGAATCGGACTCGCGTCCGCATCCGCGCTCACCGTCACCGGCGGACTCGCCGCGCTATTGGTGGTCGTCTATGCGAACATGCTTGAAGTGCACCCGTACTATACGTGGAGCAGACCCGTCTACGCCGCAGCCGGCGAACTCAACCGGCGCTTGGATCCGGGCACACTTGTGATCATGGGCCACTACGATCCATCGGTCTTGTATACGATCGGCCGCAAAGGCTGGGAGGAAGACGCGCTCACGTGGACCGTCCGCGATACGCATAGCGCGATCAAGAAAGGTGCGGCGTATTTCATCGGCGTCGAAGTGCCGCGTCTCAAAGCAAACCGGCCGCTCTACACGTATCTCCAACAGTTCGCGCGCGTGCCGGTCTCATCGGGCTGGCAGGTGTACGATCTGCGGCACCCCGCTCGAAGGACCGTCAGACGGGGGTCTGAGCGCTCAGCTCACTCGGTGGGCCGATAACCGCCGCCGCAAGCCTGGGTTCAAGCGGTCGCGCCGCTTTCAAGCCATCCCCGACACCGACCGCAGTGGCCCGGAAGAGGTGCAATTCTGCGGGTGCGCCTACAAGGCGTAAGAACTGCGCGATCGGATTCATCAAGATGCTGATGAGCGGCTTGCGAACGCGGCTGAGCAGCACCGTGCGCTCAAAGATGAACCAGAACGCGATGCAGACGACGAACATCAGACCTACGGCGGTCCACCAAGTCGTGCGACCCATAAGAATTCCGAGCAGCGGCTGGTGCATCAAGTAGATGCTGTACGACGCGAGCCCGATCATGCGAAGCGGGAGCCACGCCAAGGCCGCCCGGAGCGGCGCAAGCGTTCCGGCGCTCACCACGAACAAGAATGCCGCGACGTGCCAGCCGAACTGGTCTTGCCCGAGCCAATAGATGCCGCGCGTGGGTTCGAGCAAAACGGCTGCCGCGACGGCGACGGGGAGGAGCGCCGGCGCCCATTTTTTAATCGCGTGTCCGTCCACTTGAACGGCCGCGGCCACGATCCCGAGCATGAAGCATGGGAGCGTCCCCATGTCCACTCCGCCGGCGAGCGTGAATTGATACGCGATGACGCAGGCGGCGATGACGGTCCAAAACGCACGGCGTTGAAAGACCCACAGCCAGAGCACGATCGGAAAGACCAGATACCAACGGAACTCGACTGCGAGGCTCCAGAACGACGAATTCGTCAAGTCGGTGTGGTCGAAGAACACCAGTTGGCGTAGTGCTTGCCAAATCGACGGCATCGAGATCGAGGTTTGGCCGATCGGCGCTCCCGCGTTGATGACGAGTTGCCCGAGCAGGATGATGATCCCGAGCGCGATCCAATACGGCGGAATGATCCGCACGATGCGTTTTGAAAAGAATGCAGCGATGTTGAAGCGCGTGCCGCCATCCGCTTTGAGTGCGACCAACGTCGGATACGAAAGACAGAAGCCTGAGATGACGAAGAACAAGTCGACGCCGTGCGCGCCTTCGTCGAAGACATGCAGCCAGATACCCGTGGCCAATGTGGGCGCGAACAGAACGACGTGTCTTACGACGACGAGCGAAACGGCCAGGGCCCGCAATCCGTCGAGATAGCCGATATGCGGGATGGTCGGAGAAGGCTTCACCGTTTGGTTATCGGCAAACGGCTGCCCGAACTTCGCGGCGCGATGCGCTAAGGGATCGGCAAAAGATTCGGCGCGTCGGCCGCAGCCGCCGCCTGACGGTTTACCGCGCCGGACTGCACGAGGGCACGGTAGCTGATGAGCCGCAGCGTGGCGCGATGAGCCTCATCTTCCAAGTCGTAGGATTCCACGATCGCCTTCGTGAGGTGATTGGTGTCGTAGTCGGCGCGAAAACCCTTCAGCTCTTTGGAGATCTGCGCGTTCGTCGACACGATCGTCTTCAACGAGTCGGCGATCGAGGTCGCCATCGAACCGTAGAGCGGGTAGTTCGCAACGACGACCTCACGGCGGATCGTCGCCTGCTCGATCTGGCCGGCAAGCGCTTGCGTGACCGCGTCGGACGGCGCATAAAAGTGAGCCTTCGCGATGTCGGCCGCGGCCTCTTCGAGTTTGCTGTCGGCGAACTCCGCTCGCGCGCGCAGCGTCAAGGCCTTCGCAAGTCCGGCGCGCGCATGCGCGTTCTTCGGATCGAGGCGCAGTGCGAGGTCGTATTCTCCGAGCGCCTCCGCGACGTTGCCCGAGTCGAGCGCCGTGTCTCCTTGCGAGGACCGCAGATCGACCATCCAGCGCGACACGCTGCCGCCCGAGCAGGCCACAGCGCCACAAGCGACAGCGGCGGCGAAGACCAACGCCGCGCCTTTAGTGCTGATGGATGCCATGAATGAAGAGGAACCTCGCCACATACGCGATCACCCCCGCGGCCGGGCTGAGGAGCAATTGCGAGAGCAGCGTTCCCGCGACGGCCGTGATGACGAGATACAACAGCATCGCCTTGACGTCCGCTTCGGGCCGCTGTCCGATCGCGGCTTGGTCGGTGATGAGCGCAGCCGCCGGGTCCACGATGAGCGTCAGCGTGATCGTCGCGACACCCGTGATCAGCCCGGAGAGCGCGATGCACGTCGCGGTGACGTCGGGCGCGAGCACGCTCGCGTAGAGTGCGGCCAGCGGACCGGCCACCCAGAACGCCGTCACGACGATGTTCCAGACGAGAAACGCCTTCGGCAGCGACTTCGCGCTGTAACGCAGCGTGTCCGCAGTGGGCAGCCGGAATTCAGAAAACACCCATGTGAATACGCTGGGTGTGGCGAGGCGTCCGAGCGCCGTCACCAGCGATCCCGTCCGTTCGAACGTGCCGATGCCGCGTTCTAATATCTTCACCGACCAAGGGATGAGCGCGCCGCCGAGCGCGGCGCCGATGGTCGCGGCGACCATCACAAGCCGCATCTTGCCGTCGAAGCCCGTGATGTCGTGGGTATTGCGCGCGTGGTCGGTCAACGACGAGAGCAGCGGCGCATAGAACAGATTCAGGAGCCGCCCGGTCGTCGCGAACAGATTGAAGAGCGTCAGTCCGGTTGCGACGCGCTTTGTCCGGACGCCGGCGAGACGTGCAGCGCCGGTGCCCATCTGCAGGGCTTGCGCGAACATGTACAGGACCGCGGCGATGAGGAGATACAGATCGGGGAATTGCCGGAATGCTTCCACTCGTTGGCGCTATGCCGACTCCGCGAGCACGCCTGCGTCGAAATCGTCTTCGACCGGGCCCACGACCGTCAGGGCCATGCCGGCCTTGCCGAACATCGACGCAGCGAGTGCGTCGATCTCCGGTTTCGTCACCGCCTCGATGCGCGCGGCCACTTCCGCGGCGGGGATATGGCGCCCGACGTTGAGTTCGCTCCGCCCGAGCCGCATCATGCGCGTGTTCGTGCTTTCCAACGCGAGCAAGAGCCCGCCTTTGAGGTGTTCCTTCGCACGCGCGATCTCTTCGGCGGTGACTCCCGACGCCGCGACCGAAGCAAGTTCGGCGCGCACGAGCGCGGTGACCTCGGCGGCGTTGCCCGGACGCGTGGCGGCCGACACCGCAAACGTTCCGCCCGGCCGGTACGCGTTGTGCATCGAATAGACGCTGTACACCAGGCCTCGCTTCTCGCGGATCTCCTGGAAAAGCCGTGAGGCCATGCCGCCGCCGACGATCGCGTCTAGGACGGAGAGCGGATACCGGCGCTCGTCCGACGACGAAGTTCCCTCGACGCCGAGCATGAGGTACGCTTGTTCACTGTCTTTGTGGCGCACGACCCGAACCGGATGGAAGTGCGGCGTCGCCGCGTCGGGCACGGTTACGCCGCTGCGCATACCGCCGAGCAGACGCGCGACATCCGCTGCAAATGCGTCGTGGTCCACATTGCCGGCCGCGGTGACGATGACGCTCGCCGGCGTATAACGGTTTGCGATGTACGCGCGGATCAACTCGGGCGTGATGCTCGAGACCGTTTCGGCGTAGCCGATGATGGGCTCACCGAGCGGACTGCCTGACCAGACCGAGCGCAGGAAGAGATCCTGATTGATGTCGTCGGGCGAGTCGTCGTACATGCGGATCTCTTCGAGGATGACCTGTTTCTCTTTCGCGAGTTCGGCCGGATCGAAGAGCGAGTGCAAGAACATATCCGACAGCACTTCGAGCGCGAGCGGCGCGTGGACATCGACGACCCGCGCGTGATAGCAGGTCGCTTCTTTGTCGGTGAAAGCGTTGAGGTTGCCGCCGATGGAATCCATGAGTTCGGCGATCGCGCGCGCGCTGCGGCTGGGCGTGCCCTTGAAGAGCATATGCTCGATGACATGCGAGATGCCGCGCTGGGCACCGTCCTCGTGTGCCGAGCCGATGCCCACCCACAGACCCAGGCTCACGCTACGGACGTGCGCGATCCGCTCCGTCACGACTCGGATGCCGTTCGGCAACGTCGATTTTTGATACGAATCGTCTTGATCGGTCATGCTCTTCTTCAACGTCTCGGTGGCGTGGCCGGCATCGCGGCCTGGATGAGTCGTGCCGCCCAATTCTTATCCACAAATATGCGCGCTGCCGGCGCGTCGCGGCGCAACGTCAGCGAGAACACGGTGCTTTCGGTCGGCGCCGCGAGATCGCCCGCGACGATCGTGCCGGCGGCGACGGCTTGCGGCACGGTCGCCCACACGTCGACTTCCGACACGCGTGGCGCATCCGAGAGCGCGAGGAGTGCCATCGCCCGCGCGTCAGTCTCGAATTGGCCCTCGGTCACGGGCCCGTGCAGATCCGAACCGGATAACATGATGCCGGCAACGCTCGCCGCCGGCACGGTCAACACGCGAATTTTTTCAATCGGCTCCCGGAAATCTTCGCGCAAAAGACTGACGGCGATGCGTTCGGCGACCGCCGGGTCGTTCCCCTCGACGCGCTTGCGGGCGATCGACAGCAGCACTCGAGCCGACCGCACGGGGACGTATGCGGACCCGAAGCGGGCTGCATATGCGACGGCCGCCGGCGCCGCAGACCCGAGCACCGATGCGAAGAGCGCAATACCGGTGCCGTGCAGCACGCGATAGCGCGGCAACGCAAACGTGTCCCGGACCGTCGCGCGGTTGATGCCTCCAGGATTTGTCGTGAACGCACGGCGCGCGCCGGCGGCCGCAACGGTTCGTTCGACGCTGGTGTTGTAGCGTCCCGATGGATACGCGAAGTCGGTGACGTCTTCGGCCGTCCACGCATGCAGCATCGCAAGCGACGTCGTGATCTCTGCGGCGCATGCACGTGCGGATACTTGCGTGAGATCGACGTGGTGCACCGTGTGCGCGCCCAATTCCATGCCGAGGGCTGCGAGCGATCGAACATCTTTGACGCTGAGATGCCCACGCAAGCCCACCTCTCCCGTGGCGATGAAGAATGTGCCCGTCGCGCCGGCCTGGGTCAGCATCGGTGCGACGAAGGCAGCCGCGTCATCGTATCCGTCGTCGAACGTCAAGGCGACTTCGCAAGGCGCAAGCGCGCCGGCCCGGGCGTCGGCGACGATCGTCGACGCGCGCACGATCGCGCAGCCGTGCGCGCGAAGCCACGCGAGCTGATCGCCGAACTCTTGCGGTGAAATGGTCAGCGCGCGGGCATATCTTCCGGGCTGTACCGATGGCGAGACGTGGTGATACATGAACACCGCGGCGGCCAACGCTAAGATCAGCGGCACGGTTACTTCGTCAGTACGAGCGCGCGAAGTAGGCGATCGCCTTTGCCGGCGAGCCGCAGAACGCACACGTCGACTTTTCCGGAGCGGCGCCTGCGAGAACGCGCGAGACGGCGCTCGTCTCCGCCTTGATATCGAGCTCGCATTGCGTCCTGGCGCACCAAGCCGCCTTGACAAATCCTCGTTGGCTCTTCAAACCTTCGATCAATGCGCCGCGCGTCTCCGCCGTGATCGTGTGCTCATCTCGAAAGCGAAGCGCGCGCTCGTAGATCGTCCGTTGCACGTCTTCGAGCAGCTGCGGAATGCGGGTCGCCACCTCGGCTCGCGGCAGCGCGACCTTTTCGAGGGTGTCGCGCCGCGCGATCGTCACTTGATCTGCGGCGACATCGCGCGGACCGATCTCGATGCGCAGCGGCACACCGCGCATCTCCCATTCGTTGAATTTCCAAGGCGCCGTCTGCTCGAGCCGGTCGTCGAGATGGGTGCGGGCGATTCCGGAGAGCGAGCGCAGCAGCTCGCGCGCCGCCGGCATGACCGCCTCATCGCCTTTGCGCACGATAGGAACGATGACGACCTGATAGGGCGCGACGGAAGGCGGCAAGACCAAGCCGCGATCGTCGCCGTGCGCCATGATCAATCCGCCCAGGATTCTCCATGAAACGCCCCACGATGTCGTCCATGCGAATTTGATCTGCTCGTCGACGTCGGTGAACTTGATGTCGTACGCCTTCGCGAAATGCTGGCCCAGCTCGTGCGACGTGCCGGCTTGCAGCGCTTTGCCGTCCGGCATGAGCGCTTCGATCGCGAACGTCGCGCTTGCGCCGGCGAACTTCTCGTGCTCGCTCTTGCGGCCGCTGATAACGGGCAGACACAGCACATCCTCGGCCACCTCACGATAGACTTCGAGCATGCGCTGGACTTCTTGCGCCGCCTCGGCCTCGGTCGCATGCGCGGTGTGACCTTCTTGCCAGAGGAATTCGAGCGTGCGCAAGAACGGCCGGGTCGATTTCTCCCAGCGCATGACATTCGCCCATTGATTGATGAGGATCGGCAAGTCGCGGTGCGACTGCACCCAACGGGCGTACATGACGCCGATGATCGCTTCCGACGTCGGCCGGATCGCGAGCCGCTCGGTGAGTTTTTCGCCGCCACCTTCGGTCACCCACGCGACTTCGGGTGCGAATCCTTCGACGTGTTCGGCCTCGCGCACGAGCAGACTCTCGGGGATGAGCAGCGGGAAATACGCGTTTTGGTGGCCGGTCGCTTTGAATCGCGTATCGAATTCAGCCCTGATGTTCTCCCAAATCGCGTGCCCGTAGGGGCGGAGGACGATGCAACCGCGCACCGGGGCATAATCGACCAGCTGCGCCCGCAAGCAGACCTGCGTATACCAATCGGAGACATCCGCGGCCTTTGCCGGAATGCTTTTGACTTCTTTTTTCTCGGCGTCTTTGGACATGCGGCTTCAATTCCGGCGACCGGGCGAAAACCCTACGATGCGTGCAACGCGCGCTCGCGGCTATCGATACTCCGGATAGCGGTCGGCGATGACCTTTTCGATCTCTTCGCGGAGCCCGTCTAAGAGCTGCGCCTCGGGAAGCGAGCGGACTTTCACACCGTCGCGATAGATGAGGCCCATGCCCTTGCCGCCGGCGATGCCGACGTCGGCCATCGACGCTTCACCCGGACCATTGACGGCACAGCCCATCACCGCGACCTTGACCGGCGCGCGATATTCCGCCGTCACGCGTTCGACGGCTTCTGCGAGCTTCAGGATATCGACTTGGACCCGGCCGCACGACGGACAGGCGGTGATCTCGGCACCGCGCTCGCGAATGCCGAGCGATTTGAGGATCTCCCAGCAGACCGGCACTTCTTCGACCGGGTCGGCGGCAAGCGAAACGCGGATCGTGTCGCCGATGCCCTGGGCCAAGAGCATGCCGAGCCCAACGCTGCTCTTCACCGTACCGGTGCGCAGCGTGCCGGCTTCCGTGATGCCGAGATGGAACGGATAGTCGCATTCGCGGGCGAGCATACGGTAGGCGCTCACCGTCGAACGCACGTCGTGCGATTTGAGCGAGACCACGATGTCGCCGAATTCGAGCTCTTCGAGAATCCGGATGTGTCGGCGAGCCGATTCGACCATGCCGGCCGGTGTCCGGCCGAGCGTCTGGACGATATCCGGCGCCAGCGAGCCCATGTTGACGCCGATGCGGATCGGCATCGATTGCGCTTGCGCAGCGCGCACCACTTCTCGCACTTTCTGCGGGTCGCGGATGTTGCCGGGATTGAGCCGGAGTTTATCCCATCCCGCCTCGATGGCCGCGAGTGCGAACCGGTGATCGAAATGGATGTCGGCGACGAGCGGCACGCGCGCACCGGCTTTGATCTTGCGGCACGCCGCGGCCGCTTTGGCATCCGGCACGGAAATGCGGACGATCTCGCAACCCACGGCGGCGAGCTGCTCCACTTGTTCGAGCGTGGCGGCCCAGTCGTCCGTTTTGGTCGTGGTCATCGACTGGACGGAGACGGGCGCATCCCCGCCGATCGCGAGCGAACCGACTTTGACCGTGCGCGTCTTGCGCCGCGCCGGCAACGGCGGCGGATCCGGATTCCGCGTTTGGACGCCGCTCCACTGCGGGACCTCGTCCAAGCTCAAATGCCGCCCTTTCCGCTGATCCACTGCATGATGTCGTGGTAGGTGATGAAGACGAACAGCACCATGATGAGCGCGAATCCGGTCAGATGGACCAGACCTTCTTTTTCCGGATCGACCGGTCGTCCGCGCACGCCTTCGACGGCGAGAAATGCGAGCCGGCCGCCGTCGAGCGCGGGAATCGGTAAGAGATTGAAGAGACCGAGTACGACGGATAGCTGGCCGGCCAGAAACAGCACGTAGAACAGGCCCATCTTCTCCGCTTGGATCACCACCCGAGCCACCCCGACCGTACCTCGGATTGCCGACGCATCGTGATTCGATATCGCACCGGCGATGCCGACGACCTGTGCGTTGATAGAATCCCCGACGGCGGTGAATCCCCACGAGATACCTTCGAGCACCGACGTGCGAGCGATCGCAAAGTCCGGCGTGAAGCCGAGAACACCGACCGTCTTGCCGTCCTGCACTTTACTGGCTGTGACCAGGGCGAATTGTTTGATGACGCCGTCGCGCCGGACCTCGACGGTCACCGGTTTGTGGATTTCGCGATGGATCGCGTCGATGAGTTCGTCGCCGCTCTTGACCGGTGCGCCGTTGAAGGCGACGATCTGGTCGCCGACTTGAAGTCCCGCCTTCTCGGCCGGATATCCGGGAGCCAGCTGACCGACGATATTCGATGAGCCCTTGGGCACGCCGATGAAGGCACCGATGAATGCGAAGACGATCGCCGCTAGCACGAGGTTGAAGACCGGACCTGCGACGATGATGACGATGCGCTGCCAGAGCGACTTGTGCTGGAAGTTGCCCGGGTTGGCGGTGCCGTCGTCCGCGGTATCTTCACCGAGCATCTTGCAGTAGCCGCCCAGCGGCAGCGCGTTGAGGCTGTACGCCGTGCCGCCGCGCGTCACCGACGCGATGCGCGGCCCAAATCCGACCGCGAACTCCTCGACCGTCACGCCGAATCGTTTTGCGAAGACGAAATGGCCGAACTCGTGGAACACGACCAGTGCGGCGAGGATGAGGAGAAAAATCGCGACTTGCCCGATGACGGCCGGATTGAACGCGAGGAGCAGGGCGAGCGGGAGAGAGGTCGGATCGATCAAGATGTGCTTCCGTGCGCTAGTGCGCGGTGGCGAGGATGGCGGCGCGAACGTAGCCGCGAGCCCAAACGTCCGATTCAGCCACGGCGTCAGCGGTCGCCTCGCGAACCTGGTGCGCGTCCAGCGATTTTGCCACAAAGGTCGCGATGTCGGTGAAGCAGATTTTCTCTTGCAGGAATGCGCGTCCTGCCTCTTCGTTCGCGCTCGAGAGCACGGCAGGGTATGTCCCGCCGGACTCCAGCGCACGAAATGCGAGCCGAAGGCAAGGAAAGCGCGCTTCGTCGACAGACTCGAAGGTGAGCGTCACTTTTTCGCCACCCAGGCCGATCGCGCTGCGCGCCGCCGCATCGTCGGGCGACGTCGGCAAGCGGTCGGGATACGCGAGCGCGTAGCCGATCGGCAACCGCATATCCGGCGCGGCGAGCTGCGCTTTGATGCAGCCGTCGCCGAAGATGACGAATGCGTGCGCGATGCTGGAGCGGTGCACGACGACGTCGAGCTGATCAGCGCGCAAGGCGAAGAACCGGCTCGCTTCGATCACTTCCAATCCCTTGTTCATGAGGGTCGCGGAATCGATCGTGTTTTTCGCACCCATCGTCCACGTCGGATGACGCAGCGCTTCGGCCGGCGTTGCGCGCCGCATCTCATCGAAACTCAAATCCCAAAAAGGTCCGCCGCTGCAGGTCAAGACGACGCTGCGAACGTCCGAGCGCCGCTCACCCTCGAGGCACTGGAAGATCGCGCTATGCTCGGAATCGACGGGAAGAACACGCGCACCCGATGCCGCGGCCGCCGCGAAGAGCAGCTCGCCGGCTGCGACGACGATCTCTTTGTTCGCAAGCGCGATGTCGACTCCGGATTGCACTGCTGCATAGAGCGCGGGCCACGCAGCGAGGCCGTCCATCGCCGCGAGCACGCGTTGCGCGCCGCTCGCAAGCGCGACGGCATGTAAACCCTCGGCGCCGCAAACGATGCGCGGCTCGTACGCGAGGAGCGCGCGCAGCGAGTCGATGCGTTCCGGCGCGCCGACCGAGAGCACCGCAGGCCTGAACTCGTTGGCTTGTCGCGCGAGCACGTCGACGCGGACATTGGTCGCCAACGCCGTGATGCGAAAGAGGTCGGGATGAGCGCGCGCGACTTCGAGCGCTTGCCGTCCGACCGAACCGGTGGAACCCAAGATGGCGATGGACCGCATGCGACGTCTAGAGCCCGCCTGCCGCTCCGAGCACCGTGTAGGCGATAAAGCCGGCGACGAGATAGGAATCGAAGCGATCGAGCACACCGCCATGGCCTGCGATGATCTCACCGGAGTCCTTGACGTGCGCGTTGCGCTTCAGCGCGGACTCCGCAAGATCGCCGACGACCGCCGCGCACGAAACCGCGGCGCCGAACGCGAGTCCAAGCCACCACGGAGCCCCGATCTGCGGCGCCAATCCGAGCGCGACGCCCGCACCCGTCGCGACGATGAATGCGGCGATCGCGCCCTCCCACGTCTTGCGCGGCGAGAGCTGCGGCGCAAGCGACGTCTTGCCGAGCCTGATGCCGGCGATCATGCCGACGATGTCGGTGAGCGCGACCACGATGATCGTCCAGATCGTGATGGCAATGCCGTGCTCGGGCGAACCGCTCTGCCGAAGCAGAAGAAAATACGACAGCGGCTTGCCGAGGTAGAGCGCCGCGAATGCCGTCCGGCTCGAGCGTTCGAAGAACGTCGCGGTACCGTGCCGGAACGCCGAGAGCATCGAGAACAAGACGATGAACGCGACCAACGCGGATTCGAATCGCTGGAGCAAGCCGAACAGCGGCAAGAGCACGTACGCGAGGCTGCCACACAGCGCGACCGGCAGCGAAAAATCCCCGCCCGTGCGGCGTGCGAGATTGCGCAGCTCGACGATGCCGAACACGGCGATGGCCGCCAGGATCACGGCCAGCGCCGGCGGATAGAACACAGAGCCAACGCCCGCGGCGGCGACGATCGATCCGTTGACGACGCGCCGGAAACTCAAGCCGGCGCGCAGCGCGTCCCCACGTCGGACCGCAGCCGCGTCGCGGATCACGACCCGCCGAACCGCCGGGCGCGCTTTTGGAAATCGGCGATCGCATGCAAGAGATGCGCGCGCCGGAAATCGGGCCAATACACGTCGGTGACGTGCAGTTCGGTGTACGCCAGCTGCCACAACATGAAATTCGAGAGGCGCATCTCGCCGCCGGTGCGGATGAGCACGTCGGGATCGGGGAGGCGGCTCGTGTAGAGGTACTGCCGCAACGTCTCCTCGCCGATCTCGGCGGGTGTGAGCCGGCCGGCAGCGACATCGACGGCGAGCGATCGGGCGGCATCGGCGAGTTCCGCGCGGGCGCTATAGTTGATGGCGAGATTCAGAAGCACGCGGTCGTTCGCCGAAGTGCGTTCTGCGAGCAGGCGCAACGCCTCGCGCTGATTGATCGGCAATTCGTCGATGCGCCCGATCGCCTGGACGCGCACACCCCGCTCTTTGAGCTCCGCTTCTTCGGCGGCCGCGAAATGCACGAGCAGATCGAGGAGCAGCGAGATCTCAAACGCATCGCGCTTCCAATTATCGGTGGAGAACGCGAAGACGGTCACCATCGGCACGCCGAGCTCGCTGCAAGTGCGCACGAGTTCGCGCAGCGCCGTCACGCCGCGGCGGTGACCCTCAACCGCAGGCAGACGCCGTTCGCGCGCCCAGCGCCGATTGCCGTCCATGATGACCGCGACGTGGCGCGGCATATTGGCGGGATCGAGGCCCGCCAAGGCTGCGGCCGAAGCATCGAGCGTCATACTGCACAACCGTTTGCGGAGGATTGGATTTCTTCAGGTGCGGCGGCCAACGCCATCACACCTCCATGATCTCTTTTTCTTTGCTCTGCACGAGCGAATCGACGTCGGCGATGTGTTTGTCTGTGAGCTTTTGGATCTGGTCGTTCGCGCGCCGCGCCTCGTCCTCGCTGATCTTGGCGTCCTTCTGGCCCGATTTCAGATGATCGTGCCCGTCGCGACGGATATTGCGGATGGCCACGCGGCCTTCTTCCGCCCGTTTGTGGACCACTTTCACAAGCTCTTTTCGGCGCTCTTCCGTCAGCGGCGGCAATCCCAAGCGGATCACGTTGCCGTCGACGTTGGGCGCGATGCCGAGATCCGATTTCTCGATGGCCTTGCGCACATCGCCGAGCAACGACTTGTCGTGCGGCTGCACGACGAGACTCCGGGCGTCCGGCACGCTGATGTTGGCGACGTGTTTGAGCGGCATCTCGCTGCCGTACGCCTCGACCAGGATGTGGTCGAGCAGCGCGGTGTTCGCGCGCCCGGTGCGGATCGAGGTGAATTCTGACCGCACGTTATCGACCGCCTTTTTCATGCGGTCCTCGAGATCTTTAAAAAGTTGGGGTAGCACTGCTTTCCGCCTTCCCGACAAACGTGCCGATCGGCTCGCCCCATATGACGCGTTTGATGTTGCCGCTGCGCATGAGCTCGAACACGACGATGGGCAGTCCGTTGTCCATACATAACGTGAGCGCCGTATTGTCCAAGACCGATAGCCCGAGTTTGAGCACTTCCAAATAATCTAGCGTCCGGAACCGGACGGCCGCTGGATCGATCTTCGGATCGGCGCTGTAGACGCCATCGACTTGCGTCGCCTTGAGAATCGCTTCGGCGCCGATTTCGAGCGCGCGCAACGCCGCGGTGGTGTCGGTGGTGAAGTACGGGTTACCCGTTCCGCCTGCGAAGATGACGACGCGGCCTTTCTCCAAGTGCCGGATCGCGCGGCGGCGGATGTACGGCTCGGCGACTTGGTGCATCGAGATCGCGGTCTGGACGCGCGTCGTCACGCCGATGTTCTCAAGCGCATCTTGCAGCGCGAGTCCGTTGATGACGGTGGCGAGCATGCCCATGTAGTCCGCGGTCGAGCGGTCCATCGCCGAACCGGCTGCGCGTCCGCGCCAGATGTTGCCGCCGCCGATGACGCAGGCCATCTGCACGCCCGCTTCCGCCACTTCTTTGATCTGACTCGCGATCAGATAGAGCGTGTCGGCATTGATCGACTCGGCGCCGCTTGCGCCGAACGCCTCGCCGCTGAGCTTCAGCAGAACGCGGCGATAGACCGGATTGCCTTTTTCGCCGTTCTTCATCACGCCTTAGTTATCGCCGATGTCGAAGCGCGCAAAACGGCGCACCTGGATGTTCTCCCCGAGGACGCCGATCGTCGCGCCGATGAGGTCGGCGATGGTCTTGCTTTCGTCGCGGACGTACGGCTGCTCCAGAAGCACCGACTCCTCGTAGAATTTCTCGATTTTTGCGCCGAGCTCCGCTTCCTTTTCCTTGACGAGTTCCGCGGGCACGTCGTCCTTGCGCACGAACAGCGGACGCGATGCGCAGATGTGGACGGCGATATCGTGCGCCAGCTTCTTGAAGGTGTCGTTCTTCGCGACGAAGTCGGTCTCGCATGCGAGCTCGACGAGGACGCCCATCTTCCCACCCTGATGGATGTAGTGGCCGATAAAGCCTTCGTGGACTTCGCGGCCGGATTTCTTCTCGGCGATCTGTTGGCTGCGCTTGAGCAAGAACTCGGTCGCTTTTTCGATGTCGCCCGCGCTCTCGGCAAGCGCGCGCCGGCAATCCATCACGGGCGCGTTCGTGGCTTCGCGCAATCGTTTGATCTCCTGCGCGGTCGGTGCGTACTCAGCGGTCATTCCTGTGCTACCCATATCCTGTTCTTCAATCAAAAAAGTGGCCGGCGTCAGCCGGCCGTTGCGGGCGATGTCGCCGGTTCGAGATCTGTCACGGCCGGCGCCGCCGATGAGGCGGGTGCAGCGACGGGCGGCGCGGGCGCGGTGACGGGCGGCGCGGGCGCGGTGACGGGCGCTGCAGGCGGGGCCGCCGGCGTCGCCGCGGCGACAGGTTCGCCGGGCTCGCCACCCGATTCAGCTTCGGTCCGTCCCTCGATCACAGCATCTGCGATCTTGCCGGCCATGAGTTTCACCGCGCGGATGGCGTCGTCATTTCCGGGAATCGGGAAATCGATCTCGTCCGGATCGCAGTTGGTGTCGACGACCGCGATGATCGGGATTTTCAACTTTTTCGCTTCGAGGACCGCGATCCGTTCCTTGCGCGGGTCGATGATGAAGACCGCGTCCGGCAGGCGGGGCATATCTTTGATGCCGCCGAGAAAGCGCTCGAGCCGCTGCAGCTCATCATCGAGTAAGCTCACTTCTTTCTTCGGAAGCACCTCGAACGCACCGGTGTCGCGCATGCGCTCCAGCTCGCGCAGACGCGTGATGCGCTTCTGCATGGTCTGGAAGTTGGTCAGCGTTCCGCCGAGCCAGCGCTGCGTGACGTAATACATGCCGCAGCGGTCGGCTTCTTCTTTGATGGCGTCTTGCGCTTGCTTCTTGGTTCCGACGAACAGAAATATCTTGCTACGCCGCGACATCTCTTTCACGGCCGAGTAGACCTGACGAAGTTTGACGACGGTTTTCTGGAGATCGATGATATAGATGCCGTTACGCTCTTGGAAGATGAACTTCGCCATCTTCGGGTTCCAACGGCGGGTTTGGTGCCCGAAATGCACACCGGCTTCGAGCAACTGCTTCATGGAGATGACGGATGCAGCTGTAGACAAGGAGGAGCCTTCTTTCCAGCCCGCCCGGTGAGGGGACAGGCCACGTCTTTTACGTTAACTAGGGCCGAATGCGGTCCTAAATTTCAGGCGTCGGCGAACGAAATGTCCAGTCCGATAGCCCACGGTAGTATAACACATCGATGCAGG
>DATBOZ010000084.1:0-24098 GCA_036561585.1 Candidatus Eremiobacteraceae bacterium | reverse complement strand
ATGTCACGAGGGCAAGCAGCGCCTACCCACAAACATCTGGCGGATGCGAAGCGCTGACGAACAGATGGGTCTTCTCACCGAGCGCTGCGTCGACGTGGTCTCACGCGACGATCTTGCCGCTCGTCTGAAAGAAAGACGGCCGCTGCGCGTCAAATTGGGCATCGATCCGTCAGGTCCGATGCTGCACCTGGGTCACGCGGTCGTCCTGCGGCAGCTTCGCGCCTTTCAGGACTGCGGCCACACGGCCGTTCTCGTCGTCGGCGACTTCACTGCACGCATCGGCGACCCGACCGGTCGCGATAATTCGCGCAAACCGCGCTCGGCCGAGGATATCCGCGCCGACATGCGATCATATGCCGAGCAGGCCGCAGCGATCATCGATATCGACCACGCTGAGGTTCGTTTTAACAGCGAATGGCTCGACCGGCTCGCGTTCGCCGAGGTCATCGCGCTCGCTGCCCGCACCACCGTGGCTCGCATGCTCGAGCGAGATGATTTCAGCAAACGATATGCTGACGGAGCCGCGATCGGGCTTCACGAGTTTCTCTACCCGCTCGCCGTTGCATACGACTCCGTGATCCTCGACGCAGATGTGGAACTGGGCGGCACGGAGCAGCTCTTCAACCTGCTCATGGGCAGGCGGCTGCAAGACGACATGGGCAAGCGGCCGCAGATCTGCATGACGCTGCCGATCTTAGAGGGCACGGACGGCGTGCAGCGCATGGGCAAGAGCTTGAACAATTTCATCGCGCTGCGCGAAGAGCCGGCGCAGATGTTCGGCAAGGTGATGTCGCTGCCGGACGCGCTGCTCGAGCGCTACTGGCGGCTCGCAGCCGCGCGCCCGAAGCCGGAGACCGACGCGCTCTTGGCCGATCTCGCTTCAGGAGCGCTCGCGGCGCGCGATGCGAAGATGCTGCTCGCCGAAGACATCGTCTCTCTCTACCACGGTGCAGCAGCCGCGTCCGACGCGCGCGCGCATTTCGAGAAAACCATCATCCGTAAGGAGATGCCCGACGAGATCCCCTCATTCGCGCTCTCCGCAGATCTGCACGACGCTTCGCTCGCCAAAGTGCTCGTGGCCGCGGGGCTTGCCGAATCAAACCGCGACGCAACGCGCTTGATCGCGGCGGGCGCCGTCAAAGTCGATGGGGCGCGTGTGGACGACGTCAAGCGCATCGATGGAAATTGGCGCGGTAAGGTGCTTCAAAAAGGCAACCATCAATTCGTCAGGCTGACCTAGTCGCGGACGTCACGATTTCCCGCAGCTCGTCGCGAGAGAAGCGGTAGACCTCACCGCAGAAATCACACCGTGCTTCGGTCGCCTCGTCCTCGTTCATCATCGCTTCCAGCGCCGGCCTGCCAAGGCCGAGCAATGCTTTGACGACGCGTTCGCGGTCGCACGGGCAGTCGAATCGCACCTCATGGGTTCCCGTCGCGCGCGGGTCGAGCGTGCCGGCGTACGCGTCGATCAGCGCCTCGGGCGGCGCGCCGTCGCGGATCATGCCGCTGACCGCGGGCAGCGCGTGGACGCGCGATTCGAGGTCGCGGATCGTGCTCTCATCCGCTCCGGGCAAGAGTTGTAGCAACAATCCCCCCGACGCCAAAACGCCCGAAGGTCCGGCCAATACACCGACCGCGACGATCGTCGGGATCTGCTCGGAACTCGCGAAATAATGCGCCAGATCTTCGCCGATCTCGCCGCTGACCAATCGCACCGCACTCGTGTACGGCTGAAAATCGCTGAACGTCCTCGTGACGTGGAGCGATCCGCGCCCGACAAGCCGCGCGACGTCGAATTTTCCGCGCGCATTGAGCGGCACGTCGACGTCCGGCAGCTGGGGGTAGCCTCGCACGCGGCCGCCGGCCATCGCTTCGGCGGTCAGCCGGCGTACTGGGCCGTCGCCGGTCACTTGCAGCGCGATACGGTCGCGTCCGGTCAGCGACGACCCCATCAACACGGCGCCGGTGAGCAGACGGCCAAGTGCGGCGGTCACCGTCGGCCCGCAGCCGTGACGAGCCTGCGCGTCGGCGACCACGCGCGTCGTGCGCGCGGCGATGACGATCGCCGAATCTCCGGCAGCCATCGCCGTTGCGAGATAGTCAGAATCCATGCCGCCGATTTCAGAGCGGAGCGCGATGCGTTCCTGCCGAACCAGGCGCGTTATGAGTGCCGCGAGATCCCGTAAGACCGTCGCAGTCATCCACGGGCCGAATTTGAACCTCCTCGGAACACGCGAACCTGACGTCTACGGCTCGGCCACGTTGACGGACGTCGACGCCCTTTTGCGCGCGCTCGCATCGGAACTTGGCTGCGATATCACCTCGTCGCAATACTCCGCAGAGGGTGAGATCATCGACGCGGTGCATCGCGCCGCCGCCGCGGGTCACGCGATCGTCATCAATCCAGGCGCATACGCGCATTACTCGTACGCCATCCACGACGCGCTCGCTGCAACCGGCGTACCAAAAGTAGAAGTCCACCTGACGAATATTTTCGCGCGCGAGGAATTCCGGCGCACGTCGGTCGTCGCGCCCGCCGTGCATGGCGTCGTCGCGGGCTTTGGCGCAGAATCCTATCTTCTCGCGTTGCGGGCTGTCACCGCAATGCTTGACAAATAAAGGGATTGAGCGGACAAAGGGGAGGAAAGCGTGGGGCGCGGTCTAAGCCGCAGCCTTCGTGATATTTCCCGCAGCCGCTTGAGGAGGATAGCGATGACCAAGGCCGAGCTGATCGATGCAGTCGCAGAGTCGGTCTCCACGGAGAAGGAGACCACCAAGCGCGAAGTGGGCTTGATCGTCGACGCGGTGCTCGACCAGATCAAGAAGACATTGCAAAAAGGCGAAAAGGTCCAACTTATTCCGTTCGGGAGTTTCGAGGTTCGCGAGCGCCAGAAGCGCGAAGGCCGCAATCCGAAGACTGGTGAGAAGCTCACGATTCCAGCGCGAAGAGTTCCGGCGTTTCATGCGGGCAAAGACCTGCGCGATTCGGTGAACAAGGCGAAGAAGCGCTAGTCGCGGCGTTCGGGGTGGCGAATCCCCGCGACGTCGACGTGGGGCCGATCACATCTGGCGAGATGGCAGCCGCGGTCGCGATATTTCTCGAAGCATTCCACGACAGCGCGGCATACATCTATGGCGAACCCCCGCGGCCCGAGGCGATGATCGACGTTTGGTCGTTCGCGCGCGAGGTAGAACCCGGCGGGTTTCTTGCCGCCCGTGATGCTGCGGGCACGCTCCTCGGGTACGCGTTCATCACGTCGTCGGTGAGCGCGTTGCGACGCCGGGCAATCGTCCGGCTTGCTCCATTGCGTTGGGCCTGGCGTGCGCTGTGCGGGAGGTACGGGATCGTCTGGGCGCACGCCGCCCGCTTGTTCGCCAATAAGGCCGCGTTCGCTCGATCCTCAGCTGAATTCCGGACAAGCGGTGATGCACAACTGCTGAACATCGCCACCGCCGCGTTTGCACGCGGGCAAGGGGTCGCGTTCGCGCTCGTCAACGCGGGCGTTGCCTATCTGCGCGAGCGGGGCATCCAAGAGTTGCGCTTGGAAGTGCGGCCCGACAACGCGCCCGCACACGCGGTCTATACCCGGGCCGGCTTCAAGGAAGTGGGCCGCACGCGCGATCCGGGCGGCGAGTGGGTCGTCATGACGGTCCGTCCGTGAGCGCGCCACGCCCCCGGCTGCGAAAAATCGAAGTCGTTCAGCAAATCTCCTAGGCCGGGATAATTCTCGCGGACGTCTGGCCGCGGGTCGGGGCGTCCGTCGGTCAACGGATCGAGACGCCGGCTATTGAGAAACACGTCCTCTATCAACTTGTCGTACGCATCGAAGCTCAAGACTTGGTGATCGATGTAGCCGTGCTTCGCCCACGGAGAGATGACGAGCGCGGGAACCCGAAATCCGTAACCGGACCAATCCACCTGCGGCGGCGGTACGTGATCGAAATAACCGCCGAACTCATCCCAGACCACGAAGATCGCGCTCGTGCTCCAATCCGGACCCGCCATCACGTCGCTGACCAACCCCGAAACATAGTGCATGCCAACGACCGGCGATGCCGGCGGATGTTCGCTGTGGCCGCTGTTCGGTACCACCCAACTCACCGCTGGAAGCGTGCCGGCGGCGGCGTCCGCTTTGAAGGTCGCGCCGTTGACGATTCGGCCGAGTTCCCCGTCCTGTGCGACGTCGCTGAACGCAGGCAACGGATTGAAATCGCTGGCGATGGCGGGGTCTTGCGGCAAGTAAATGCCGTGCACGCCGTCGTCTTCACTTGGGTTGATCACGTCCGGCGTGCGGCCGGTGAAGACGTAGTACTTCCACGAGACGCCCGCGCGATGCAGCAGCCACGTGATATCCGTCCACTCAAAACCGCCGGGTGAGGGCAAGCAACACGGATCGGTCGACGCACACGACATCGGGTCGTTTGGAATACCGCACGTCGCCGACCATTGCGAGACCAGATAGAGGTGTTCGGGCATGCTCCACTGCGTCGCCGACGAGAACATCGCGTCCTGCAGGACGAAGTTCGACGCAAACGCCCAATAGTCGGGCAACTCTCGCGAATCGTAGTATCCCATCACTTCGTCTACGGGGAAACCGTTTCGACGAGCCTCGCGCTCGAAGCCATCCATTTTCCCATGGTCCAATTGGGCTTTGAACGTCGGCGTGTCGTGCGGCCCGCCGGCAGTGATCAAATTGGATTGATGAAATGAGTAGACACACGTGTGGTTGAGCGGATCCGGATTGCAGATGGTCGGGTGGCCGTCGCGCATCGGTATGCCGTTCGCGCCGGGATACGTGCCGAAATAACTGTCGAACGAACGGTTCTCTTGCATGATGATGATGATGTGCTGTAGCTGCGGAATGCTGCTCGCATGCGCCGGAAGCCTTGCAAATAACTGCGCGCAAACGCACGCGACGATCGCGGGAAGCAGTCTTGACATCCGTGCTCGACCTTCTACAGTCCGGGGCGGAACAACAGCATGTTCTTCCGTGCCGTCCGCTTCGACCTGTCGAGAAAGGTCCCGAGGCGGGGAGCCTCGGCTAGGGTTTCTTGCTCATATGCGACGACGCCCGGGATCGGCGCGCCGGCCGCTACGAAGTGAAGTGATACATCTGGACGTGATAGTCGAACGTGCCGTCGTTGTTGTCAAATGCCCACACTTCGACGTCCATCGTGTCAGAACTTCGATCCCACCGGAAGTCGGAGGTACCAAGGTATTTCGGATCGGTGGTCACCACAAAGCCGTCGGGCAATGCAGCTGCCACCGCCGATTGGATGATCGCCTCGACGTCGCTCTTCGTCCCGCCAAGCGACGGCGTCGTGCATTCGAGAATCCACTTCGAGGTGCCGCCGCTTGCGTGCTCAGCCGAAAAGATGCCGTCGACATCGCAGGATTTCAGGAATTCTCCGAACGCGACGCTGGTATCGAAGAAGTTGTTGTCCTTATCGGTTGCGGCCCCGCGCAAGGATACGAAATTGTCCGAGCCGTTTTGCACACCCAACTGCACGAAATTCCGGACCGCCTTGGCGAGCGCGTCACGCTGCGTCGCACTCAAGCGCGCATACGGCGTGAAGTGCACGCTCTTTTGCAGATAGTGTCCGACACGGACTTCAAAGCCGCTTCCGGACTTCTCCGAGAATGTCTTGACGTACACAAACTCCGTCGGCGTTCCCTTCGACCAATCGAACCAGCTTTCGCCGCTGTCGTCCGTGCCTTGACTGGCGGTGAAGTTCGGCATAAGTTCGCCGATGTGGACCTGGATATACGCGATGGTCTGCGCTCGCGACCACGACGTGGGGACGATCCATTGAAACGTGAGCGCGTAGCGCTCGTCAGAATCCGCCGTCGCAAATTCGTCGATCACGTCGCAGGCAGTGCAGATGTGGTTCATCGCAGCGGTCGGCTTATAGACGATGCCATCTGCGCTGGAGCGTCTCGTTCCCGCGCGCCACGCGGCGAAGTTTCCGGGCGCTTGCACAAGCGCGGCCCGGACGATCGTCGCAAGCGGTGCCGACGGGACGATCACCCCAGGTGCGGGCGCCGAGCCAGTGACGAGGAAGGCGGCGCAGGCCGCGAAAGCCATTGCCGCCAGATAGGACGGGCCGGGAAATGAATGCGACTTCATAGCGCTCTTTCGTCGAGAGGAGTGTTCGCTCGTACTCCCTTAGTATCGGCTCGTCAAGCCCGCGTCTCCAGGTACGCGCCCTGCGTTCTCACCTTTTGGACGCCCGGAGGACGCCCGTCGTGGTACGCTCGGTTCAGGTCCGAAAGATCATTGGAATTTCTCGTGCGCTTGAAAAGGCGGTAGACCGATGATGGCATCGAACTCGCGATTCAGACTGCTCGTGTGCGCCGCTGCGTTTGCACTCCTTGCTTTCAACTTCGTTTCGACCGAAGTGCGCGGCGCGACGGCTCCCACAACCGAAGGCTGCATGAATCAGTGGGTGTTCAACGGCGTCTGGCGGGTCAAGGTGACAAAAGTGGAGCCGTACATGGACGGCTCGCAACAAGTAGGCTGGCAGGTGACCGAATCCTGGCGCAACGGCACGAGCCAGGAGATCGCACCGGGCGATACATTGCTCAAGGATCAGGTGCTTGCGCTCGACGACGGAAGTTCGATCAAAGCGTCGGATAGTGATACCAACACGATGTCGATGGGTGTGGTCGCGAGTCACTCGCTTTCGCAGGCGGCGCAATTCACGTACGCGCAAGTATTTCGCGCCGCCGCACTGAACCCCACGGTCAAACCGAAAGCGGTGACGATTCTCTTTGACGGTGGGAAGCTCGCGCAGTTCAAGAGTAAACCGCAATTCACCACATCCCACTATAATTTTCACATCAAACTCGACTGCACGGCCAGCGGCACGCAGAGCGCGCAGGGCGGGTCGTTCGAAATTCCAGCCGTACAAGGCTGCATGAACCAGTGGATGTCCAACGGCGTGTGGCGTATGCGCGTCACCGCCACCGCGCCCTATCCCAATGACGGCGGGCCGCAGACCGGCTGGAAAGTCACCGAAGACTGGACGAGTCTCGCACATCAATCGATTGCGGCGGGCGATACCTTTATCTCCATCCAGCAGCTCGTGCTTGGAAACGGCGATACGCTCACCTCGGATGCCGGGGTTAGCACGTCGGGGAGTTTCTACCAACTTGCAGGGCACGTATTCGCGCCCGGGAGTTCGTTCACGTATCAGCAGCTGTTCGTCCAAATTCCGTTTGATACTGTGGACAAGCCGGTCAAGCTCATCGTGACGTTCGACGCGGCGACCGAGAGAAAAATCACCTACCGACCGCAGTACAAAGTCAACCCGCCGAATTTCCGGATCAGTCTCGAATGCCCGCAGTAGCAGACGAAGTTCGCTCGACTATTCCAAGGCGGCGCTCAGGTCGCGGAGCGCCTGGCGGACTTCGTCGATCTCATGATGGTCTGCGGCGAGGTGGCGCTTCCTGATCGTGAGCGCGCGCCGATAGAGCGCGACGGCCTCGTCGGTCCGCCCTTTGTGCTTCAACAGCGAGGCGAGCCCGACAAGAGTTGCCGCGACGTCGGTGTGGTCGAGCCCGAGGACGCGTTCTCGGACTACCAGCGCCCGCTCGAAAAGCGGTTGCGCGTCGTCGAACCGCTCGACCAGCAGATAGAAATCGGCGAGTGCGGTCAGACTTGTCGCCACCTGTGGATGG
Source organism: Candidatus Eremiobacteraceae bacterium (assembly GCA_036561585.1). Classification (GTDB taxonomy): domain Bacteria; phylum Vulcanimicrobiota; class Vulcanimicrobiia; order Eremiobacterales; family Eremiobacteraceae; genus JABCYQ01. The sequence continues at coordinate 16,417 of DATBOZ010000084.1, read as the reverse complement.
TCTTTCCCGAGCGCACCCTCGCGAACGGCGACCGCGCGCACGAAGAACGGCTCGGCGTCCTCGAAACGTCCCTGCTTCGCAAGCGCGTTGCCGAGACCGACGAGAGGGAACGCGACGTGCTGATGGTCTGGGCCGAGCGCTCGTTCGAAGATCGATAGCGCGCGCTCGTAGAGCGCCTCCGCCTCGCGATAGCTGCCGAGAAAGAAATTCACGTCGCCGAGATTATTGGTGCTCGTCGCCATCCGCGGATCGTTCGCGCCCCCCGAGCGTTCCAGGATCCCGATGGCACGCTCGTACAATGGCCTGGCCTTTGCGTAGTGCCCCTGAAAGATGTGGATGTTTCCCAAATTGCCGAGCGCGATCGCGACGAACGGAGCATCAGGTCCAGACGTGCGTTCGAGGATCGCAAGCGAGCGCGCGTATAAAGCCTCCGCATCGTCGAACCGAGCAAGATACGTGTACGCGTTTGCCATGCCGTTCAGACTCATCCCGACGGAAGAATGTTCGGGGCCGTGCGCTTGCTCGCGGATGTTGAGCGCACGTTCTTCTAGTGCGATCGCTTCCGGATACATCGCCAGGTTCTCGTGCACGCGGGCGAAAAAGCTGAGCGTCGTCGCGAGGTCGGGATCACCGGCGCCATATGCTCGCTCCCCGAGCGCGAGCGCGCGCTCGAGAATCCGCTTCGCCTCTTGATATCGTCCGCGCTGGTTGAGATAGTCACCGACTTTGCTAAACGCTCGAGCGGCGGGAATTCCGCCGGTGTCGTCTGCGGTCAGCCATTCGTCGATCGCGAAGAGGTGGGCGACGAGTGCTTCGCATCTCGACCAGTTCGCGTATTTGGTCTCCGGGAACGCGGCGTCGATCGCGCTCACCGCACGCTCGATGTACGTCTTTCGCAACCCGGGATCGATTCCGGAACGAACGATTTCCTGGACGAGACGATGGACGCTGAAGGTCCGCGACCGTACGTCCGATTTGATGAGCGAATAGCGGGCTAATGGCCGGAGCAACTCTGCCATCGCCATCGCGTCGGCGTCGGAGAGCGCGGACGCGATCGACGAGCCGAGGACCGATGCACCTTTTTCAAAGATCTCGAACGGGATCGCCTCCGGTGCGAGAAATGCGATGAGCCACAACGCATCCGCAGCGGCCGGCGAGTCACGCGCGACCGCTTCGAAGTTCGCGGCCCATGTCACCGCGACCGTGTCGCGCGACACAAGCCCGCTTGCCCTCTCAAGGAGCGACACGCGGCGCAGGCGGAACGCGCGTAGGTAATCTTGGAAGGTTGTCTCGTTTTCCGCGATATACGCCGCCGCTTGCTCGAGCGCGAGGGGCAGATTGCCGAGCTCGGCGGCTAGATCCGCGGCGCCGGCGCGTTCGGCAGGCTCCAATTCACGGCGACCGACGCGAACGGCCAGGAATCGCAGCGCTTCATCCGCGTCGAGTTCGAGCGCGTCGAGCGCACGCGCAATGCCGAGCTCCTGGAAGACGGTCTCACGCGACGTGACGAGGACGTCCCCCTTGCCTCGCTGCGGCACAAAAGGGGCGATGTCGCGGCGGTCGGCGACATTGTCGAGGATCAACAGCCACTGCCCGGTTCCGTTGAACCATTCGAGTACCGCCCGCAGGATCCGATCTTGGTCGTTCGACGACGCGACGGAAAGACGAAGCGCCTTCGCGATCTCGACGAATCCCGATGTGAGCACGCTCGTGTTTTCGGCGTTGATCCAGAACACGCCATCGGGATACTCCGCGCGGTGACGCACCGCGTACTCGATCGCGGTTTGCGTCTTGCCGGCACCCCCCAGGCCGCTCACCGCTGCACGATGATGTTCGGTGAGCTGGATGCGGATTTTCTCGAGCAGCTGTTCGCGCCCGGTGAAATAGCGCGTGCGCATCGCGTCTGGAACCAGCCATGGACGCTCGAACGCGCTCCACCGGCTTCCCTGCGGGCCGAGCGGTCCGAGCGCCGCCACCTCCGCTCCCGGCTCGCGAAGCAGATGTCGGATAAGGCCATCAAAACCGCGATCGTCGCTGAGATCGTAGAAGTTTCCGCGGAAGACCGTCGGCACGAATCTGCGCGCATCGGAGGTGAAGAGCACGGGGATGATGCGACCGTGCCGCTCGGAATCCTCGTAGAGGAGATTGCGCAATATCCGCGCTTCCCAGACGACGCCGCGTCCGATGCCGATGGCTTCGGTCTCCATAAACCGCCGCTGATAGGCTTCCGTGCATACCATCAGCGTGAAGTCGCGCTGCTCGATCTGGCGTTCCATCCACAGCGGCCAACCTTCGCTCGGCGCGCCCGGTAGGAACTGATCCACCACCGTGTCGACGCCTCGCGCACGCAATCGATTGCACAGTTCGAGCACGTGTTGTTCGTGCTCGGCTGAGTCGTGGCTGTAACTGATGAGTGCGGTCGGATGATCGTGCGCGGTCACGCGCATAAGTTCGGTCGTTTTCGGATACTGCCCTAGGCGGTTTTGCACGCGTCGCCTATTTTGTCGATCCCCGCGGAATACGACGTGGTGCCGTTGGCAGCTCACGCCACGACCCGCCTGACGTCGGATGATCTTTCGTCAGCCACTTCAGGCCGCCAAAACAACATACTCGACGCTTGCCGGAGGCCAGCATATCGCACGCTTTCTCGATCCGGCGGCTGCGCGTTTCGGGCTGCTTTGCCGAGCTAATCCAGAGAATCCACTCTCGGCGCGCGATAGGGGTGATATCCGCCCACGACGTCTGCGCCACCGGGGCGGCTGCAAGGGCCTTGCGTAGATCGCTTGGCACTCTAGTCTCCGGTTCTTCTCCGGCCCGCGTGATCTCCAGTGAAACCGGGTCGCCGGTGTCGGCGCACGCAGCTTTGCCTACTGCTCTCTCCACCATGATCGAGCGACTCCCATTGCTATTTGGTTCGAGTGCGGCTCGAAAAGGGAAGCCATTGATCGTTCCCTCGATAAACGTCACCCCTCGTGATGGAAGCTTTGCATCCGCGTTCTTGGGCAAGGTGAGCGTCCACGATCCAGTCTTTTTGTCTGCGTGAGGCCGCAACAACTTGGCGCTGAAGCGAATCGTCGACGTGGTTTTTCGCGGCTTCGTCAGTTTCACAAATTCTTCCACCGAATTCGCTCGTGCGATGCGTTTGACCAAGTTGCGGCCCGATTGCTACGCGCCCTGCATGCGCGTGCCGCCCGGCATCCCTGCCGAACGGGAAGCCGCCCAGGGGACGAGGACCGCGATAGGTACGCGCCGCATGGCACAGCTAGTCGGAGAGGTCTTGATCATTGAGAGGCTGGACGCCGCCGCCAAGGGGAACACAAATAGCGTGCCGATGAACGACGAGAACCGGCCGAAGACGACCATGAGGCCCGACGCGGTCAACGCATGGGATCTCGACGTCGACGCAAACGCGCTCGAAGCGGCGCTGCGATCAAAGATCCGTGGCGAGGTGCGCTTCGACAGCGGCAGTCGAGCGATGTACGCGACGGATGCCTCGAACTACCGGCAGGTGCCGGTCGGTATCGTGGTCCCAAAGGATTCGCTCGACGTCGAATATACGATTGCGGCTTGCCGGCGATTCGGGGCCCCGGTGCTATCGCGGGGCGGTGGCACGAGCCTTGCGGGCGAGACCTGCAATGCTGCGGTCGTCATCGATTTCAGCAAGTACATGCACCACATCATCGAGATCGACTTCGACGCACGCACTGCGCGCGTTGAGCCGGGATGCGTGACGGATGATCTGCGCAACGCCGCCGAGGTCAAGCACCTCACCTATGGCCCCGATCCCGCAACGCACAATCGCAACACGTTGGGTGGACAGATCGGCAACAATTCGTGCGGGATGCACGCGCAATACGCCGGCAAGACCGAGGAGAACGTCGAGGAGCTCGACATCATCACCTACGACGGGCTGCGCATGCGCGTCGGCAAAACGTCGGATGCCGAACTGGCGGACATCATCGCGCAAGGGGGTCGAAAAGCCGAGATCTACGCGGGCCTGAAGGCGCTGCGCGACACGTATGCCGACCAAATTCGCCTGCGCTTCCCAAAAATTCCGCGGCGCGTCTCCGGTTACGCGCTCAACGAGCTTTTGCCGGAAAACGGGTTCAACGTCGCGCGAGCGCTGGTCGGCACGGAGGGCACGTGCGTGACGGTGCTCGAGGCAAAAGTGCGCTTGGTGCACAGCCCGCCTTACCGCGCACTCCTCGTCATCGGTTTTCCAGACCTCCCCTCGGCGGCCGACGCCGTGTCGTTCTGCGACGGGTTCAGCCCTCTGGCGCTCGAGGGCATGGACGAGTCGATGTTTCGCTACATGGATCTCAAAGGAGAATCGACCTCCGAAGGCCGCCGCCTATTTGGCGAAGGCAACGCCTGGCTCGTGTGCGAGTTCGGCGGCGAATCGGAAGAAGAAGCAGCGGCTCGCGCCCGCGCGCTCATGGACGCTTTCGATCGTGCCGGCGACCATCGTCCAATTCGGCTCATCCAAGAACGCGCGGAACAAAAAGCGTTATGGGAGTTGCGCGACAACGCGTTGGGCGCGACCTCCAAGATTCCCGACCAGCCCGATTATTACCCCGGCTGGGAGGATTCGGCAGTCGACCCCAGCCGGCTCGGCAGCTACATCCGGGTCTTTCAGCGGACGATGCGCGAATTCGATTACACCGGCGCGATGTACGGACATTTCGGGCAGGGCTGCGTGCACGTGTCGATCGACTTCGACCTCTTCACGGAAGCGGGAATCGCCAAGTATCGGCGCTTTGCGACGCAGATGGCGCGGACGTGCGTCGAACACGGCGGTTCGCTTTCGGGCGAACACGGCGACGGCCAAGCGCGCGGGGAATTGCTGCCGATCATGTACGGTGCCGAACTCGTCCAGGCATTTTGGCAATTCAAGTCGATTTGGGATCCGCTCCACAAGATGAATCCCGGCAAAGTCGTCCATGCGTACAAGCTCGATCAAAATCTGCGCTGGGGACCGCACTACGCGCCGTGGAAGCCGAAGACGCATTTTGCCTTTGGCCGCGATCATGGGAGTTTTGCTGTTGCCGCGAACCGTTGCGTCGGCACGGGCAAATGCCGGCAGCGCGCAAGCGGCACGATGTGCCCCAGCTACATGGCGACACGCGAAGAGGCGTACTCGACGCGCGGCCGCGCGCGCCTGCTGTTCGAAATGCTCGAAGGCAACCCGATGCGCAACGGCTGGCAAGACGAGGCCGTCAAGGATGCGCTCGACTTTTGTTTGGCGTGCAAAGGCTGCAAGCGCGAGTGTCCGGTGAACGTGGATATGGCCACCTACAAGGCGGAGTTCTTATCCCACTACTACGAAGCCCGGCCGCGTCCCATCGGTGCCTACGTTTTTGGGTTGATGTTCCAGTGGGCGCGAGCGGCCTCGATTGCGCCGGCGCTTGCCAACGCGATCGGCCACATGCCGCTCGTGCGGGATCTGATCAAACTCGGCCTCGGCATTGCGCCGCGCCGGCGACTGCCGCTCTTCGCTCCTCGGACCTTTCGTCAGTGGTTCTCGACGCGGCCCGCGCGAAACCTGGGCAGTCAGCGCGTCATTCTTTGGCCGGATACCTGGAACAATCACTTCCACCCCACGACGGCGCAAGCCGCAGTCGAAGTCCTCGAGGACGCAGGTTTCCAAGTGGTGCTGCCGGCCATCGAATTGTGTTGCGGACGGCCCCTGTACGATTACGGAATGTTGGAACTTGCAAAGACCATGCTCGAGCATGTTCTTGAAACGTTGCGTGATGACATCCGCGCCGGCGTCTGCGTCGTCGGGCTCGAGCCGAGTTGCGTGTCGGTCTTTCGCGATGAATTGAGCGACTTGTTGCCGCATCATGAAGACGCCGGGCGTCTGCGGGATCAAGTGTTTACGCTGAGTGAGTTCTTGGCGCGCAAGGCGCCGCACTATTCGGTGCCTCGACTCGCGCGCAAAGCCGTCATCCACCAGCATTGCCATCACAAAGCCGTACTTGATCGGGCGGCTGAGATGCGGTTGTTCGATGAGATGGGCTTGGATTACGAGGCCCCGGACAGCGGCTGCTGCGGGATGGCGGGAGCGTTTGGCTTCGAAGCCGCACACTATGAAGTGTCGATCAAGTGCGGCGAGCGCGTGCTGCTGCCCAAGGTCCGGGATGCCGACCCACGGGCGCTGGTGATCGCGGACGGCTTTAGTTGTCGCGAGCAGGTCGCACAGACGACGAACCGGCTGGCGCTCCATCCCGCACAAGTGATGAAGATGGCGATCGACGATCGCGGTGGCCGACGCGATGATGCTTTCCCAGAACTGCGCTACATGCGAGATGAAAGACGCGATGCGGCACGCGCTACGCGCGATGGACTGCTCATCCTGTTTGCGGTCGGCGGCGCCGCTCTGACGTGCCTCCTCTTATGGAAGCGGGGTAAATAGCGATTTCGTACTAGGGCAAGCTTCGACGTCCTCAAACCAACGGCAAAGTCGAGCGCTGGAATCGCGCACTCATGAAAGCGACATTTCGCGAGAAGATCCTTCCATCGCTGGAGGCAAGGGGTGCCGTCGTCGACAACTTCCCGAACCAGTGTCATGCACACCGGCCAGCGATTGCGTTCGCGTGAATTTTACATTCGCTTGCGCAACCGCGGCACTCGACCGAAGGTCGACGACAATGAGGAGCCACCCCACCCATGACGATGCCGGATGCTCGGGTCATCGAGCTGGAAGAGCGCGCCAACACCATCCGACAAGATATCATCGAAATGCTGGTCGAAGCCGGGTCGGGGCACTCGGCCGGCCCACTGGATATGGCGGACGTCTTCGCCGCGTTGTATTTCCATACGATGCGGCATCGGCCGGACGATCCATCGTGGCCTGACCGCGACCGGCTCATTCTCTCGTGCGGCCATATCTGTCCGGTGCGTTACGCGGCAATGGCGCGCGCAGGGTATTTTCCGGTGAGCGAGCTGATGACGCTGCGCAAGTTCGGCAGTCCGTTGCAAGGCCACCCGGAACGGACGCGACTGCCGGGATCGGAAACAACGTCGGGTCCGCTCGGTGCCGGCCTCGCGCAGTCATGCGGCCTCGCCTATGCCGCCCGCATGGACGGTAAGGCATGGCGTACGTATTGCGTCACGTCCGATGCCGAGCACCAAGCCGGCCTCCACTGGGAGGCAGCCTTCTTCGCGGGCAAGTACCGGCTCAACAACATCACGTGCATCATCGATCGCAACAACATCCAGATCGGAGGCGACACCGAAGAGATCATGCCACTTGAACCCTTACGCGAGAAGTACGAGTCATTTCGCTGGCATGTTTTGGAAATCGACGGCAACAACATGCGCCGGGTCGTCGATGCGCTGGAAGAGGTCAAATCGATTCACGAAAAACCGACCGTCATCATCGCCCACACGGTTCCGGGCAAAGGCGTCGATTTCATGGAAGGCGACTATCTTTGGCACGGCAAGCCGCCGACTTCGCAGCAAGCGCAGGTCGCCCTCGAAGAGCTTCGAGCGGTTGCCGGAAAGTTGCGGGCCGAGCATGAGTGATCCACATGGCTTGGAGAACGGACTCCAGTTAGCCGCAAACATTTTCGACCGCGAAAAAGTTGGAAAAATACCCACGCGCAATGGATTCGGCGAGGGCCTCGTCGAGGCGGGCAAACGCGACAAAAACGTCGTCGGCATCTGCGCTGACCTCACAGAGTCCACGCGCATGCAGGCATTTGCCGAAGCGTTTCCCGACCGCTTTTTGGAGATCGGCGTGCAAGAACAGCTCCTGGTTGCGATGAGCGCCGGGCTTGCGCTTGAGGGAAAGATTCCGTTCGTCGCTTCTTACGCGATGTTCTGTCCTGGGCGTGCCTGGGAACAAGTGCGCACGAACCTTTGCTTGAACGACGTCAACGTCAAGATCGCCGGTGCCCACGCCGGCGTCTCTGTGGGACCGGACGGCGCCACGCATCAGGCGATCGAAGATATCTCGATCATGCGATGCATCCCGCGCATAACCGTCGTCGTGCCGTGCGACGCCCCGCAGACGAAGAAGGCCACCTTAGCCGTCGCCGCAGCGATCGGTCCGACATATCTGCGATTCGGCCGCGAGAAATCTCCCGTCATCACGACTGATGACACGCCGTTTGAAATTGGCGTGGCGCAGGTCTTGCGCCGGGGCGGCGACGTGGCGATCATCGTGTGCGGCATCCTCACGTACAATGCGCTCATCGCGGCATCGGAGCTTGCGGCCGACGGCATCGACTGCACGGTGTTGAACAATCATACGGTAACTCCGATGGACGAGCGCGCCGTTGTCGACGTGGCATCGAACTGCGGCGCGGTCGTCACGGTGGAGGAGCACACCGTGCTCGGCGGCATGGGGTCCCGCGTGGCGGAGATTCTCGCCGCTAAGCTGCCGACGCCGATCGAGTTCATCGGCGTGCAAGGCGAGTTCGGCCAATCCGGGAAGCCCGACGAACTTATCGAGTACTACGGTATGGGCATATCGCACATCAAGGACGCCGTGCGGCGAGTCGTCGCGCGGAAGCGTTAAGGAGCGAATCGAACGGGGGACCACACATGCTTGCACTCTTGCTCGCAGCCGCGATCGCCGACAAAGCGTGCGCTAACCCGAGCATCGTATCCGCGAACGTTGCGTCCGTCACGGTGAACGGCACGCTGAAACACCTCACAGTCGCGATATCCGTTTCGAATCTCGGCGTCGTACGCCAGCCGAGCAACTTGCTGCAATCGCTCGACGTGCTGCAAGACGACGAGCGGGTCGGTCGAGTCGGACTGCAGCCGCTTCGGCCGAAGCAAACGCAGCGTGTGACGTACGCTTTCGACCGCTCGGCGGATGCCGGAGACGGCACGACCAGCTTGACGTTCTTGCTCGATTTCAACGGGCGATCCGGCAAGGACGTCACTTGCCACGGCGGAAACGAATCGATGACGATCTCGATTTAGACCCCAATGATGGGGACGCCGGGTGGGCAAGGGAGGTACAACGGGTCCAAAACCCTTATATTTCATTGTCGGGCCGTAGCGAAGCCTGGTTATCGCGCCTGTCTGGGGGGCAGGAAATCGCTGGTTCGAATCCAGTCGGCCCGACCATTCCCGTCCCGCCAAGCATGGTTTAACGATGGACCAGGGCGGCAAAAAGATCCAAAACGGCTTTCGTATCGATATATTATCGGGTACGTCACTCGAATTTAAGTAAGGAGACGCGTTTCAATGAATCTTGTTCGCACCACGGCCGGTCTCGGGCTGGCAGCGATGATGGCCATGACGTTGTCGGCATGCGGCAATTCGGGCAGCTCGAGCAGCGACACAAGTCAAACTGCAGCGACGGCGGCACCTGCCGCAACCACTGCGATGGCCGGCGGAAGCATGTCCGGCGCCATGACCAAGCCCACTGATATGGGCAAAGACACGATGGTAAGCGGCGCGATGCATGGACGGTTCGGCGGTCCAGTGTACACCGGCGCGCCGGCGCTCAACGTCACCGCAGCACTCGTGATGGCCGGCGGCGGACCGGCGAAGTACTCCACCGCTGCGGCACTCACGGCGATGGTCGGGAAAGCGACTGTGACGGCCGAAGTGGCAAAGCTCAGCAAGCAGTACGGCGCCGCAGCCGTCACGCAATGGCTGAAGACCTTTGACTTCGCCGTCAATGATTCGCTCAAGATCGCAACCGCAAAGGGCATCAAGCTGCCCGCGGCAGATCCGAAGCTGACAGGCGCGAAGTTGGCGACCACGCTCGTCACTGCAGGCACCGACACAGACGGCGTGTTCCAAATCGAATTTCTGCTCGATAAAGCCGTGAGTCACGGCATCCACGTCCAAGTCATGAACGACATCGACAAGGCGGCAGGTTACGGAAAAAAAGCCGATCTCGACTACCACACGATCAGCAATCAAGCGTTTTACGATGTCGGTGAGGCGCTGAAGTTGCCCGTCAAGCTCGCGCCGCTCCACTAACGAGAGTCGACGTCCAACGCAATAGGGTGAGCGATGCTCGCCCTATTTTTGTTCATGGGGCGCCGATGTTTATCGTCGGCCGGCCGACCATAAAGGTCGGCCCCACAGGAAAAAATGGCCGACCATGAAGGTCGGCCCCACAAGGTCGGCACTACATCTACGGGTAGGGGGATTCGTCGGGGGCTGGGGTGTTCAAGACCGGCGGCGGAATGCGCGAGTGTTGCGCGGCGGTGAACGGCATATCGTTCATCGCGCCGACCGTCACGCTGCCGAACATGTCGGCGTACGTGTCGATCGTGATGCTCATATTGCCGATAGGCGCGGAATCCGGTTTGGCAGCAGGCTTGAGGTCGAGCTTGATCTGCGAGCCTTGGCGTGTTCCCGAAAGCAGGTATGTGGTCTTCGAATCGTACTTCCATGAACCGGTCACGATCGTGCCGTCGTCTTTCAGCGTCATATCGGAATACACGGGCAGACCTGCCGGTTGGAGAATCATCAGCCACGTGCCGTTCGGGATCTCGTCGAAGGTCATCGACGGCGTCGGCGGCGCCGTGGGGCTGGGCGAAGGTGACGGATGCGGCCGCGCTGGTCTCGCATTCGCGACCGACACTCCACCCAATCCGGCTCCGGCCGCGAAGACGACGAGAACAAAGCAAAGGGCGAGCGCTGCGGCGCGCCAAAATGAGGTCATGCTTGACGTGCTCCTGTGAATTGCATTGACGGGCGGACCGATAGCCATTATACCAACGGAATCAGCCGACCTTGCCGTTGCGCGTCTCGTCCCGGCAGGTGGGGTTCGGGCCGAAAGGATGCCCATGCGATCGCCCAATCGCAGGACGACCATCGCGGTTATCATCGCGACGGTCCTGCTCGCCGTGACGACGGTCGCAGGGAGCGCCGCACCGACACCGCAGCCCGTCGCCACGTTAGCGCCGGACGCGCCGCCGGTTGGGCTGCACCTCAGCACTGCTAAGCTGGAGACGGTCCTCGATGCGTGGCGCACCGCGGAAGGTTCCGCGAAGAAAAAAATCATCACCGAAGTTGAAATCGATGACACCACCGCCTATGGGCTCAGCGGCGTCACCCGCATCGTCTCTACGGGCGACGACTATCGCGAGACCGACACGCGCGGCCCGGTGACGACATCTTTCGGACGATTTCACGGGCAGCGTTGGCGGCTGAACGAGAACGGCATTCTCATCGATCAGATCGGCGTCCACAAGCGCGATCAAGTGGACAATCAAGCCTTGCGCGTCGCGACGTCTGCGCCGACCAAGGACGTGACCCTCGCCGGGGAAGTCGACACGCCCTCTCCCGCATTCGTGCTCAAAGTGAATCCTCCCGACGGCCGCTTGGAATGGCTCCTCATCGACAAGAAGACCTCGCTGCTCGACACCGAGATCGAAGCATATCCCGAACGGCGTCTGACCATCACGTACGGCGACTACCGCCTGCTTGACGGCGAAATGCGCGCGTGGCACACGCACTACGCGGACGGGATGCCCGAGAACGACTTCGACTACCGCGTCACGTCGGACAGTTTCAACGTGCCGGTGTCGGACTCCGACGTCGCTATTCCCCAAAGCGGCGCGCCCATCGTCACATTCCCAGCCGGCGCCGCACCAGTCCGGTTGCCCGGCAGCGTGACCGGAGGAACGGTCGTCGTCCGGTTGACCATCAACGGACGCGGACTCGATTTCGCGCTTGATTCCGGAGCCGGCGGCATCGTGCTCGATAGCGAAGTGGCAAAAGAAATCGGCGTGAAGACCTTCGGCAGATCCATCCAAACCACGGCCGGGTCCTACGAGGCCACAGAAGCCGTGATTCCGGAGATCGGCATCGGTCCGATCACGATGCGCAACACGTACGTCGAATGCTTGCCGTTCAGTCAAAAGTTGGACTACGGCACGAAGATCGTCGGCCTCCTCGGATTCGACTTCATCGCCAACGCTGTCGTCAACGTCGATTACGATCAAGGCATCGTCACCGCGACGGCACCGGATCAATTCACGCCGCCCACGAGCGGCGTCCAGCTCGGCGCGATCCTCGACGACGGCGTGCCGTACGTCCAGGTGCAGGTGGGCAACGCGACCGGCCAACACTTCATCCTCGATACCGGTTCGGATGCAGTCGTCATTTTCTCAGCGTTCGCCGACGCGCATCCGGACGACGTCGCCGACGAAGGACTCGGACGCAGCGTCAACGCCATCGTGCCATTTCTGTCCGCGAGCGGCGTTGGCGGCGAGATCCCGGAGACGTTGACGCAAGTCGCGTCATACCATTTCGGCGCCGTCAACTTCACCGATTTCCTCCTCTTTCGTACGCATGGCCACACCGCGTTCGAAGGTGAAGACGAAGATGGGCTGGTCGGCTACGACGTGCTCCGATACTTCTCTGTGACGCTCGACTACCGGAACGGCGAGGTCTATCTCCAACCCGGGAGAGTGCTCAAGTCGTACCAGAAGGCGACGCCGGCTCCGTCGCCGCATCGTAAGACGCCGTGAGCGCCGACAAGGGGACCTGCATCATCTATACCGACGGCGGGGCGCGCGGCAATCCCGGACCGGCCGCGGCCGGCGGCGTCGTCGTCGGCGCCGACGGCCAACTCATCGCCGAGGTAAGCGAATACCTTGGCGTCGCCACCAATAATGTGGCCGAATACCGCGCGCTGCTCCTCACCTTGCGCCGGGCGCTCGACGAGGGCTGCCGCAACGTCGAGGTCCGGATGGACAGCGAACTGGTCGTGCGTCAGCTCGAGGGAAAGTATCGGGTCAAAGACGCGAAGATGCGCCCGCTGCACGCCGCTGCGGTCAAGCTGCTCGCGATGTTCGAGCGGGCCGAAGTGCGCCATGTGCGCCGCGACGAGAACAAACTTGCGGATAAGCTCGTGAACGCGGTCTTGGACGCGCGCGAAGAGTCGATGCGCGAAGCGAGGATTGGGCTTTGAGACCCGTCTATGGAACGAGCGGCTCCGTGGTCGCCGTCGTCGATTCATCCGGCGCGGTGACGCTCGGTGATGGCCCCGGCCCCGTGATCGGTGCGGTCCGCGGTAATGAGATCTTCGGTGACGAAGCCGGTGCGCGTTTGGTCGGGCATGTCGATAGCGACGGCAGGGTCTACGACGCCGATCACGAGATCGTCGGCCGCGTCGAAGCCTCGATGCTTGTCGCGGACAAATATCAGAGCCGGGCCGGGCGGGTCTTCGAGGCAGTCGACGCTGGCGTGCTGCTCTTGCTCGTCGCGGAGCAGGATCGGGAGCCATCGCGGACGGCACCGCCGGCCGACGCCGACCCGACGGTCATGGACGAGTTGCTCGCGACCGATGCGAAGGTTATCCGAATACCAACCCGGCCGCGCCGCGATCCGTTCTAGCCGCTCGCCGTCTTTTGCACGGGGCGGATGATGTCCGCAATGATTTCATACCGGCCCTGCGGCATGATGTACGCACCGGCCACGCCCGGTGCTTCACGCAATGCGGCGAACATCTCGCGTGCCAGCGCAGCGCCTTCGAGCGCGCCATCTTGGCTGATACGCATGCGCTCGCGAACCGAATCGGGAATATACATACCCGGCACTTCATTGTGCAGATACTCGGCGTTGCGGTAGCTGCGCAGCGGTAAAAGACCCACGATCAGCGGCACCTCCAAAGCGCGGGCGCGGGTGATGAACGGCGCGAGCGCCTCGATATCGTACACGGGCTGGGTCATCGCAAAGTCGGCGCCGGCCCGGCGTTTGCCCTCGAACTTCGCAAGTTCGGCTTCGAGATCGGCTGCCAGCGGATTGACGGCGACGCCGACTTTGAATCGGGCCTTCGCACCGAGCGCATTGCCGGCCAGGTCGCGGCCTGCGTTGAGCGCGTGCACGATTTCCGTCAATCCGGAAGCAGTGACGTCGAAGACCGACGTCGCGCGCGGAAAGTCGCCGATGTTGCTTGGATCGCCGGTGAGCGCGAGGATCGCGGTGATGTCGAGTGCTGCAGCGCCGAGCAATTCGCTTTGCAGGGCGAGCAGATTGCGGTCGCGGCACGTCAGGTGGAGGATCGCCGCCAACGACGTCTCGCGCCGGATCAAGTGCGCGAGCGCCAAGCTCGACATGCGCAGTCGCGCGGTCGGGTTGTCGGCGATGTCGACCGCGTCCGCACCGGCTTCTTGTATGAGGCGCGCGCCGTCGAGCGCTGCGGCGTAGTCGACGCCGCGCGGCGGTGTCACTTCAACCGTCACCACGAATTCGCGGCCGAGCTTTCGCTCGAATGCCGTGAGCGGCCGGTCTACCGGCAAGGTTGCCGCGCGTGCTGCGCTGCTCGCCACCGCCCGTGGTCGCACGAGCTCCCGCACCGACGCCGGTGCAGCGGGCCGGCCGGACGTCACCGTGCGAGAAAGTGGCTTTCCGCGGACTTCGGGCGACATGGCCCTGATGACGTCCGGCGTCGTGCCGCAACAGCCGCCGACGATCGCTGCGCCCAGCGCGATGAAATCGCGCGCGAACATCGCGAAATATTCGGGCGCGGCACGATAGACGGTGCGGCCGTCGATATTCTCCGGAAATCCTGCGTTGGGCATCACCGAGATCGGCAGATCGATCGCGCCGGCATATGGCGACAGCGCATCGAATAGCGCCTGAGGCCCAACGGCGCAATTGAGCCCGAGCGCGTCGGCGCCCGCGAATTCGAGTTTGGCAAACGCTATGCCGAGGTCGTCGCCGGCGGGCGTCGTGCCGTCCTCGACGACCGAGAGCGAGACCAGGACCGGCAACGACGGGGCGGTGCGTTTCGCAGCGTCCAGCGCGACCAACGCTTCGCCGGCGCTGCCGAATGTTTCGAGCTGCAGCAGATCCGGCGCGGCGTTTGCAAGCGCGCCGATCTGCTCCGCGAACACGTCGAATGCTTCGCGATCGTCGAGCAGACCTAACGGCCGGAGCAATGCTCCCGTAGGTCCGACGGACGCAGCGACGTACGCATCGGCGCCCGAAGCGGCTCGGGCCAATCGCACGCCTGCCGCGTTGATGGAATCCAACTCCCCGGCGCGGTCGTGCCCGGCGAGTTTCAATCGATTCGCGGCAAACGTGTTGGTCGTGATGAACTCGGCGCCTGCGCTGCGATATTCGGCGTGTGCGCGCGAGACGTCGGTGGGCCGATCGAGGTTCGCACCTTCGACGCAGGTTCCCGACGCCGCGCCGCGCGCGAACAGCAACGTTCCCATCGCACCGTCGGCGAGCAGAGCGGCCCGGCGCCAACGCGCGGTGATGAGTTCTCGCAAATGCACTCTCCTTCGGCGTTCGTGCGTCGCCTGCGAGGATGCTTCCTTTCGCAGAACGAAAACGCTGACATGCTGTCCCCATCGCGAGGCCCTGCTGTCTTCGTGTCGGTCGACATGGAAGGCTGCGCCGACCTCGTCCACTGGGATGAGGTGTTTCCGTCGGCGACGCGCGAGTACGAGCGCTCGCAAGTCGTCATGACCGGCGAAGTCGACGCTGTCGTCGCGGGGGCGTTTGACGGCGGCGCCGCATCGGTCGTCGTCAACGATTCGCATTCCAAGATGCGTAATATCTTGACGCATCGCGTCGACCCACGCGCGACGTTCGTCTCCGGCCGCCTCAAACCGCTCTTCATGCTCGAGGGCATCCGATCCGATCACGCGGCCGCTTTTTTCGTCGGCTACCACGGCGCGATCGGCGACGCGGAGGCGGTGATGGGCCACACGTATAGTCCGCGCGTCATCTTCGAGTGCCGGCTCGGCGGCAAACCGGTGGGCGAGCTCACGATCAACGCAGCCCTCGCCGGCGCGTTCGGGGTGCCGGTCACTCTGGTGTCGGGAGATCGCACGACGCTTGCCGAAGCCGAGGCCTTGATTCCGTGGGCGCAACTCGTCGAGACCAAGCAGAGTATCAGTTATCATGCCGCGCGCTGCCGGTCGCCGAAGGCCGTCGCCGCCGACCTGCGCGAGGCCGCGGCGCGCGCGTGTGCCGTAAGCGATGCGAAACCGTTCGAGCTTGCACGGCCGGTGACGATGGAGATCGATACGTACACGACAGCCCAAGCGGACCATCTTGAATTGATCCCCGATATCAGCCGTCTCGGACCGCGCACGATCGCGTGCACGTCCCCGGATTTCCGCTCGATCTATCGCGCACTGCAAGCGGTCATCTATCTCGGTGCGGCGGCGACGGCGTGAGCGAGCGCGCGCGCGCCGCGATCGTCGTCGGCAGCATCGTGGTCGTCACCGTTCTCGGTTACTTCCTCTTCTTTCGGCCGTGGCTGCCGCAGTACAACGCCGTCCGCGAAGTCCAGAACCAGAACAGCACGTGGACGGTGACGATGCAATGCTACTATACCTCGGGCGCGATCGAGTCGGAGACGTATCGCATCGCCAACGACAACGGCAAGACGTCGCTGCTGTATTCGGCGACCGGCCGCAGCGGGCTCGTGACGAAGCAATTCGACGTGCCGCTCGCCGGGCCGCAAGGCACG